>JABMOS010000001.1 GCA_013203185.1 Fidelibacterota bacterium | reverse complement strand
TTTCACTTTTCACTTTTCACTTTTGACTTTTCACTTTTCAGTTTACACTTTTCACTTATCACTTTTCTCTTTTCACTTTTCACTTTTAAAAGCTATTCCGTCATCTGAGCCTTAAACTCAATAATGACTACTGCCCGTTCATGAGCTTTGCTCAAAGAGGTTCTTATTGCACTTTCTATCTCGTCCTGTTGAAAGCAATCTGCAGGCACTGGAAGTTCAAAAAGAATGGATTCCACGGGGTCCTCCCCTACAATTCTTAAATCCTGAACACTGAAATTCTCACTGAAAGTACCCAGGGTCTTCTCAATAATGGAGCGAATATCCCCGACAACCTCTCCTGAAGCAGCGACTGGATCAATATGAGTTACCACCTCGGCATTGAGTTCGTGAGCCAGTTTGTGCTCTACATTATCAGCAATATTATGGGCGATGGCTGGAGCCGTAGCTTCATCGATCTCCACGTGTAGCGAAATAAAACTCTGTTCACCATAATTATGAACCACCACATCATGAACCTGGCGCGCTCCTGGCACTGACATCGCCATTTCCGTGATAGATTGTATGACCTCTGCACTTGCCGGCTTGCCAAGCAGGTCGTCTATTGCCTCCCTGGCGATCTCATAGGCAGCCTGGAGGATCATAATTGCCACCCCCAATCCCATAATACCATCCACATGGGGAATTCCATATTTGGCAGCGACTAATCCAGCAATGACCAGGACAGTTGTATAGACATCACTCTTGTGGTGGACCGCATCACCCCTCAGGGCATCTGAATTGATCAAATCTCCCAAGTAGTAGGCAAAGCTGGCCATCCACCATTTTGCCATGGCCGTAAGGGTCACCACACTAATGAACACCCAATTCAAAAGAGATACGTCAATATCTGAGTCCGAAAAGAATAACCGGTCTACGGCACTTTTGAAGAACTCCAGCGCCACGACGGCCATGAGGATAGCGATAGTCAGTGTGGCAATGGTTTCAGCACGGCCATGACCAAATGGATGCTCCTTATCCGCGGGCTTTTGAGACACCTTGAACCCAACAATGACCACAATTGATGTGGCCACATCAGACAGAGTATGGAAGGCATCAGCAATAAGGGCGATACTGTTTGCCATCCACCCAAAAATCAACTTGACAACAAACAGAACGAAGTTGCCGATGATAGATACCCAGCCTTCAAGCACACCAACGTGGCCCCTGAACTCAGGCGAGCCGGTTTCGACACCTTTGGGTTGGGTCTTTTTAACTAGAAAAGAATTAAAACTCATGTCAGCCTTTCTTTTACCCAGTTTTCCAGTCCTTCTGAAAGGAACAAGGTCTGGGCATCAATCCCCACAGGACTGAGCGAATAAATTTTCCCATTATAATCAATGCTACTGCTGCCAAAATCTATGGCGGCCTCAATTTCTGTGGCTACAGTATATTTGTCACGACCGTAATGATCCTGCAAATCTCTGACCAGATCAGGAGCTTCCAGCACTAAAAACCCATTATTGATAGCATTTCTTTTGTAGGTTTCACTGAATGACCCCGCGATAACCAGAGCCAACCCGCAGTATTTTAATGCCGTAGCCGCTTGTTCACGTGATGAACCAGTGCCAAAATTAAAACCCCCTACAAGAAAGTCACCTGGTCTGACCAACCCTGTAAATTCACTATCATAATTCTCCATGGCAACTGCAGCCTGCTGTTCAGGAGAAAACGAGTCTATATAGGTGTATTTGCCGGGGAAGATGCCGTCTGTATTCAGGTTATCCGTATGACAGAACAGAACCCTTCCCGAAAGCTTTTTCGGAAAACCATCCTGAATAACAATATCATGAATCTGGTGAGCTTGCTGTGTATTTAAGCTGATTTCACCCTGGGGGCTTCCCCCTGAGTAATTAAATGGGGATACAATCTTTCCTGCAACTGCTGAGGCCGCTACCACCGAGGGACTGGCCAGATAAGCCCTGGCGCTTTTAGCGCCCATTCGCCCCTTGAAATTTCTATTGGTGGCGGATATCCCAACTTCATTCTCACCAAGCAAACCTACTCCAAGCCCAATACAGGGTCCGCAACCAGGTGGCAACGGTCTTGCCCCGGCATCTAGAAGAATCTGCCAATCCCCTCGGGATTCGCTCTCTGCCTGTACCTCACTTGAAGCAGCCGCAATGTAGAATTCCACATCCCTGGCTACTTTTTGTCCCTTGATGGTGCTGGCAGCTTCTGCCAGATCAGTAACCCGGGCATTTACACATGAGAGAAGATAGGCTTTGTGTATTTTCAAATTCTCCTGTTCAAGCGTTTGGGCAGGGCGAATAACTTTCACTGAATCTGGACCAGCGATATGTGGTTCTATGGTGGCTAAATCCAGGGTTAAGCTTTTGGCATAATAGGCATCTGGATCAGCAAAAGGCGCGGAATGCTTGAGCTTTGAGATAGCTCCAAAATTCAGCCGGGGTGAAGCCCCATCAATTGCATTCGCATCAGAAGGGATCCCCGATAAGCCTCTCTTCTCAAGAACAACGGCCCTTGACTCAAGCCAGTTAAAAGTCACTGTATCAATAGGGAAAACACCTGCCAGGGCGCCCCACTCAGTGGTCATGTTGGCAATTGTCAAGCGCTGGTCAATACTGAGCGATGCCACACCACCTCCAGTAAACTCCAGGGCATGGTTAAGCACTTCATCCCCATTAAAAAGACCGGCCAACGTGATGATAACATCTTTCCCGGAAACTCCTGGTCTCAAAAGACCTGTGAGTTCAACGGAGGCAACGGGGGGAATCTGCCACCAGGTTTGTCCTGTTGCCCAAATGGCTGCGGCATCAGTACGCACCACTGGTGTTCCAAGAGCCCCGAGCCCACCATACATATTGGCATGACTATCAGAAGCCATCACCAGGGTCCCAGGCCAGGCATACCCTTCTTCACACATGATCTGGTGACCAATACCTCGGCCAGCAGGATAGAAATCTACTTCCTTCTCCCGGGCAAAGGTTTCGATGTCAGTATATTTCTGAAGATTACCACTTCCTGTATCTTGAACGTTATGGTCAAGGGCAAATACGGGTTGTCGAGAATTGTGTATTCTCTGGGCCCCTATAGCGAGAAATTTGTTTATCACCGCACCAGTATTGTCATGGGTCAGAATATGCTGGGGTGAGACAAACAGGAAATCACCCTGGTGAAGCCGAGTCCCCTGCTTCAGCTTTGTAGCAAAGCTCTGAGCTATCTTTTCAATCAAGTTCTGGGGCATTTGTCACCTGAACCAATGAGACTACGAAAAATGCTCACTTGGTGGTCGGCTCACTTACTTAATCTCAATTTTTACGGGTAGAATCATCTGAACCTGGTCGCCTTCAAGAATGGTAATCAAATCAGCTAACTGAAGTGTCTCCAGCACATCAGATCCAAGGCCGATGCGGCTCTCGCCACCCAATAACTTCTTGAAATCAGTTTTGTGCTTATAGTTGGGTAACTCAACGATATCAACATCTCCTTCAATCCCGGCTGCCGCTTTGGCCAATTCTATGGCATCATAGTAACCGCCTAATTCATCAATAAGACCATATGACTTTGCATCACTGCCCGTCCATACACGTCCCAGAGCCAGGCTATCCAGAGCATCAACATCATTAAGCTTTTCACGACCAGCTACAACACGCTCTTTAAATCTCAAATAGGTATCATTAATTGAAGCCAGAATCATAGCTGATTCCTCATCGCTGGCCAATCTATTGCCGCTGGCAAAATCAGCATGTTTTCCATGGATGATTTTATCCGTATGTAGACCAAAGCGCTCCTTGAGCTGGGAAAAATTCAAGCGTGATCCAATAACCCCAATCGACCCAGTGATTGTGGATGGGTAAGCAATAATACTGTCCGCTTCACAGGCGATATAATATCCACCTGATGCGGCAATATCAGACATGGATGCAATAAAGGGCTTCACATTGCTGGAGTCCTCCCGGGTGGTTTTGATGATCTCCCGCCACATGATATCTGAGGCCAGGGCAGAACCACCACCACTATCTATTCTGAGAACAATTGCTTTGATGCTTTTATCTTCACGAGCCTGCTTTATGGCTGCAGCAATGGTTTCATCTCCCATGTTTTTTGAGCCTGAAGGACCTGGTTTTGTCTTACCTGAGACGATTCCCCCGACAGCATATATAACGGCAATACGATCATTGGTCTTGTCATCTCGCCAGGCGTACTGATAATCAGGATAAATATTTTCCTTCTCTGGTTTAATGATATTGACCTTACCTTTATTAAGGTTTTTTACATAGTCTTCGAACTCATCTGGGTACATTGTGCCTGTAATCAACCCTGCTTTTTGGGCATCAGCAGTGAGCAAATAGGGTCCGGCATCAATCACTGCTCGAGTTTTTTCATCCCCCCAAATTTTTCCTTCTGATATTCCTCGTACAAATTCTTCGTAGACGCCATCCAGCAACTGTGAATAGTTTTCACGCATGGCGTCAGACATTGTGCTGTTCAAGAAGGTATCTCCAGCTGTCTTGTAAGGACTGACCCGCCACACCTCAGGAACGATGGACAAGGTGTCCAGTAGACCTCTAAAAAAGGTAATTTCCATACTTAATCCGCGAAGATCAACGCCTGCCATCTCGTGGACATAAATTTCATCTGCCATGGAAAGAAGATAGGTCGAGCCATTTCCCAGGCCGAATTTGCTATAGACAATGATTTCTTTCCCGGCATCATGGAAACGTTGAAAGGCGTTCCTTATTTCAGATATTTTACTAAAACCACCCCTGATATTTCCCAGATCAATAATCAACCCATCTAGATTAGGGTCTTCGGTATATTCATCTATTTGATCGATGAGTTTTTTCAGTTGCTGTACATAAACGTTCTGGCTTCCAAGGAAGGGAATATCGAGATTGAAATCAAACGGCATCTTTGGACGTTTCATCACAGGCTCTTCAATGATCAGACCCTTAAGGTGCATCCGCAAATAGTTCTTCTTGTTTTTCTTCGCCATATTTCCACCAAAAAAGGTACGGTAGCGGTTCTGGGACGAGCGAAGCACAAGAGACTGAGCATTGTTGGTTGACCGCGTATGGCTTTCATAGCCCATGTTTGGCAAAAACATACTCAGGGATATTCCAGTTGATTTTGTATTGTCCAAATCCACCCAGGCGTTCACACGGAAGCCTTTCAGTGGTTCAATGAATACGGTCATACTCTGGTCCATGATATAATCTGTTTCAGCACCGGAATCATCGATGGTAACCCCCAGATCTACACCGCCACCCCAGCGACCGGTCCGACCTTGAAAAGCCACCCCCCCAGTTAAATGCCTGAATGCATCGTTGGCAGACCAGACGTTCTGAATATTGGCACCAAGCGCCATCATGGGGAAGGGGCGATGCATCCACCCCACATCCAAACGACCCTCATTCCAGTTTGAATGATCAAAGGAGTAGGTGATTCCCATGGCATGGGACTTTGATACTTTAAACCCCTGGCTGAATTGATAAATATTTCTAGCAGAAATCACATCCCACTGATACCCAAAACCAGTGGTCCTGTTCTGACTATAGTAGCCGAAATCTTTGGTAAAAGCACTGCCGTCAAAATGTCCAACCAATATGGTTTCAGCGTGATTGTTAAATGCCAAACCAGCAGGATTGATACTCACTGACATGGGGTCATCGGTGGCAGCCACTGACTGGGGGATTAACTGGATTTGTCCTATCACACAGGTGATACTCAGGAATAGAGCAGACAGAATACGTATCATGGAATGATCTCCTTCAATGTTTTAAACGGTCTATAAGATAAACGCCCCACCCCTATACATCCACCCGATCCCGCCTCTAGAATTAAAAAAGAATTACCTTTTATGTTGGCGGAGAGATGAGTTCGAGAATTTTTAAATTTGCCTTTGGGAAGGCGTAAGTATTCATATCAGAAAAATGGATCCACTTGTTTTCACTTGAGGCATTGGTTTGGGCCTCACCTGCAATCCAATCGCAAAACCAGGCTGACATGGTGATTTTGAAATGTGTATAGGCATGGTTGATGGTCCCAATCTTTTTCCCCAGGTCGACATCCAGACCTGTCTCCTCTTTGATTTCCCTCAGGAGAGCAGCTTCGCTCTTCTCCCCCCTCTCAATTTTTCCACCTGGAAACTCCCACAAACCTCCCAGCAAACCGTTGACAGGGCGTTTTTGGATGAGAAAATAGTCCCCCTTTTGGATTAGGCCAATAACGATATGATAATGCGGAAGGGGTTTACGTTTCTCCTTCACCGGAAAGGATTCCACATCTTCAGTCCTGGCACTGAGGCAGATCTTTTTTAAGGGACAGGATTCACAATCTGGATTCCGAGGTGTGCAAATCACCCGCCCCAGATCCATGAGACCCTGGTTAAACTCGGCCGGTTGCTCTGGGTTGATCAGTTGAGCCAATTCACTGGTGATTGTAGCTTTTGTCTTGGACAGACCGATATCTGCCGTGAGTCGTGTTACTCTTGAGTAAACACGCAAAACATTTCCATCAATAAGTGGCTCTGGGATTCCAAACGCCAGGCTGGCAATGGCGGCAGCAGTGTAGGTGCCAACGCCAGGTATTTTCAGTAGCTCAGGTACTGTCTCAGGGAGCTTACCGTTAAACGTATCCGTCACATACTGCGCACCCCTGTGGAGATTCCTGGCCCGGGAATAGTAACCCAGGCCTTCCCAGCTTTTTAAGACTTGATCCTGATCTGCAACAGCCAGGCTTGAGATTGAGGGGTATTTCTCCATCCAGTTTTCGTAGTATGGCCAAACGGTTGTAACTTGTGTTTGCTGAAGCATGACTTCAGCAACCCAAATAGCATAGGGATTGGAATCACCTCGACCAGGCACAGGTAAATGCGCCCGTTTAGCTTGGAACCATGTTGTGAGTTTGTTGGAAAAGTTTTGTCGGGTTAACAACTGATGAAATTAGGAATTATTTTGATCAGCCAATGCTTTGATATATGTATGATCTGAGCCACAACAGGCACCAATAAATTCCACGCCAAGTTCCTTGACCTCTTCGGACCAGGCCACGAATTCTGTTAGCTTTACCTTTTTATTCTTTTTCTTCTTTTTACCCTCGGGTTGTTCCAGCTCCACATTGGGATAGGCTAGCAAGGGTACTGAGACTGCTTCCCGCAGCTCACTTAGAGCCATTTTGGATACTTCAAGATTAGAGCAATTCACGCCGATGGCGGAAACACCCTTCTTCTCAAGAAATTTGGCCGTGGCAACGATATCATCACCATTGTAGATATTACCTTCTCCATTGAGGGCAAAAGATACCCAGACCGGCTTTTCATACCTTAGGGCCAACTCCGTTAAACCTTTGGCTTCCCGGGCAGAATTCATGGTTTCAATGAGGATAATATCTGTTGAGTGATGAGCCAGATTATCCAATTGGGCATCATGCCAGGGTCGTGAGATAATATTTCCAGGGAATTCCTGGGGGGTCCAACAATCGGCCAGGGGACCAATTGATGCAGCTATTTTTATATCTTTCCCTGACTCTTGGACCGTTTTCCAGGCCAGGCGAATTGCCAGGAGGGTTAAGGCTCGAGCACGGGTATGTGCATCCACGCCAGAGAGACCTGCCTGATGCAAAGCATATGGCGTAGTCCTAAATGTATTGGTTGTAATGACCTGAGCACCAGCCTCAATATTCTCTTTATGAATCTGAGTGATATCCTCAGGGCTGGATTGCAGAACAGTGGCTGACCAGAGGGGTGCGGTGAGCTTGTGACCCATCTCTTCGAGGCGGGATCCCATCGCTGAATCAAGAATGATTACGCTCATGAAATCTAGCTTACCCCACCAGAGACTGGCTTATTTGGATAACATTGCCATCTGGATCCGTAAATGAGGCCAGACGTGTAAGACCTGGGATTTCTTCCTTATCGAATAATTTGATACCTTTACCCCTTAGAAATAGTTCAGATTTTTCAAGATTTTCTACATCAATGACCAGGGCACCTATGGGATTAGCGTTTGTGGCTTTGACGCCATGGATGGCAATTTTAGCACCAGGACTAATTTGGAATTCGGCCCAGCTGGAATCCTTATCCTCCAGAACCAGCTTAAACTCCAGATCATCCTGATAAAAGGCTTTGGCTCGCTCAAAATCAACGACGGGAAACCACACCAGATCAAACTGTTTATACCAACTCATTTATATCCCTTACACAATGGTTAAAAGTTCTTCGAGTTCACCGAAGCTGTCAACAATAAAATTCGCCTCTTTTAAGGAATCCCTAGCACAGCTTGTGGTAATGGCAATAGTTTGACAACCTGCTGCAGTTGCGGCCCTCACTCCAGTGGGCGAATCCTCAATTACGAGAGCCTGGACAGGCTCCACTCCAATTTTATCACATGCCTTCAGGTAGGAGTCTGGAGCCGGTTTTGTGTTCTCCACATCGCTTGATGTAACGATAAAATCAAAATCTACAGAGATGTTTGAATTTTTAAAAATTTCGTCAATGAGTGGTCTGGGGGTGGCGGTAACCAAGGCTACATGACTCACCCGCTTACGGATTTTGGAGTAAAATTGCTGAAAACCAGGGGTATAATGAACAGAAGATGAGAATTCTGCCCAGAGTAGCTTTTTACCATTTTCCTGAAGAGATACCACATCAACATCTAGATTAAATTCCGTCCTAAATCTTGAATAAAAAAGTGCTTCGGAAATACCACGATTGGCCTCATAGAAGGGGGCTGGAATCTCAACACCATACAGGTCGCCGAGTTTCTTGGTCGCTCGATCATAGACGTCTTCACTCTGTACAACCACACCATCGAAATCAAAGAGAACGGCTTTCACGCGGCCAATATCAGGTCGATTAATCAATTAAAATAAATACTTTCTTTATGGATTTGAAAAGGAATTAATCAGCCGCCATCTACAGTTGCCCAACCAGGATTTTTGGGTGTCGGCGGTAAATTAGCGATCTCACTGAAATAATGATTCCCAATATGCTTCACAATATCTTTGATAGACAAACAATACTCAGGTTTGTTGTCTTCATCCACAATGGGTACGTGACGGTAGCCACCTACAATCATATAATTTAAGGCAAAGGCCAAAGGGGCATCAGACGTCAGTGTGTCAGGATCGTTGGTCATGTAATCCTGTACATCAATGTCAGCGTGGGATAGATTTTTACCAACAATTCGTCGAATGATATCCCGTTCGGTAAAGATGCCAACCAGCTTATCATCCTCGGTGATGAGCAGACAGCCAATTCGCTCTTCTTTCATCAATTGGAGACAAGCTGCAATGCTGGTGTCACCAGTTGTACAAATTGATTTTCTAAGGGCCAGACTGCTGACTGGATCTTTGAGTTGAATGATTTGTTTGGGTCCTTTTTTTGTGGAAGACCCACCTTCATTCATCACATTCATTTCGTCATCTATATGTTCGTCGTAGTCAGTCATCAAGCCTCCAGTAGTTCGATCTGGAATATACAAAGATATTGGCTGCTTATGGCCTAAATAAACGTCTGTATTAAGATAAATATGGAGGGGATATTTGTAGTGGGCAGGTCGACTATTGAGCAAAACAAAAGGCCATCCAGAAGGATGGCCTTTTGTAAACTATCTATGATTTAGTTATCTCAGGGAGATTCCAAAACCACCTGTCAGGACAGTATTATTAGGTGTCTGGCTAACATGAACATTGAAATACGTCAGAGGGATCAGTTTCAAGTGCAACCCTGCGCCAAATCTCATACCTGGATCAGGTTCCATGTCAAACTGGATGCGATTGCCTTCAATCCCGAATTCTGGATCAACGTCATAACCGATACTTAACGAGCTCATCTCGTATGCAGCATCTACATAGACGCCGACTCCAAAAATCAAAAGATTTAAGGATTTTCCAACCTGAAGACCAATAGATGTGTTTGATGATTCAACAATATCACCAATGCTCAACTGTGAGAAAAAAGCACCTGCTGTAATATCTACGGGAAAAAGTGGGATGGGAATAAACTGATCAATGTTCACACGAACACCGCCACCATACATACTGATTGTACCAATATCCTCATCTTCAATATCTGGCATACCGCGGAGGGTCAGCTCAATCCCCATGGGGAGGCCCAGTGAAATCTGAGGCATAACCAGAGGAAGGGCTGCAAGTCCAATTCCTGGAGGGAGGGGTAAATCCAAATCCAGAGAAGCAACTTCACCACTAATGTTTGCACTGGCAACGGCAGCATCAACCAATGCGGGAATCTGACTGGCTGGAACACCCTGACTGGTAAGCTGTGCTGTCATCTCAGTTCTAAGGTGAGCTTCAAACAAACCAGCAAGATGGCTCTGATTGGTGACTAACAATCCGGCACTATCAGCTGGACCAAAAAACGTTGGAGTGCGTGTATCCGTCTCATAATAAATGTCAGCAAATGTGAGAGATAGTGGATTGATATCCTGGCCAACCAAGTCATCCAGGTCAAACTCCATGGCGCTCTCATTCAAAGCGAAGTTAAAAAACTCACTCTCCTCTGGAACAGCAGAAACCATTGCTTTGAGACTAATATCAAAACCCAGCATTTTGTGGACGCGAGATCTGTGATACCATCCAGAATTCATTGATGCACCGAATGCATCACCTAATGGCATTAAATACATCTCGGCATTGTCACTGAGCATACTGCCAAGATTCTCTTCCAGCGACTGGCCAAAAACACCAACGGCTAGTGAGAGAGCTAAAATTGAAATAAGTACCTTTTTAATCATAAATCCTCCTTATGAGTATTATTGTAATTGAATATCGTTCAATATATGGATCAGTTTAACCGAGTTCAAAGCTTGATTCCCCGCTTGTGAGCCATGTCAATTGGTAAAAAAGTAAGCCGTAACGCAACAATTCCCAGCATTAATTGATGTGAGTTAACCTTAGGAATACCAGAGTCTTTTGAATGTTTTAGTTTGGGGGAGCGTTACGTTTTCAAGTCCCATTGACGTCTCAGCTCATAGAGCATGATCCCAAAAGCTACGGCCACATTCATGGAGCTTTTCATGCCATTTTGGGGGAGTTCCACAGCAAAATTGCATTCTTTGACTATTTCATCCTGAACCCCAACACCTTCATTACCCACCACAAAAACCAGGGGAAAATCATAATCCACACTGGTATAAGATTGACTTCTTGTGGTGTGTTCAAGTGCAATGGCCGTATAGCCTCTTTGTTTCAACGCACGAATGGCATCTACTGGGTCAGGAATATTTCTCCAGGGAACGGAGTACTCTGCTCCCAGTGCGGTCTTGGCGATTTCTTTTCGTGGAGGTGAGGCGGTATAGCCACTTATGATGATCTCTTCCAGCCAGGCTCCGTCGGCGGTACGAAACATGGATCCCACATTGAACATACTGCGGATGTTATCCAGGAGCGCGACTACTGGCATTCTAGGCCTACGCTCTAACTCATCATAATCAGGATTGTTGTCCCTAAAAACATTATGTGGAATGGTTCGCAAGGGTTCTTCGTATATCTCAATATTCTTGGTTGGTTTTTTCATACCGGCGAACTTTCATAAAAATTCACGATATCTGATATTCCTTAATAAGAACTTTCCGGAGTGAAAATCCAGCATAACCAGCTATCAGAGCGACAAGAAAGCCAACCAAACCTGTAGCCAGGGCAAGAACAAAGCCTGATCCTGCACCCATGACTTCGGCGATTCGAGTGACAATGATTTCACCACCACTTTTCCACTGATAAATTGCCATACCAAACCACAGCAGAAAAACGCCCAGGCCTGTACCTGCCGAGGCCTTCAAAGCCGAATCTTTTTCCAGGAATCCCAAAACCAATGGCACCAGAATTATCCACCACCAAGAATAGAAGATGAGCTGTAGGAGAAACACAATTATAAGCGGGACTAAAATGTTGATCATTGATAATTCCTTAAGCGAGTCAATGAGAGTTTTGAATTGGCGTCTATATCAGTGGCGTCCAGAAAATGAATATCGTAATACTTGCCTGCGACCCAGTCATTTACAGCGTTGTCATAATAAGGTGATCCCGGGTTCCCTGACTGTCCTCCAGGAAATATTCCTTTGGCTCGGGGATGATCACCCATTTCCACCAGCATGCGCCAGGAAGGACCATGGGTTTTCTTGGTGGCGTTTACAATCCCCTGGCCACCACCTGTGAACAAACCCGTTCTTCCCAAACCCTTTACAGAGAGGAGGTGATTGATGTCTGTTCCTCTAGCCCTACCCAGTTCCCAGGCTTCGCCATAAGGTCCTAAGGCCTCTGTCAATTCCACCATGGTTTGCTTGAAGGCTCGATTGATGATCTCTGCGCGACCTTCCTGCTCAGGGGTATCAATGTCGTCATAGTAGACCAGGTTTCTCTTTTTCAGGAGGAGTCGGGCCGTCACCGATCTGGTGGGAATTTTTCTAATCTCACCAAAAATATTTAACTCATCATTCCAGATCGCTTTTTCTAAGCGCAGCCACCACTGTTTGTAAACCCAGGCTGCTTTTTCCTGGGGATCTGAGACGTAGTTCCAACCAGAGAGATCGCTTACAATAGTTTTCATATCCCCTGAAAGATTATCCACATCAATTTGCTTCAGTAGAAATGGCAGCATAAGTTCTGCCTGCGTGTTAAAATTGTCCATATGCAGATCCTGCATATCTCCGAATTTAATCTTGCTCAATTTTTCAAGGCGATCATTGATGCGTGAACCGCGCTCGTAGTCATCATAGTCCCACCCCAAATAATACGGATAATTCTTACCCACTGGATTCTGGTTGGCAGAGCTGACAAAGCCACTCCATGGATTTGAAATAGCTGGGAGTTGTTCGTAGGGAATCCAATCTTGCCACTCCCCAATGGTATCCCTTCCGGCCCTAACAAACTTACCTTGATCCTGGCCGCGTAATGGATATTTACCATTGTGGCGGATCGCTATATCCCCATCTCTGGCTATCATGACGAAATTTTGTCCTGGTGCTTCAAAATCTTCGATGGCTGTGTAAAAGGTCTTCCGATCAGTGGCCAGATTCATATTTCTCACGGCAAGCATTTCATTTGAAGGATCGTGAGCGGACCAGCGCATGGCCAGACCAACTGGATGACCATTATCCAGGTTGCTGTCACCGAAATACACCAGTGGACCAAAACGGGTAATTGGAAAACTGTCCAGAACAGTATCCCCATCCCGGATAAATATTTCCTCAATGCGCATATCTGATTTTATCCATTCGCCGCTGTAGAGATATTCAGAATAGCTAGTATCTTTAAACTCGATTTCAAACCAATCCAGAACATCGCTGGCTGCATTGGTAACGCCCCAGGCAACATCCCGGTTAAACCCAACGATTACAGCCGGGGCACCAGGCATGGAAACGCCATAAACATTCATATCAGGGGTTGTCAGTTGAACCTCGTACCAGATGGATGGCAACTTGAGTCCAAGGTGTGGATCATTGGCTAGCATGGGGAACCCAGAAGCTGTTTTTTCTCCTGAAACTGCCCAATTATTGCTTCCATTGTCTTCGTCGGGTTCACCCTTCCGAAGATCCTGGACAAATTGCGGTACAAATGCAGGAGGTATGGAATCTGGTGTCATGGCCTCAAAGCGCCAGGGTTTGCCTGATGGAATTACTGGATCAGTAAGGGGGGTGTGCTGGGGATAGTAAGCGTTGACGAACGCTTCACCCAGTGTCGCCTGAATTATGCTCATGTCCATCTCTGAGTTGCGCCCGGTTAAATCCCAGGCCATAAACTTCAAAAGCAGTGCTGTTTTCAGTGTTGACCAAACTTCAGGTTCATAGTTGAGAAGCTTGTATTCCAAGGGCAATGTCGCTGGCGTGAGGGACTCAATCCAGGTATTGACACCATTGGCATAGGCCTGCAGTATGAGATGGGTTTCGGTATCTTCATCCATGTGCTGAATTGTGGTTTCGGCGGCCATTAACAAGCCACGTCTACGCTGCATTTTGTCGAATTCCAGCGCTTTTTCACCAATGATTTCTGAAACACGGCCTGCTGCCACGTGGGTTTGAAACTCCATTTGCCACAGGCGATGCCTCGCTGTTAAAAATCCCTGTGCGAAATAGACATCATAGGTGGTGTTAGCGAAAATATGGGGGACATGGCGCTCATCCCACACCACCTGTACTTCATCCCGCAAGCCTTTTACATCCAGGACCTGGTCTATCTGGTCCAGACTCTCACCATTTTGCCAGAAGCCTGCAAAAGGGTTTAGAAATTTTCCTAAAGGCGGTATACTACCTTGGCTATTGTTCAACAGATTGAATAGGGTGAGCAGGAGTACAAAGGATAGGATGGTTTTAAAAAGCCTCATAATAAATACCCCAATTCTGGAAATCGTTGCCTCAATTCCTTGCCAAAGCTGGAAAAATCCACATAGTGAATAATATTAATGCCCTGGTCCTGGGCTGCTTGAACATTTTCCTCTAAATCATCAATAAACAGGATTTCTTCTGGTCGAAACCCGCTCTTTTTAATGGCTACTTCATAGATCAAGGGGTCCGGTTTCATACTGCCTACCATAAAGCTATAGGTCCCACCATCCACCCATTTCATAAAGGGAAAGTCCTGCATGAGCAGGTCATGATGAAAATCATTGGTGTTACTCAGGAGCCACACAGGGAAATCTTTTGTGGCTCGCTGGAGAAAGTTCACGCTCTCTGTACAGGGATAGAGAACATTCACCCAGTAAGTCTTGAAGATTTCTATATCCAGGGTCTTGGTACTACCATAATTGATGAGGAGTTGTTCATAAAACTGGTTTGAAGTCAAATGCCCTTTCTCATACTCACAGAGCAGCTCTCGGGACATGCCCAATCTTATTTGTTCTGGGCTCACCTCTAGTTTCTGGGAGAGCTTTTGGATGGATTCACTAGAATCTACCGTTACCAGTACGCCACCGATATCAAAGAAGATGGTTTTAATTTTTGCGTAGGGGTTCATAAAAATATTGTCGGCCTAGAGTGTTTCTCGAGAAGCAGTGCGCTGGCCCTTAAAGAGGAGTAAGATCAGCAAACGAGGGATGAGTGAGAGATACAGTATAATTCCCACAATGAAGTTCAGGGGTTGCTGATACATTCGGGTAAAGTGTTTTTCAAAGTATCTGAAAAATGAAACATGGGAGCTAATGGTCATCTTCATTTTGACCTGTTTGACACTTGCTCCTCCTAGATGCTGAATGATGCATGCAGGTAAATACCAGATGGTATATCCTGCATCCTTAATACGCTTGCAAAGATCCACATCATTAAAAAACATGGGGAAGTTTTCATCAAAGCCATTTAGGGATCTCAAAAGATCGCCACGGACCATCAAGGCTGCTCCAGCAGGCTGATCTACCTTTTGAGCCGATTTATGATCGAAATCGCCCATCTTCCAGCCATTGAAGCGGCGACTTTCTGGAAAAAGGGTAGATAGACCAAACACATTATATATCACATCCAGATGCGTAGGGAAGCGTCGGCAGGTTTTCTGTAGGCGACCGTCGGGAAATTGTAATTGGGGGGCGATGGCACCATTTGTTCCATCCTTCTCAAGCTCGCTGAGCAAATGAATCAAGACGCTTTTCTGAAGGATGGTGTCAGGGTTCAGGATAAGGATATGCTGGCCTCGAGCCAATTCAAGTGCCTGGTTATTACCCACAGCAAACCCTCTGTTTGTGCGATTTATTTTGACTTTGAGTTTAGGGTTTTGGGTGGCCAGCTCGTCTAAAATTGAACCGGTTTCATCAGTAGAGTGATTATCTATGACAATAACTTCTCCTTCAAGAGATTCGAGCTCTTGAAAAATGCTTTCCAGGCAGACCCTGATTGTGGAACTGGAATTATAGGTAACGACGAGGAGTGATAGTTGAATGGGGGATTCCATATCCGCGAGAGCTTCCCCCGATTGAGATTCAGACATTATTTATTGCAGTTTATTTACTTGTTGCCGTTTCCAGCCAAAAGTTCTCGGATTTCTCTTTCCTCTTGGTCGATACGTTCTGTATCGCTGGACTTCTCACGGAGAAACGTTAATACTTCCAGGGCATTCTCATACATCCCCTGATCTTTAAAAATCTGCATAAGCGTAAAGGTTGCCATTGACCGGTTAATATTGTGCTTGATTGCAGGTTTTTTAGGGGGCAGAGGTGGTTCACTTGATGGAGCCGCTTCCTGTGGTGGAGGTGGTGCTTGCTGAGTCACTGGTTCAGGTGGTGGCGCTTGTGGCGCAGGCGGAGCTACCGGTGCAGGTGTCTGATGCGGAGCTGGCTGAATAACGGGTTCTGGAGCGGGCTCAGCCTGCTGGGGTGGTGCCTGTTCCTGGATAGGCTCCACCTCTGGCATGGGTATATCATCAAAATCTGTCATGGATTCAGTCTGTCTAATTACCTCTTCCAATGTGGGTGTAGTTATTGGAATTTCATATTCTGGGACCGGTGGATCAGACTTGGTCCCCAACTCTGGATCAATATCGTATTCCCCTTCTGGTGCTGCTTCAGGGGGAGATGGCTGTGTTGGCGCTGCGGCGGCTTGTGGTGGAGCCTGTGGCACTGGTTCTGGCTGTGCATACTCCATCTCAAGTGGTACTGAGTCTGGAAGGGCCAGTGGGTTTTCCTCATCCTCATCAAGAGGCATGGTCTCTAATAAAGCTGAACGCTCTAATCCCAGGGCTAAATCTTCCAGAAACTGATATTCACCAGGTTGTACAACATAGTTGCGGGAGTTTGGAAACTTATTATAAAATTGAACCGCATCGGGGTGTCCAGGTAAAGCCTTGTTGAGAAGATAGATTAAGAAAGCTACTTGCTGAGGCTCCATGGTGTCCCCCAGGTTCTTAATCACCTCAATGATGACTCCTGGGAAGGGCTCTTTGGTCAAGATACATTCAATCATCTGCTTCATGGAGTTCGTAACTTCACCTTTAGCCAGATAAATCTCGCCCATGAGTTTATGCAAAACTCCTCGGCTCTCAGCATTCTGAAGTCCCAGCAAACAAATACTTAAGGCACGATTTAGCTCTCCAGCCTCCATGTTCTGTCTTGCATACCAGGCGAACAAGATCGACTGGGGGTTCTTTAGCAGGTAGGCTTCAAGGCTTTCCTGCTTTTTTAATAACTCATCACGACTTCTTGTGTCCACTTGAAACCCTTCTCCCTGATTTATAGCGGGATATTTCCGTGTTTTTTTTGTGGGTTTGAATCAACTTTATTTTCAAGCATTTCAAAAGCCCTAATCACTTTTAAGCGTGTCTGGTTTGGCTCAATTACCTCATCCACATACCCGCGCTCAGCGGCAGAATACGGATTGGCAAATCGCTTAGAAAATTCACTTGTGAGACGCTCCAGAACTTCTTCTGGATTATCCGCCTTGGCAATTTCTTTTCTGAAAATGATTTCGGTCGCCCCTTTGGCCCCCATAACAGCAATTTCTGCACAAGGCCAGGCAAAATTAATATCACCTCGAATATGTTTGGAATTCATCACGTCATAGGCTCCACCGTAAGCTTTGCGTGTAATAACAGTGACCCTGGGGACTGTTGCTTCAGCAAATGCATAAAGGAGTTTTGCTCCGTGGCGGATGATGCCGCCCCATTCTTGATCTGTTCCTGGCAAAAATCCAGGGACATCCTCAAAGGTAAGCAAGGGAATATTGAAGGCGTCACAAAAGCGCACAAAGCGAGCTCCCTTTACCGCAGAATCAATATCCAGCACGCCAGCCAGATGGGCAGGTTGATTGGCAATCACGCCAACTGATTTCCCCTTCAGGCGTACAAAACCAACCACCATATTCATGGCAAAATCTTCATGAACCTCATAGAATATGCCGTTATCAACAACACTATGAATGACATCCTTCATGTCATAGGGTTTGTTGGGGTTCTCTGGCACTATTGTATCCAGTGCTTCATCGGCTCTGTCAATGGGATCATCACACTGAATGGAGGGCGGATCCTCAAGATTATTTTGGGGAATAAAGCTTAGGAGTCTTTTGATGCCTTCGATGACTTCAATTTCATTATCACAGGTGAAGTGACTGACACCACTCTTGGAGCCGTGGGCTTTTGCGCCACCCAGGTCCTCTTTGGTTACTTCTTCATGGGTAACGGTCTTCACTACCTCAGGGCCTGTAACAAACATGTAGCTCGTTCCCTTGGTCATGAAGATAAAATCTGTGATGGCAGGAGAATACACAGCGCCCCCGGCACATGGTCCCAAAATGGCTGATATCTGAGGAACCACACCGCTCATGAGTGTATTTCTCAGAAAAATGTCAGCATATCCGGCCAGGCTGACCACACCCTCTTGAATTCGTGCCCCGCCGCTATCATTCAAGCCAATAACTGGTGCGCCAACTTTGGCAGCCAGATCCATGACTTTTACTATTTTTTCTGCGTATGCCTCGGAAAGGGAGCCACCCATAACAGTGAAATCCTGGCTGAAAACGAAAACAGTACGACCATCGATGGTTCCATGACCAGTTACGACGCCATCTCCTAAAAATTTTTGTTTTTCAAGGCCAAAGTTGGTAGACCGATGGGTTACCAACATGCCCATTTCTTCAAATGAGCCTGGATCAAGAAGCAGATCCAGCCTTTCTCTTGCTGATAATTTTTGCTTGGCATGCTGTGCATCCAAGCGGTCTTGCCCACCGCCAAGCAGTGCTTCTGCTTTTAGCTTGTTAAGCTGCTCCAGGCGATCATGACGATTCATTTAGCGGCTTTCCTTGACCCAGCCGGTGATATAGTCATTGATTTCTGTGAGGCTGGCTCCGGGACCAAATAAACGTCCCACTCCCAATTTATGAAGTTCATCCATATCTGATTCTGGAATAATTCCCCCTCCGGTGAGTAGTACATCATTAAGACCTTCTGATTTCATCAATTCCATAACCCGGGGAAAGATTGTCATGTGAGCCCCTGATAAAATACTCAAAGCCACAATATCAGCATCTTCCTGGACAGCAGCTGCCACAATCATTTCAGGTGTTTGTCTCAGGCCTAGATAGATAACCTCCATGCCAGCATCTCTAAAAGAGTTCGCCAGGACTTTGGCCCCACGGTCGTGGCCATCTAAACCAGGTTTTGCCAGAATGACTCTTATTTTCCGTTCCATAGATTGATTCCTTAGTACAAGCTCAATACCGATATTGTGAGTAGCGTTTAATCTAATCTGAAAGCGTGGTGACAAAACACGGTTTTTGACACCTCGCCATCATCAGACTCTACGTCAATATGCTTTTAGAGGGCGGATATTAGCCTAAAATATTTTCAATTTCACCCATTTCTTTGGGGTCAAAATCCAAATTTTTCAGAGCTCCTACAGCATCCTCAATCTGAGATACTTTTGAAGCCCCTATCAAAGCGGAAGTGACCTCATCCTTGCGTAGCACCCAGGAGATCGCCAGCTGGGCTACATTCTGGCCCCGGCTATTGGCAATCTTTTTCAGAGCATGCACCTTATCGAGTTGTTCCTCTTTGATAAAAGCAGGCCTCAGATAACGACCATCCCGGACTGCTCTGGAATCTTCTGGAAAACCTGAAAGATATCGGTCTGTCAAGACCCCTTGAGCCAGGGGCGAGAAGACGATGGACCCCATTTCACTTTTCTTCAGCGATTCGAACAACCCTTGCTCAGGTTGACGATGAAACATATTGTATTTGGGCTGATGTATGAGGCAAGGAGTACCGAGATCTCGCAAAATTTTAGCAGCCTGTCTGGTTTGCTCCAGGTTGTAAGAGGAGATGCCAACATACAAAGCTTTACCGCTGCGTACAATCTGATCCAGAGCCCCCATGGTTTCCTCAAGAGGGGTACTGGTATCAGGGCGATGGTGGTAAAAGATATCCACGTATTCCAGGCCCATCCGTTTGAGACTCTGATCAAGACTGGCGATCAAATACTTCCTGCTCCCGTGATCTCCATAAGGACCTGGCCACATATCCCACCCTGCTTTGGTGGAAATAAGTAGCTCATCACGATAGGACGTGAAATCTTCTTTAAATAGTTTCCCGAAAGTGGATTCGGCAGCGCCATAGGGAGGACCGTAATTATTGGCTAAATCAAAATGGGTGATGCCCAGGTCGAAAGCCCTGCGAAGCATAGCTCTGGCCGTTTCATAATCGTCTGGCTCTCCAAAATTGTGCCACAGCCCAAGGGATATCCTGGGCAGTAGAATTCCACTGGTTCCACATCTTTTATAGCTCATTGATTCATATCTGTTTTCAGCTGCCCAACTCATTTATTGCCTCTCTTGTAATGTCTACTCCCTACACAAACCACCTCTTGCCCATCCACTTCCTTGCAAGGTAGAGCCTTAATAAACAGGGTGTGAATAACTATGGTTTAATAGTTTATACAAAAAACCCCATGCCGCAACATGGGGTTTTAACAATTATTGGTAAAACCAATTACCAGTCCAGCGGTTTTCCATCCTTGAAAAATCCGCCAGTAGGACCATCTGGTGGAAGTTTGGCGGCCCAGAGAATACCTTCGATGCCCTCTTCAATAGAGCGCTCTGCATTGGGACCACCCATATCTGTTCTCACCCAACCTGGATCGACTGAGTTGACTTTGATCCGAGTGTCTTCCAGCTCCTTTGCCAGAATGGCAGTCAGTGCATTTAGAGCTGCTTTGGACATACGGTAGGCTGGCCATCCAGCTTGCATGTTTTTCAAAGCTCCCATACCACTGGAAACGTTTACGATACGTGGTTGTCGCGCTTTTTTTAACAGATCATAAAAAGCCTGCACCGTGCGAAGCGCCCCAACAGTGTTAACTGAATAAGCTTCTTCAACAAGCTCAGGATTAATAGTAAAACAAGTTACCTGGCTATCCAGACCGCCGGGTTCAATGATGACACCAGCATTGTTGATGAGAAGATCCAAGTGATCAAACTGCGATGAGACATAAGAGGACAGGGCCGTGATATGACGTGCTTTACTGACGTCAGCCTCAAAACCTTCAATATCCAGACCGGCTTCTTGTAGTTTGGCAGA
>JABMOS010000038.1 GCA_013203185.1 Fidelibacterota bacterium | reverse complement strand
TTGCATGTGTTAAGCACGCCGCCTGCGTTCGTACTGAGCCAGGATCAAACTCTCCATTGTAGTTTGTTTATGACTCTATTTCATTTTACTTTTTTTAAACTCATTGTAATTGTCGGTATCGTCAAATGAGATACCTCATATTGACCTAGACCGTGCATACCCAATTTTCAAATATCAAAGAGAATTATTTGCATTCTCCGCTCTCATTTTCGAAAGCTCGCAAATATACTTGGGTACCTATGTCTCAGCAATACTAAAATTCAACTTTTCTAAAAAATATTGAGGTCTTTTTGCCACCTGATACCCATCTCCTGTCATAAAGCGGCGCGATAATAATCTGCATACCACCTCTTCACAACAATTATTTGTAATTTATCTCAGAAATATCACTAATACCTTTCCATTCACGCCTACCTACCCTAGTAGACCCTTCATCTTGTGCACCATAACACCCTGTTATTATTATGCATAAGATGGTTTATTCAAGCATTCCCCCTTACGGCCTAGTATCTCTCCAAACGCCATATAGTCATTCCTGTCCAATTTATGGAGGTTTTTCATTACCAATTGATCATGATCAAGGCGATAAAATTTAGAATAGCATTCACAACAATAAATAATTTAGTGCTACTTTTCATAGCGCCATATTCCCAACTCCAATCTAGATCTCTAACTCAACCCAATTATGGTGTCTTTGGAGGTGTAAATTTAACAAAAAAGGGAGCCTGAATTCAGACTCCCTTGTAATGATTATTGTGCCCCTCTACTGAGGCAAATGCCAGGACTACTTCAGAAGGGTCATCTTTCGAACGAGATCGCTATTCTCGGTGGATAGACGGTAGAAGTAGACCCCTGCATCAGCAGGCCTTCCCTGGCGCTCTCCATCCCATACAGCGCGATAGTTTCCACTGCTCATTTGGCTGGAAACCAATTCAGCAACTACCCTACCCCGGATATCCAGGATCTGCAACGTAACATGCGTGGCTTCAGCAATATCGAAGGCAATGGATGTGCTTGGATTAAAGGGATTGGGATAATTTGCATACAATTTGTGACTGGAGGGTATTCCTCGCTCTTCGTCAACACCCACTGCTGTGAGCAAAACGCCTGTCCGATGCAAATTCCCACGATGGGTTGGCCAATAGCTTTCTGTTACTCCATTGGTTGAGAGGTCCATGACAAGCAGGTTGTCATCTGATCCCACGATAATTTCCAGATCACTGTCTCCATCAAGATCAGCTACGGTTGGACTACCTTGGATATTGCCAGAATTCTCCACCGGAAAGCCACCAATGTTAGATCCATCTAGATGCAAGCCATAGAGAGAACGATCATTTGAACCAATAAAGACTTCTGCCAAGCCATCATCATCAATATCTGCAAGGGCAGGTGAACTATATATAGCCCCTCCAGTCCCTACTGGCCACCCTTCTAGAAAAGTCCCTGTATGATCGACGCCGTATATGAGTCTATCAAGACCACCAACAAAGATTTCAAAATCTCCATCGCCATCCATATCTGCAATGGAGGGATCAGCCTGTATGTCCTGTGACGAGCTGCTGATAAACCACAATTCATTTCCACTGGCATCATATGCATGGAGTTTGTTATCATTACATCCAAATATTATCTCTAAAGATCCATCAGCGCTGGCATCCAGATTGGCCAGGATTGGAGCCGATCTCACATGACCTGCCAAAACCACAGGGAAGCCTTCTGGTTCTGTACCATCCAATTGAATGGCATGTAATTGATCACCCCAGGTGGCGACTACGATATTTACATTGCCATCAGCATTGATATCGCCAATAGCAGCACCCACAGTCATGTTACCTTCCAAGGTCATGGGAAAGTTATCCAGCATGGTACCATCATGATGCATGACTGCCAGTTCATCATTGGTAGAGACACTAACAATTTCAAGATCGCCATCGTTATCAAAGTCGTATAGACTCGCTGGTCCGAGCAAAAAGCCTGCAGCTTCATGGATGGATTCCACAGAGCCATCATGCTGAACAACATATACATTGCGATCCAGGCTACCTACGACCACTTCCAGATCACCATCATTGTCAATATCCCCTACTGAGGGTGTCGCCTCTGCCAGATAATTAAGCAACACAGGAAATCCAGCGATTTCACTGCCTGCTGCATTTACTGCATGGAGGAGACTGTCGTAGGAACTATAAATAATTTCATTGCTTCCATCACCATCAAGATCCACTACAGCATTACCACCCTTTATTACGCTGGAGGCAATTGGGAAATTCGCTTGCCAGATACTGACATCAATCGAAAATTCTACTACAGTTGTGTAAGGATTATCAGATTCAGCATTTGCTGATATTATAAGCGACATGGGATATAGACCCGATGGTGCATCAGCTGCAACTGAAAATCCAAAACGATTTACAATATTTATACCAATATTTCCATTATTGATATCACCATAGGCACCCTCACCATCTGTAATTACGATATAGTCTGACAAACAGAATAGACTTGCAGTCACATCCAGGGCATCAACCCAACCTGGCTCATTAAAAAGATTGACACGCATGAGTGCCTCTTCACCAGGAGAAAGCATGCCATCGCCATTATCATTGATCAAGCTCAAACTATATGATGAAAATGAGAGACGTGGGAAAATCGCGTGAGCAATGGCGCTGGCGACATTTACTCTTCCTGAACCAAGCTGGCCTGCAAAATCTGGGTTAATGTCATCAATGGGATCAGCCGATTCCAGAATACTTTGGATGAGCCACTCATTACTGGCTTCGGGGTAGACGGATTTTAATAGTCCAAAGCAAGAAGCAACGATTGGTGATGCCATGGAAGTTCCTGGCCAACTCTGGTACTGGTTATTGAATACGGTACTGCGAATATTGGTTCCTGGGGAACTGATATCTACTGAAGGACCATAGTTTGAGAAATCTGCCTTATTATCGCCTGAGGTTGTAGCTGCCACTGAGATAACGTTGTCATAGGCAGAGGGAAAGTGATCTTCGCCTGAATTGTCATTTCCTGCTGCAGCTACCATGAGTGCTCCATAGGTCTCTGTAACAACGTTTATGGTCGCCTGTTCTGAAGTGCTGGAACCAGGTCCCCCCCAGGAATTGTTAATAATATCTGCGCCAGCTTTGGCAGCATATAGCATTCCGGGGTAACCGGTTGAAATCATAAGTGGATTTCCTGAATCGTACTGACATTTGAGTGCCATTATGGATCCATTGAAGATCACACTGGCCACACCGAGTCCATTATTGGTGGTTGCTCCCAAAAGACCAGCAACGTGTGTCCCATGATCACCCATTGTTCCTGATGTGAGAGGGTCATTATCTGGATCATTGCCACTGGTAGTACCAGCCGGATCCCAACCTATTAAATCATCTACAAAACTAGTGGCATCGTTATCCCAATCATCTCCGTCTATGCCATCCATAAAAGGTGAATCTGGATGCACTGCATCTTGAAGGTTGATACTACCGCTAGAATTAAAATCTGAGATATAGGCAACCACTTCTTCAGCATCTACCCATCCGTCTTGGTCAGTATCTACTAATGAAAATATAGGGGTAGGCACCTCAGCTTGATTAACCCAGGTACTCTTCCACAAGTCAGCATGAGTGTACTGAACACCTGTATCATTTGATGCCAGGACAATGCGCTTGCTACCAGGCTCTATTCCTCCTGCAATATCCCAAAAATCCCAGGCTTCTGTAGCCTGAACCCGAGATAAAAACCATTGTTGACTATACTGACTATCGTTGGGTATAAACTCTGTTGTGCGGATGTATTCTGGTTCTGCATAAAGGACATTTGCATCCTTAGCGAATTCCTGAATCAGCTGATTGAGATCCGTTCGACCCTTTTCAATTTTTATGCGATAAATATTTGCAAGGATCACATCCTCATCCATATCATCGGATGTAGCACCAGGGACGAAAGGTTCCATTCCAATGACTTCCCTGAGAAGCATTAATGCGTCAAGACTTTGGAGTCCTGTAACCGGCGTTGCATTTTGGACATTCACCGATTCAATTGATATATCAGGTTGGAGACAAATAAGAATCCTATCATCAAAAGAGGTGGATTGATCGGGGGATGCTCCATAGACCATGGACGCCAACAACAATAAACTAATGAGTATGTAATTTTTCATGCTTTTCCTTATCCCCCATGAAACAAAACGAGCTGAATTCCACCAATGGGAGATCCAGCTCGTTTCGTCTTTAACCTTCTTAAACTATTTGAGCAAAATCATCTTTCTTGTGAGATGAACATTGCCAGCGCTCAAGGTGTAGATATATATACCAGAGCTCATGTGGGATCCATCAAGAGTCAGTCTATATGAACCAGCACTCTGATGCTCTTGTACCAGCACATCCACTTGGCGTCCACTCAGATCAAATACCTTCAGCTCAACATTACCATCTTCTGGTAAAGTGTAGGCTATTGCAGTACTAGGATTGAAGGGATTTGGATAGTTTTGTTCAAGACTATATGTGGTTGGCAAAACACCTCTATTGAATTCCTCAATGCCAACCTGAACAAAGGCGGTATCGACATCAATTCTAAACATCAGGTTATATTCTGTACCTAACCCAGCCATGTTGTCCCAGGTGATGCTACCATCACCTTCAGTGAGCCCATAGTAAGAATTACCACTGTATCCGCCATCAGAATCAGCACCAATTGAAGATGCTCCCGGTAATTCTTTAAGACCGAAATAGACTGAACCGCCAGTAATCCAGAGTGAATCACTGGTGAGATCCATGGCATTCCAACCTGGTACAGGAAAACTCCAGCCATAGCGACCCATCTCAGCCAGAGGTGTGCCACCAGCACCGTTGTCATCCCAAATCAGGGCAATAAATGGACTGGCTTCTGTATCATTGATATAAACCTTAACCCGTTTGATAAGAGTTGGATATCCAGCAGGTGTGAATTTCACGGCCTGGTAGTTTCCAGCACCAATGTTAAATCCAAATTCAGCGGAATCATCATCATAGGCAATTTCAATAACTGTCTGTGATTCAGGCATGGCTGTTACTTCATTTGAAAGGGGGCCTTCCATGCCATCGGAGATTGCACTAACAGCATAGTAGTAACTTTCACCGTTTACTGGCGTTTCATCAGTATAGAAGGGCACATTGACAGGGGCAGCATTTAGTGGTGAACCATAAGCTCCACCAGCTGTCCGGCGATATACATTGTAGGTAAAGCCACCTTCTGAGGTTGTAACACCACTTGCATAGAGGGCATAATTTCCATCCATACCAGTACCGGTAAGTGAAAGCATGGTACCTTCTGGATGCCAGCCATAGGCCTCACCAGCATAGGGGCTCCCTGAATCCAGGGCTACATAAGGGGCTAATGTGTCTGTATAAGCCCATCCAACATAAAACCCACCTGATACACTAATATTGGCTGCACTTAAATCAAAATCCAGGAGCTCATCCATTGCAGAAGGCGTTACTGGATCACTTTCATAGATAATTTGTGCTGCGCCGTTCCAGACGGTTACAACAATGGGCAGTATGGAACCTGGCGTTGCAGTATTTCCACTGCTCAACATATATGAAAAGGTATGCAGGGTTGTGGTTTGAGCGGCATTATAATGAGCAGCCCAGGCAGAACCGGCCACCTGACCACCGATCCATGGTACACTGCCAGCGATAAAGGACTCCATGGACTCATCACCCCAGGCAAAAGTAACTTCCTGTGATTCGTTTAGATCGGCCCAGGTCAGTGATACTTGTGAATCTCCAGCTTCAGCAGCTACTCCAGCTGGCACAGGTAAGGATCCAACAAAAGCGAGGTGCCAAAAGTCCCCTGCAATTTCAACATTTGAGGCAGGAACCCAACCCTCACTGGTTTCACCATCATTGGTGAGAACACCAGCAATATTAATATCGTCAAGAATCCAACCAAACATAGAAGGATCATCTGGCGTGCTGTATCCAGGGTCTGAACAGAAGGCAAAACGAATTAAAACCTCAAGATTATCAAAACTCGATGGAATGGTTATAGAGGCAGATTCCCAGCCTCCAGATGAACCACCCCAGCCAGGTACGCCTGGGCCTTCACCAAATTCAGAGCCAAAACTATATAGCGAGGATGCATTATAAGCTGGTGATACATCTGTTAAAACTTCCCAATGGTTTCCACCATCTGCTGAAATTCGTACATTCATGCCATCCCATCCAGTATATGGACTTGTGGCACCAGCAACACCTTCAACACTTCTATTCTGCTGGAAAGTTAGAACATTTGCAGTGCCAGCAGGCAAGGTCACAGGGGGTGAGTCTAACACTTGATACCAATGGTCGAGATATCCACCCGCTGTACCAATGTCTGGGTCATTCATCGCCCAGGACTGACCAGAAAGCGCGCCAACAGTTGTCTGATGAAAGTGAGCTGGCTCAGCTGTGCCATCAACAGATACCCAGCCTGTTAGATCACCATCTTCAAAATCAGCAAAGAATACAGATGAGCCATCTACATCAACACTAACATCATCAAGAAAAATTCCTTCGCCAATTGCGGCATCTCCATCTGTCTGCATATACCAGCGAAGCTGTATGTCGCCACCGGCATAATCATTAAGCAGGCCATCAACACTATAGCTGGATACAAAACTGCTCCAGTCGCCAGGAGCGTCGGAATAGACATAATTGGTTCCATCAGGATCACCATAAGGATTGGAAACCGCATACCAGGTTGCGCCACCATCAGGGGTGACTTCACAACCCCAATAATCAACGTCGGGGAATTCATTGGGATCAGAAAAGCTTCCACGGATGAAAAAGTCCATAAATACAGTATTACCTGCTGGCAGTGTGATGACTGGAGAATAGACATAGTTCAGCATATTTGGAATAAGGGTCATTTCTTCATTTTGACAGGCTAAAGCATAATCACCATTTCTGAGATCTCTCAGAGGACCTGCCTCATGCTCTTGATCTTCACTAGATGCAACCTGATGTGTACCCTTAATCATCATCTGTTTGTCGATGTGCTTAAGGCCTTCAATGGAGTCAGCGAAGGCTGACCATGCCACTAATGTGATCATTAAAACTTTAATTAACGATTTCATCTTTTTCCCTTTTCTCTTTATTTCTATCTCAGTCATTCTTAATAATTTCTGCTAAAAACCAAATCCAACAGATACCTGCTGAACCATGCCTAATATACCATAATTTGAATATGAGTAGTCAAATAACAATTTCGTACCGTACAAATTATAATTTAAGCCTGCACCTATGGAAAAGCGTCTCAGGGAGTACTTATCAGAACCGTAGTAACTATCCCAGCTTGAAGAAGTAAAATCAGCCGTCTTTACCGGCAGACCATCTTCAAAGTCTTCGTTGGTATCTCGGACACCATTGTCATTCCAATCGATATAGGGTTCGCCCAGATCGTATTCACCATTGAGCACATACTCGTACTCCTCGTATTCAACGGGCCATTCATATTTCATTTTGTAACCAGCCCGGAGAAAGAGCATATCATCATAGCTGTATTCAACGCCAAGGGCACCCCTTAGCACAGCGTCAAAAGGATCATTGGCATCAACCAAAAAACTTAAACGGTGGATCGGAGTTGGGAACCAGGGGCTTTTGCCACCCAGGACATCCATTCGTAAACCAGCCCTAAAGACGAGGGGCAGTGGCCATTCTTCAGTCAAGAGCCGTGTGGTAACCACGGGACTCGTCTGAAGATCATCATTCACATCAAGTGGTTGATTTAAATCGGGACCATCGAAGCGACTACCAACGCCGAAGTTCTGAATGGACATACCTAAGACCAGGCCATAGATACCAAGATCAAAATTGGAGCCCACATCAAAAGCGAATGTGGAGGCAGATTCTCGATAAATGGTCTCTCGAATCATTTTTGCTGAAAGACCGACTGAGAGTCTATCTGTGAGACGACGTGCAAAGGCTAGCCCCAGGGCCAGTCCAGTAGCCTGAAATTGTTCACCGGTGCCATCTGGATAATCAAGAGTGGTTACCTCCATATCACCGGAATTCATATACTGGGCAACCAGACCCAGGGTGTTGCCACCACCAAGCGGTATGGTAAAGCCCAGATAACTATTGGTGATGCCTGCATAGAGTTCGTTATTGCTCATATAAAGTTCAGGACCAAGAGTAGTTGTAATCCCAGCAGGGTTCCAGGCCATGGCCTGAGGTCCGTGGGCCAGAGCAGTATATGCACCTCCCAGACTAGCACCAGCAGCACCGTATTCAAGCTTAAGAAATTGGCCAATTGAAGTAGCCACTTTGGAGAAATCATCTCCGGGATAGACAGTATTCAGGGAGTCCTGTCTTGAATCCTGGGCTTGTATCAGACTTGGTATCAGTACCATTAAAGTGAGTAACAACTTGATTGAGTAATTCATCTTTGTGTTCCTGACAGGAGCGTATACAACATTTGCGTTATTCATCATACCCTCCTTATCTGATCACGGCAAATTTGCCGACTTGTTTTTCGTGATTAGGTGTCTCAACAACATAGACATAGAGTCCAGGTGCAACCTCCTGACGGTTCATTGACCTGAGATTCCATTCTTCCTGACCTGAGAAAATGTCATTGTGCAAGATCGTATATACCAACTCGCCAGTAAGCGTAAATATTTTAATTACGCATTCATTTGGCAGGTGTGTAAAATGCAGACTCTTATGGTTTATATCCGTCTCCCAGTCCGCAGTGACAATGTAAGGATTGGGGACTACCAGGACCTTTTTCAGCGTCTCCTGAGTCACATCACTCATATCAGTAACCGTCTCAGCACGGAAAGTGAACATATCCCCATCTTCATAGGGCTTATCTATCCTCAAATGTGTCACATCACCGGTCACGGCATGCCTGATGGTAGGATTGCCAGAGAAGGTCCGTGTCGTATCCCAGCTGAAGTTGAGAAACCAGGTTTGGGTATTAAAGGCAAGTGAATCGTAGCCTTCCACATATTTTTCGATGAAGGCTATTTTTTCATTTGATCTGAATGAAGGATAGTTTGGATCGGGGGAAGTGCCTGGAATTCCTGCTCCAAAGACAAAGAGTTTTACCTCGCGATAGGGATCTAATTCTTCATTGCTGTTTATATCTTCACCGTCATCCAGAACACCATTATTATTCAGATCTTCTGTGAAGCTGGTGTTAACAATTCTAAATGGCAAATCAGTACCGGGTACAAAAATCATATCATCGTTGGGATTTTCCCAATCCCAGCGAATTTCATAATCACAGGCGAACTCGTGGGCATTTGAACCCATTTGAATCCTGTACTGCGGTGCATCTTCACTTCCCTTATTCTGCCAGTAAAGGGTATCAACAGCCGGTATGGGCATATTCTCAAGATAGAACTGAAATCCGCCCCATACTTCAGAGAACATGGTCGATGTTCCAACTTCCCAGTCTGTGAGAATCGTATCACCTGTGGCACTATCCACTACTGTATAGGTTGGATTTAGATGATAATATGGGTTATTACAATTTGGCGTATAACATTCAGGTTCAGCATTAATGGTAATGAAGTAAGTATTGGTATTTACCTCTACTTCACTAGGATTAGTAGGAATGACTTCTACCTCACCAGTACCCACGGTCCAGGGTGCTGATTCCAGTCCCCACGCAACAGGAGCGTTGGAGGGACGGGCATCTGGTGTGACATTCACAAATTGTGGTAGAAATGGGCTGTTACCCCTGAAATTTTCAAGAGATTCCAGGGCGTCCCATTCACCCGTTGGATTTGTATAAGAATTCTGGAGCGTATCCATACCAATATCATAGGCAACAACCGAGTATGAGTAGGTAACACCATTAATAACGTCATCGTCTACATACCGATGTTCAAGCCCCGTATTCTCACCGAGATTAAACCATGGTGCAACAGGGTCGGGACCAGCATATTCAAGGCCATACCGATCTTCGTCTTCTTCTGCTGTTAAGTCAAACTGTGCCAGAGGCTTCCAGCCCACTGCCTGTCCATCTGTATTATAGATAACATCAGTATGGGGGTTACCCCAGCCGGAACCACCATCAGTGGATCGATAGATTTTGTATCCTTCAAAGTCTTCTATGCCTGTAACAATATCTGTGGCGCTTTCAGACTTAGAATCCCAGTATAGCGTAACCTTACCATCATCTGCAACAGCAGAAACGGTAGGCGCATCTGGAGGTGAAAAACCCTGATATTTCAAATCGTACATGATTTGAGCCATCTCTGCATTCTTGGCGAGATCTGGAGGTGTCTCAAAAGTTTCGGTATCGTTTGGCGGATCACCCATTATAACTGCAAAGGAAAAGTAGGTTGTATCCCCTGCTGCCAGATCAAAAGGACCAGCAGACATGATGAATACACAATCCAATCCTTCTTCACCATCCTCGTTGCTAATTTCCAATAAACCTTCCAGGGAATCAAAGTGAGGATTGAGTGTTCCATCAATACTTGGATGGAAGTACCAGTCATCATAAGAACTATTCAAAGGATTGGGTGTATTGCTGGCAAGACCGCGCCATTCCCAATCTTTATAATTGCGATTTTCAAGGCTGACATAAGAGGTATCGCCTGCCATGAGCGCAAACATAATATTCTCCTTGTCCAAAGCACCTGGACAACCACCAGCACCAGCGTAGCCATCTGAGCAACTCGAGCCACCGCCCTCGTCTTTTAGCACACCAGGACGTTTGTACCAATCAAACCAGTGCCAATCTGTGAGACCCAGTGCCTGACCCTGTTGAACATCGATTGAGCCATCACCATTTATATCAAGATCTTTGGAGGCAAGGGGTGTATCCAAAAGTTTTAGGGCTGAGTAGGCAAGATTTGTTGCAGAGGTGCTACGATCATCCCAATCCCAGATGAAAGCCATATCATAAGTGGTGTCAAAAGCCATCATATCATCATCATTGGTACGACCTGTATATTGGCCATTCTCAAGGCGTGAATAGGAATCTACATCAAAATAGAATCCACCATATGCACCCTCATAGTCGAAACCATGGATTTCAGGGTCACCAATAAAATTTCGATCCATCAATTCATAGGTGACAGTGCCATCTGTGTCAGTTGTAGGAACCCAAACCACATCGGCAACGGCATCACCATTGGTATCCATTGGGAAGCCCTTGTAGGATTCGTTTACAATTTCCACGGTAAAAAAGGCAATATCTTCGGCATAGGATCGGCCGTAGGAGTGGGCATTCACTGTGACATGCATACCCATGGCATAGCCCTGGGTCATATCTTCATCTCGAGAAGCCAGCCTGTCATCAAATTCCATATAGATATCCTGGTCACCAATGTGACGACCAACGACTTCCTGACCCTTAGTGGGGCCTTCTGTGGCTACAGCCCAATCGCCTGGCCAGGTTCTCTCTTCAAGACCTGTATCAGTGTTTATACGCATGGGCCATGAGTCAGGGATATCACTTGAGGCCAATAATGGATAGGGATCCCCACTATCGGTATAGATACCACCATAAATTTCGCCGGCCATAACATCACCACTATGGAGGTATCCATAATGGGACTCAACAGATTCCCAATCGACCTGTTTTTTATCCTGCACACGATCAAACCATGATTCAGATACTGTTGATCCCCAGTAAACCAGGGTGTCAGTTGTGAAGTGTTCAAGATCTGGAATATAAGGTGGTCGCAAGGCCCATGGCGTCATTGCTCCAGTTGAGTCTCTACCGGGAACACCAAGAATAAAGGATACATCAGATATATACTGATAGCCCTTATACAGACCTGAGGGTGAGCTCTTGTCATCAAATTCAATAAAGCTACCATAGTTATGGGTAGCAAATTGAAGTTCACCCTTACTCATATAACCACGAGCTCGGTTTAGAACGGGGTCAAATGCAGACGTCTTCCCCAAACCAGGAGCGGGTCGAATATTTGGTTCGGCTGCTTGAAGCAAGCCTGGCTGAATCAGGAGTAAAACAAGAAATGCATACAATGGTGTGATCATTTTTTTCATCATATCACCTAGAAATTCACTTTAACGGTCAGATCAATCTGACGGGGTGCAGAATAATAATACGGTCTGTCATAGAAAGTCAGAGAGCTGCTTCCATTGGCTATGGCTCTGGTAGCGTTACGGCCAGGATCTGTGGGACTTCCTGTTTCTTCATAAATATCTACAATATTCTCTCGATTTAAGAGATTTCGAATAATGAGACCCAAGGATAAATTCAGACCGGCATAACGAACTGTCTTCCTGACGGCCATATTGGTCTCAACAAACCAGGGCATACGCTCAGAATTTGTGGCACCATTTCGATTCAGGTTGATATCAAATGGCGTATAGGGCGAACCTGATATACCAACCACAGTCATATGAACAGAGGTTTTGTTCAAAGGATACATCCCGAATAATCGAGGTGAGTTCTTCTTATTAAACTGATAACCACCTGTCATAGTCAGGTTATGGGTGCGATCATAGGCCATGAGCACTTCTTTCTTCGGCATGGATTCAGGAGTGTCTGAAGATCGATATCCCTGCCAGGCATCAGCACGGTTTGCAGTAGCTCGTGACAAAGTGTATTGTATATCTGTTGACCAGGCTGAACCACCTCGCTTGATGAGGCGTAAATCCAGTCCACGAGCGGAGCCATAGTCATAATTGACAACCACAGCATAGCTATAGGGGAAAGCCTGGACACGTTCAGTGGATCCAAGATCAGAATAGTCTTTTGACCAGCCGACAACACCCAGTTTCCAATATTCAACAAACTCCCAGTTCAAACCAAACTCATAAGCAGTTACGCCCTGAGCTTGAACATGGCTATTCCCCACAATTGGAAGCGCTGTGGTGAGATCATTATCATCGTTGAGATAAATATTGCGATAGGTCAAATTCTGATAGTAGCGACCATAGCCAAATGTAAATGTCGCCTTATCAGTGATGACGTGAGAAATACTCAGGCGTGGCGACCACAGGACATTCCATTCAGTGGGTACGGAACCAGAGGTTTTTTCCCGAGGATCAGCCCAGGAACTATCCAGAGAGTTCTGAATATCGAAACGGACACCTGCGTTAATGGTCATCCACGGATATTCTATCTTATCCTGAATATAGGCTCCAATCTCAATGGGAGATTTCTCACCGGTACCATAGATAAATTCCTCAAAGGCACTTCCTCGCTCAATAGAGTCCGGCAGACCATAAGTTTCACCATAAGGTGGATTCAACCAGGGTAATTGTGTTTCATCAAAAGTAATGAGATGTCGTTTGAGATCGACTCCAGTCCGAAGCTGATGATGTTTATTAACCCGGCTGGTAATATCGAACTTGATTTCATCGGTTACACTCTTGGTGTGATGACGATAGCGATCAGCGCCACCAGATCCATATTCATAGTACATGATATAGTAGAGTGAATCCCGCATGGCGGCAAATTCAGCAGCGCTCATACCGGCTGGTGAGGAAAATTGCTCATAGGTAGAATCAGGATAATACATGTATTGGAAAGGTGTGAATTGACCTTCTGCAAGATGCTCCCCAAGTGCATCTCCAAGATGCCAGGTTAGGATATTTCCATCTTTATCTGAATATTCCAGAGAATCCAATGGATCGATTAGATTACCATTTGAGAGTCTACGTGAAGAAATCAAAGTACCGCTATCGTTAAAATTTTCTTCCAGGAAAATATCTTCGATTTTTATGCGATCATACGGTCCGATGGTAATTGTTTCACCGTGTTCCACAATAACATGCAATATCGTTGTGTCATATCTGGCGGTACCGACATGTTCTGGAAAGCGCTCGTAGTAGGTGATCATGGTTCTCAAACACGCTGGACCCCAGGATTGGAATTCCATAAATTTGTCTTCATCGTTGGCAATAGAAACGCCTGGTCCAAACTTCTGATCATTCTCATAAGGAATTTCACAGTCTCCCTGATAATCGACTCCGTTGTGGAGACCACGGGCTTCTGTACCAATTTTGTATTCTACCCAATCTGGATAACCATCACCATCCATATCACCATCTTCAACATCAATTTCCATTTCCTGGGTAAAACGAGATGCACTTACTGTGTAATACGTTTTTTCATTGAGCTGGTGACGAAATTCTAAATGGAATCTTTGTGAGAACTTATGATTAACATTTTTATTCTCTTCATAGAATTGATTCCAGGGACTATAGGTTTTAAACTTTGAATCCACAATCCAATGTGAAAAGTTCAAAAATTTGTACGAGTCAATCTTCCAGTGCAGTTTTGTAAAGACATCATAAGTTCTATCATAGCCAAAAGATCGCCAGCCAGAATAACGGTCTAACCAGTGCACCTTATTGGCCTGGTTAATTCTATTCCCTGGGTCCCCTTCGATATACACCTTGTCATCAAATTTATAGACAGCATATGAACTGTTGGAGTAATCGGCTGCAACATGAAAAGTAAGATTGCTCATGCCCGGGATGAGTGGGCCAGAGAATGATCCGGCAAATTCTTTATAGTCTCTGAGGACATCCTGTTCAGAACTGAGAGGCCCAAGATTGCTGCCCTTCCATTCGAAGGTTCCTTCATAATGGTCGCCACCTGTGGCTGTAATAATATTAACAATTTGAGACATGGCATCGCCATATTCAGCATTGAAGACACCTGTTTGAGAGATCAGGTCTTGAACTGCATGGGTTCCAAGCCTTGTACCACGACCGAAACCTCCACCATAAATGGGATTTTCAATATACATACCATCGATGGTATAGCCAATCTCACCAGAGCGGCCACCACGCACATGGATTTGCTCAATGCCACGATCAGCGAAACCAGGGATACCATTTTCAGAACTTTTAATCTGAATGACCCCACTCTGGAGGGTGAGCATTTCTGTTAAATCTCGGGCAGGTAAATTTTGGATTTCTTCTGCAGTACGCACCAGCTTCTTTACCGTCACATCTTTTTCAACCAGGGGACGTTCTGCAATAACGGTAACCTCTTCACCGGCAATAATTTCTTCATCAAGGGAAACATTGAGAGGGGTTGTCTGATCCATGACCACACCCACATCACTATAGGTTACTTTTGCGTACCCAATCATCCAGACCTGTACGGAATGAACTCCTACTGGCACGTTCTGAATATAAAATTCACCTTCGAAGTCAGTAGAACCTCCCAGACCCAAAGATGAAATCATCACCTGGGCACCAATGATAGGTTCACCTGTACGGTTATCTGTTATTCGTCCTGAGATGGTTCCTACGGTAGCGGACCAGGCCATGGTAACACTTAACA
>JABMOS010000037.1 GCA_013203185.1 Fidelibacterota bacterium | reverse complement strand
GCTTACGCGTGTTTCTTTTGATCGATTTTACTCGTCTCTCTACTTCTGACTTTGTGCTCAATATTGGCTCCTTATACGGTTTGTTAGCCGCCCAAAGTATCTCTTATTTATTTAGATCAAATGAACCGAATTGGTCTGACGCCGCACAGATGGGAATTACTGTAAACAATCTTTTGGATGCTACCACCTGGTATCATTATCCGACCCACTTCTTCAGGACTGGATGGATCAGAAATAGCTGCAATCACAACAGCACTATCGTCATTGAAATAAACATAGTTATCGTTCACGGCGACATTTTCACAGTGTCCCGCTGCCCAGTGAAATATTTGCGTCGTGTTGGTGTTGTCCTGGCCAAATACGGATCCAACCAAAATGATCAAGACCAGTAATGCTAAAACATGAGTTCGTTTGTCCATGATTTTCTCCTTTTCTTGAATTTCATTGAGCACTGAGTATCAGAAGAAATAAATGCAGAATTTTGTAACAGACCCGATTTGCTGCTGTCATAAGCCACCCAACTCTGGATGCTGAGCCAGGGCACAGGTGTAGGGTAAGAGGAGTGTCAGGATCCCAATAATGACTGTTACCAGCATACTAAAAAACTTATTCATCCTGTATCCTTCCCTATGAGATTTCTGTTTCTTCTTCATGGGTAATATTAAGGGAAATGAGTGATTTGTCACCCCTACAGAACCCCTACAAAAACAGATTGCAACCCGCAAGGCAGGAGTCGGGGTGATCATTAATTATCCAAGCTGGCGGGTGCTTGCGCACTGGAACCGGGTTGTAGTAACCGATACACACAAGCGTTTCGTTTTCAGGAAATCAGTCTATATTCACAATAAGATTTTCAAACTCTCATAATGGTCAATGAAGCGGGGGTGCTTGCTTTGGGTGTTTACCGGATTTTTCTGCTGTTGTTCCTGTACGGCTCCGCTTTTGGCCAAAACAATACACTTAAATTTGATCATCTCACCGTGGCAAATGGCCTCTCTCAGGGGTCAGTATATGCTATCCTCCAAGACAGTCGTGGGTTTATGTGGTTTGGAACCCGCTTTGGGTTGAATCGCTATGATGGCAACGAATTTAAGCATTTCAACCATGACCCCAAAAACCCACAAAGTTTGCCTGGCTATCGCGTATTGGCCCTGCTTGAAGATCATCATAGCGCTCTATGGGCTGCTACGGGAACAGGTGGGCTGGCCAGATATGAGCGCGACACTGAAACCTTTACCAATTTCAGACATGATTCCACCGATCCAGGGAGTCTGAGCAACGATCTGACGACCTGTTTATATGAAGACTCAAATCAAACCTTATGGGTAGGAACCAAACAGGGGCTGAATCACCTGGACCGGGATAAGCTAAAATTTGATAGCTATTTTCATATTGATGGAGACAGCACAAGTTTATCTGATAGTCATATCTCTGCGCTATCTGAACTCTCACCAGGGATTTTGTTAATCGGATTGAATAACGGATCTTTGGCAACTCTGGATCTGCAATCAGGCAAAATCACAAATATACAGACTGGGGTTTTTCGACCATCCAGAACCGGGTTCCGACCCATCACGTGTATCACCAGAGATCAACAAAATGATTTTGTCTGGTTAAGTAGATTTGGATATGGTCTGGTCAAATACAATCTTAAAAATGGAATTCTGAATCGCTATAAACAACCAACCAGTTCCTACAATTCCGCAGGAGCCAATTTTTTATATTCAATTACCCAGGATCAACAGGGCAAACTGTGGCTGGGATCCGTGGGTGGACTGAGCGTCTTTGATCCCGAGACCGAACAACTCAGCTTTAACGAATTTAATGATCAAAATCCCGGCAGTCTGAATGATCATATTGTCCTTTCAAGCTTCAATGATAAGCAAGGACTGATCTGGGCGGGATCAGAGTCAAAAGGCATCAACATTTACAAACCCAACCAGATTCGCATTGAGCTATTTCGTCATGAAGCTGACAATGCTTCAAGTCCCAGCGCTAACAATATTTACTCCATCGCTGAAGATGAAGGTGGGGACATCTGGTTTACCACTATTCCCGGTGGGACCAATCGCTTCAACCCCTCAACAAGGACATTCAGATATTACCAGACAGATGATAGTAAACCCAACTGGAGTATGAACTATGCCCTGCAGGTCATGATTGAGAAGTCCGGACTGGTCTGGATCGGAACGGCTGCCGCAGGGCTCTCGCAGATTGATCCTGTGAGCGGTGAGCGATTGAAGCTTTATTATAATTATGTTTTAGACCCCTACTGTATCAGTGGATCTACTATTAATGCTATTTATGAAACCAGAGACAGCACGATCTGGGTGGGAACCCAAAACAATGGTCTGAATCGCTATGATCGTAAAACAGAACACTTTACCCGCTTTCAAAACGATCCTGAGAATCCGTCAAGTATTGGCGGAGATCGCATTTATGCAACCCTTGAGGATCATGCAGGCGTACTCTGGATAGGTTCAGCAGAAGGCGGATTAAGTCGTTTTCATGCTGAGACGGAATCATTTTCTTCTTTTAAGCATACGGTTGATGATGAGAATTGTATTGGTAGTAATTGTGTTTTAGCCCTTCATGAAGATGGTCAGAATAATCTCTGGATTGGTACCAGCGGTGGTGGTCTAAACAAGCTGGATTCAGATCGTCAGACCTTCTCGACCCTGGATCTTGGCTTTGATAATCTTGACATCATTATCGATTGCATTTTGGAAGATGACCATGGATATCTATGGTTATCAACCAACAAAGGCGTGATTAAAGCTGATCCGGAACAAGGTTTCCTTAATAGGTACACGCTCATTGATGGACTTCAGGGAAATGAATTTTATTACAGTTCTGGCTTAAAAGATTCACAGGGTTATATGTATTTTGGCGGTCCCAATGGATTCAACCGCTTTCATCCTGATTCTCTCAGCAATAACCCGCATATACCCCCAGTAGTCATCACAAAGTTTAAGATCAATTATGCTGATGTCCCAATTGGTAAAATGAAGGATGGTCGTACCATCTTGACCCGCTCAATTAGCGAAACGAAAAATATTACAGTGGGTTACCAGGATAAAATAATCACCCTGACCTATGCTGCCCTTGATTTTTCCGATCCCAGGCGTAACCGCTATGCCTATAAGCTGGATAACTTTGACGAGGACTGGATTCAGGTAGGTTCCAATTATAGTGTCAGTTATACCAGCTTGGAACCTGGAGACTATCGGTTCCACGTAAAAGCCAGTAACAATGATGGTTTATGGAATGAAGCGGGGATTGCCCTTGATATAACCGTTTTACCCCCTTTCTGGGAGACCCGCTGGTTTAGGCTCCTGGTATCGGTCACACTCATGTTAATGATTATGCTTTACATTCAGCTCCGATTCAAGCGACTTGAGCGGGAGAAAAGCAAGCTTCAGAAGTTGGTCAAGGAGAGAACCAAAGAATTGAAAATAGAAATTGCAGAGCGCCAAAAAGTCGAAACTGAAAAAATGGAGCTGAAGATTGATCATATGAAGCGAGAATTGGTCTGCAAATCAATGTTGGCAACCGAAAATCAAGACAAAGTGAATGGTTTAATTCGACAGCTCAAAGAAATCCAGAAGCTGGATAATAATGAAATGCGAAAACGCTTTAATGGGATTGTCAGATTTTCTAAAAATTTATTTAAAGCGGGACACGACTGGGATGAATTTGAAAAATGGTTTACCAAAGTACATACTGACTTTTTTGAAAAGATCCTCAGTGAACACCCCGAACTTTCACAGCGTGAACTGAGGGTCTGTGCATTAATAAGAATAAACCTGATGACAAAAGATATTTCCAACTTGATGAAAGTTGAGCCTAAAACGATTGAAATCTATAGGCATCGGATTCGGCACAAACTAGGGCTGGCCTCAGATGAAAATTTGAATCATTATCTGGTCAGGTATTGATTGCGTGTCGTTTCAAGGAAGTTGGTTATCTGATCTAAGAACGCATTGCCAATTAATCCAATTCTAAATCTTCAAAGTAATTCGGAACATTAACGCTGAAACCTAAGAGCAACTTCAAATCTTTCGGAGTCTGCTGAAATACTACCTTATACCAGTTCTATTTATAGAGGCAACAACAAAGGCCAGCGATTGCTGACCTTTAGATGGTGGGCCCACCAGCCTGCGCTAAAGCTACGGCTTGGCAGGCAGGGACAAGTTTTGTGGTACTAACGGTTCGGGGTGCAAGTCTGGGGCGCCCGTACAAAAGAAAAAGCCGCCGAATGGCGACTTTTCTTTTGTGGGCCCACAGGGACTTGAACCCCGAACGGACGGATTATGAGTACGTCACCAATGTTTGTTTATTAAGGACTTACGTGGCGATTGTGCCGTATTTGTGCCAATTTAAGCTCCACAATAGGGTAGGTCAAATATCAATTTACACTTTCTCCAGTGCAGAAGCTGTGCAGCCAGTGTGTATAAAATATTTCGACTTGAAGCAACGTTCTCAAGCTCATTTTCAAATTGTGCAGCGAGTTGGGGGGATCGTAATATGAGCAAAAGTAGCACTTCTCACGAAAAGTTCAATATTTCTGAAATAATTGAAACATATATCCATCTCACATATTGCTATAACCTTTTTGATGAGATCCCAATTTTATGGATTATCCTATCCAATAGGTTGGATCCCTTTTTTGTTGAGGATGTGTTCCATCAAAACTGTTATCACCCAATTCTGCTTGAGAATATGCCCTCGATTAGAACACTTGGGAAATTGCATGAAGCCACGGACAATGATGAATTTACACTCATTCTCACGCTTCCAACTCTAAATGCTGAAGTGAATAGACTACGTCCTCTGCGGAAGAGACAAACCATCTACACTAATGATGGAGCGAGGGCAAGCAATTTTGTCCCTCATGTTGTAATAGCTTATGAAGCCCCTCCAGAATTCCTTGTCAATTCTTGCCTGCTTTGCACACTGACAAGTTCTGAATTATGCGATTTAAACGGTCTTCAGGTTGACAAAGCACAAGCTGAAAGATTCTACCAAAATATCAGTAAGTCATTTGGAATAATCAGTGATCCAAAGGATTATCCAGAGTGCTCCTCAAATTCTTTGCTTTCCCTCAACATCTTAAATGATGTCAGGTTCATTGAAAATGAAATATCTGAAGACAATCATAATCACATTTCAGAAATGCTTGCTGAATACCAGGCTAATGCCAGTCGCATATTAAATCCGGATCAGGAATTATTACAGGCATTATTGGAGTGTTCAAAAGTGAGAACTGTTCGTGTCCAAGGTGACTGGTTATCGCTAGAGAAAATATGTGAGTATTTGGCCAGCAATCCAGGATCCTTTGGCAATATGAATCAGAATTCCTTGAGTAAATTTCTCAACAGATATCGCCTCGTCTTGGATCTCCCTCGTCGAATCCGTTACTCTGAGAGTGGATCTAAAACACTGCAAGTAATTAGAGTGCAGCGCACTTGCGTGCGAATCAACTTTGCAAAATTAAGGAGGCTATTGTGAGCTCAACCTATCGTATAAAATATCGCCCCAATGGATTCACCCAATTCATTGGGCTCAAACCCATACTACCTACCATTGAGTCAATTGTTAGAAGGAAACGAATAGCGCCGGTAATTATTAGTGGAAATAATGGGTCCGGTAAATCAACTCTTCTGGAGATACTTGGGAGAAGGTTAGCCTGTACCGCACCCATTGGGTTGGATCCATGTAACGCTTGCGAGGCTTGCAGGAGTTTAGATATCAGAAGAGGAGGTGTGGATGTCTTCGCATATTCAGGAATCGAGTTATCTAGAAATCTAATATCAAGTTTAAAGCGGGATCTCGATTTCTATCCAATGATTAACTCGATCCATACAGTAATCATTGATGACCTGGACCATGGCCAATCCTCGATGCTTAATCATTTGATACGCCTAATGGAAATCAATGAGGAGATGTTGTTTCTATTCACGGCGACTAGATTGAAAAATATTCCAAACCCACTTCTTCAGCGGTGCATGCGCATCTCTCTGGACAATTATGCTCCCGAATCGCTTAAGGCATTTGTCAGGCATATTTCTGAGCTGGAGGGCATCGACCTATTTTCTGAGACCGCTTTGGAGGATTTGATTGAGTTGTCAGATCGTAATCCAAGATCTATTCTTAATGCTCTTGAGGCCATTAAGGATAACGGACTATCAATCTCTCAAAGTGCCCTCGACAACCAAAATGTCCGAGATAATCTTGGAGGAGATGTATATGAGTAAGTCCAAGAAGTATTTGAGACATCTAAAATCTTTGGGCATTCCCTTATCCGACTTTCATTTCTACTGGCAGATTTTTGTTGGATATAGTTACCCTTACTGGAAGATGTATGACGAAAAGATCGGAGTGCGAACCGCTTTGGGCAAGAATAAGCAGGCAATTCCCCTCAATGAATATGAAGTCCTAAATCATTTGCTGGGGAAACATTGGGTTTTTGTCCAACATCGAAAATTAAGTCCACTCTTTTGTATTGATATCGATTTTAAAGCCCCGAATTTCTTGAAACGTTATTCTCAAGTGGTAAATGTACTTCCCAACCCACTTCTTTTCCGCTCCAGTTCTAGTCGGGGTCTCCATTTATATTACTTATTAAAGTCTAGCCTACCTGCAAAGAAGATCCACATATTGATTAAGGCTCTGTTCAAAGAACACGACCTTGTGGAACAGTCTGGTCGCATTGAAATATTCCCTGGCATTATTGATCACCTGAGGCTGCCACTTGGAGAGGGGTCCTGTCTTCTGGACTCTGAATCATTAAAACCCCTAGAATTAGACCTGTATGATTCCATTGGATTGATCATGGATCATCCACGCATCGAGATACCGGATGTCCGATCTCAAGATAAAAAAGATCCTACACAAAATCGTAGAGTCCAGACCAGAAATGGTTCAAGAATTGAAAAGGCGCAATGTCTACTTGAGACCGGAATAAGAGAGGTCGGTACACGCCATGCGGCCCAATTACTGCTTATCCAATACTTCATGATCGATCTTGGCTATTCAGGGAGCGAGACGGAAGAAAAAATGCTAGAGTGGTTGCAGGGGTTCCCTCACATCTCGGATGATTGGAGAAATACACCAGAGAAAGTCGAGCTAGAAGTCATCGCACTGATCAAGAATTTCGAAGGGAAGGTTCAGCAGAGATCTGATTTCAAATTTGAACCATTGTCCGTTGATGATGTCAGAAATATCATAAACAGTTATTATGATTTTCAGCCTTGGGGTGCCGAACAATTCAGGCAACAGGACTTCGTTTTCAACCTTCTCAGTTGGTATAAAGGTCAGGATCTAAAGGTTATCGATCTGGCGTTTAACTTTGTCCGCAAATTGGGTGGTGCTTCCCAAAAAACAGCTTCAAGAAGAGTCCATTACTGTGAAGAGCTTGGTCTGTTAAAGAAGGTTCGAAACCACGATCGGCTAAAGGGTCGATCGAGGCAATTCGTGGTCAATTTTAATTTTAACATAGGAGCTGAGGCGACATCCCTTAGTGGAGGGATTAGGAAGTTGTTCACAAAGAGAGAGATCAACAAAATGTACTCCAGGTCTGTGGCTCGAAAGATTACTGTTACTCATGCACAAGAACCGATCAAAAGAGCGTGACCCATAAACGCTCTAATTTATTTGTACATTTGAATTGTACATAAAGCTTTTATTAATCATCTTGTACGTTATATTTGTACAAGAAGACAGGAGATGATTTATGAATACGATAGCCGTTAGTGATTTACGAGCCAATCTGATGAAAGTACTTGAAGAGATTAAACAGGGTGCACAGATAAAAATCACCTCTCGAGGTAAAGTCATAGCCCAACTGGTTCCTGCTGATACTGCTCAGGAACATGCAAAGGAGGCACTGCATCAATTGGGCAGTAGCGCAGTTATTGGTGATGTCATTAAACCAATCGACGAAAACTGGGATGCGATATCTCAATGATTACGCTTGATACACATATAATCATATGGGATGCACTTCAACCTGATAAACTCAGCCGCAGAGCTCGAAACGCCATTGATCAAGCTAATGAGACAGGTGAGATCCTCATCGCTGATATTTCTCTATGGGAAATTGCAATGTTGCTACACAAAAACCGAATTACGATCGATGTCCCGTATACGGAATTCATTGGTTTAATTCGGGCAGCAAACCACTATGTCTTTGAAAGCATCACTCCCGAAATTGCAGATCTTTCAGTTTCGCTCACTTCAGAGATTAATCTGGATCCAGCAGACAGATTGATTTGCGCAACCTCAATTGTGAGGGGTGCGCCATTGGTAACAGCAGATAGTAATCTTAGAAAATCTACTGTGGTAAATTCAATTTGGTAGTAATGAACCGGGCAAAAGGATCAGAATAACTATAAAGGAATATTTATACTTCTTCTGATCCTCTCTCCTCATTAGGATACCAATAATTAGGATATATTTCTGGTTGAGCTGGGTGTCCTCTCTATTCAGTTTATCATTTTCTATAAGTCACTCTCTATACATTTTCTCTTTGCATATTTCTTCGAATAGAGATGTCTTCCTTGTTTAATATCAGCGCTTCCACATACTAACAACCGAAGATTCCATAGCCCAAAAGCAAAAATAAGCAAACATCGGTAACCACTCTCAGATACTATTTCATAATGTTCTGGGACTTCCTTCCGCAATTTATTGAAGATGTAAAAGTTGGGATATCAAGAGATTGTCTTGTCTCCAATTGCACTTCCCAGAGAGAGAAGTACCGAACAAGGACCGCAAGTACATGGATATCAATACAACAAACAAAAGGAAGGATCAACCATGAGGCGTGAACTATTACCAATGCTCACCTGCAAAGTCGCACCAATATTGTATCGCAATTCGAAGGTCTTACAAGAACGATTGGACAACCTTGTGAAAAAGGACACTAAAAATTTTGATCCACTGGAAAAATTGGATCATGAACTCGCTCTCTCAATCGCAAACCTGGATATTATAGAAAACAAGATGTCATCATTGGGATACCTATCATGTCTTGTGGGTGATTATGGAAGTCCACCCAATGACATAGACAAATTTGAATATCAAACACACATCCTACCGCTTGTTGAGGCTGGGGAGTCCTTACGGCAAAATATTAAGGTTGCTATTAGTGAGGAGAATCTTGGAAAACTGATCGATGGGATCAACAGTATTTGTGAGATCAATGTTGGATTGGGGAGCTCTCTCACAGCGAGGCCACTCTCATCAGAAACCACCAATAAAAAGGGTAATGTCTTTCAGCTCAACCAATCGAGAATTGCAGCAGATTCTATAGGTGAGATAACAGATACAGTATTCAACAATTTGCGTAGGTGCGATAGATGTGACGGTTATTATTGTGTTACTCGAGGACCGGATCAGAATCGATGTGGTACAGACGTTTGTTATGATAATTTTTCAGATGTGCGAGGACAGAGGTTCTTAGTTGAGGCGAAATAGGTCTTCAAAATACAAAACTAGATCCTTAGCCAAAGGTCTGGTTTTTCGCATAAAATCATTTATCAGAAATTTCACACTCGAATAGTCACGATATTTGTTAAGGATCCATCTGGATAGTTTTGATGCATTGAAAACACTAGCGCCTGAAGGACCGTTGGCTCCTTCGTTATGAATTAGATATGTCAATGACAATCAATTTACTATTATGCAATTGATAAAAAGCCCCCGATTTTTTGTGATCAGGGGCTTTTAGTCTGTATATCAAACGCTAAATTGACTTTCTAGAAGGTGCGAACTTCTTATTTCAGCAGAATCATCTTCTGCTT
>JABMOS010000036.1 GCA_013203185.1 Fidelibacterota bacterium | reverse complement strand
CCGCCCAGGACTCGAACCTGGAACAAATTGATTAAGAGTCAACTGCTCTACCAATTGATCCAGCGGTGAATTTTTCTCCTCCTGTGGCGGATAAAAATGTCCCGGCGCAGCGAAAGCGCATAGCCGGACATACCTTTACTCTCCTTTGCGTCGCTCCTCCTCTTTCGCACTTCGACAGGCTCAGTATGACGAGTCGGTATTAGTGCTGCAGAAAAGTGCCTCTTAATAACGCAAAAGCGGGGTGAATATAGTCGGCAAGCCAGGGCTTGTCAATGTAGGTAATACCAGCATTAGTGGCGTCTACTTCGAGAGCCTCAGCAAGACGCCAGAAGCCTAAACCTTTTCGATGACCGTGGCGATGCCCTGACCTACACCAATACACATGGTAGCCAAAGCCCGCTTGCCCGCTCCTTGCATCAGCTGATGCGTCGCTGTGGTCATCAGACGTGCCCCACTCATTCCTAGGGGATGACCCAAGGCAATAGCGCCACCCCAGGGATTAATCCGGGGATCATCATCAGCCAAACCCAGCTCCCGAGTACAGCCCAATGATTGGGCAGCAAATGCTTCGTTGAGCTCAAGAACATCCATGTCATCCAGACTCAAACCAAGATGCTTCATCAATTTGTTCGTGGCTGGGACAGGTCCCATTCCCATGGTCCGTGGTGCAACACCGGCTACACTCATGCCCAGGACTCTCACCAGGGGTGTTAAGCCATGCCGCTTCACAGCATCCTCAGAGGCAATGATTAAGGCGGCAGCTCCATCATTAATGCCTGAAGCATTCCCAGCTGTGATGGTGGTTCCCTCACCTAAAATCGCCCGTAAAGTCCCCAGCTTTTCCAGGGGCGTCAGACGCAGATGCTCATCATTGTCAAAGACCAAATCGTCCATTTTCCGCCTGGGAATATTTACAGGAACAATTTCATGAGCCAGAGATCCATTTTCCTGGGCAGTTTTGGCCTTGGTCTGACTCCAGAATCCAAACTTGTCCTGGTCCTCTCGACTAATCCCCTTTTCTTGAGCAATATTTTCTGCAGTCTGGATCAAGGACTGGGTGTGACCCATCTTGTCCATCCAGGGATTTACAAAGCGCCATCCAATAGTCGTATCATACATATCAGGGGTTCGTGAAAATGCTTTGTCAGGTTTGGCCATAACCCAGGGAGATCTTGACATACTCTCCACCCCACCTGCAATGATTAAGTCAGCTTCCCCGGCACGAATAGCTCGAGCCGCCGTCCCCACAGCATCCATACCTGATCCACATAGACGGTTGATGGTGGCACCTGGAATAGTTTCTGAATAACCAGCCAAGAGCAAGGCCATTCTGGCTACATTGCGATTGTCCTCACCAGCCTGATTGGCACAGCCCATGAGCACATCATCAACTTCATCCCACTGAATCTGGGGATGTTTCTCTTTTAATGTCCTCAAGGGAATGGCAGCCAGATCATCTGGTCGAATCGTCGAGAGTGAACCACCATAGCCACCCACTGGTGTTCTCACAGCATCACAAATATACACATCTCTCATGGTCTTTTCCTTTTCGTGAGGAACTTAACGTTCATACAATTGCTTGAGGTCGGGTCCAATCACCTTGAAAGCATTGGTCAACCCATCCACCAATCTATCTGCTTCCTTTTCACCGATGATAGTGGAGAACATGCAGGTCCCCGTATTCACCATGATAATATTCTCTTTATAAAACATATGGTCCAGTAACCTGGTCATGATGGCCTTTTCTTCCTTGCCCTGGAAAGCCTCACGATAGGACACGGGAGCTGTGGTCTTGGGGTGCAGGCGGAACATAGATCCTGCCCCGGTAATGGACATGGGAATGCCAGCTGCTTTAATAGCCTCATCAATACTGGTCCTGGTCCTGGCCGTCAACTCATTCAAAGCCAGGAGCGCATCTTCATCAAAATCATGCATGGCCACATAGCCAGCAGTCATGGTGATGGGATTGGCCGAAAAAGTCCCGGAGTGTGGCAGAGGTAATGGGTTTTTATTGGGATCCATGACATCCATAACATCAGCTCGACCACCAACAGCACCTACAGGAAAACCACCACCTATCATCTTGCCTAGAGCAGTCAAATCAGGTTTTACACTATAGTCAGCCTGTTTGCCACCAAAATTGGTTCTGAACGTGATGACTTCATCAAATACCATGAGGACATCATGTTTACGGGTCCAGGCATAGACTGCCTCCACAAACCCCGATGTGGCCTCGAACAAGCCCACACGATGGGGGATGGGATCAACCAGCACACAGGCTAGATCACTGGCATTCTCATCCAGAAGGCGCAGGGTTCGCTCAACATCATTAAAGGGATAGACGATAACATCTTCCAGCACTGCTGGAGGTGTTCCATGAGCCAGGGCATTGCGGTTGGGATGATCCAGCTCGCCCCAATTGTCCGGGCTTGAAACCTGGCTAACCTCGATATAATCATAAGTTCCGTTATAGGCACCCTCTGCCTTGGCGATCTTATGCCTGCCCGTAAATGCACGAGAAGCCTTGATCATAGCCATAACCGCTTCCGTGCCTGAATTGACAAAACGGATTTTCTCCAAACCGTCACAGCGATTACACAGCAGTTCAGCGTAACGAACCTCAATCTCTGTTGCCAGGGTATAAGCAGTACCCCTTTTCAGCTGTTCTGTGACAGCCGCAACAACGGGGGGATAGGCATGGCCATGGATGAGTGAAGCCATGTTGTTGGCAAAATCTACTCGTTCCACCCCATCAATATCAGTAACCATGCAGCCCTTGGCTCCAGCTACATAATGGGGAAATGGTTTGTGAAAAATGGTATTGCGGCTCACACCGCCAGGTATTACTGCTACTGCATCTGAATAAATACTAGCGTTGGTTTTCTTTTGATCGTTCATCTCTGAGGACCTTATAATGGATGCTACTGAATAAGTTTTGGTTCGGTTTTTTCCTGAAGATATTCAAAGGTGATGCCAGGAGCCATCTCCCTCACCTTCAATCCTTCCTCGGTGATTTCAATAATGGCCAGGTTGGTGTAAACCCGATCTACCACACCTTTGCCCGTGAGGGGGAAACTGCAATTGTTCACCAGTTTAAATTGACCATCCTTGGTATTGTGATCCGTGATCACCCAGACGTTTTTCACGCCTGCAACAAGATCCATGGCACCACCCACTGCAGGAATAGCTCCTGGTTTTCCTGTGGACCAATTGGCCAGGTCGCCCTTTTCACAGACCTGAAGCGCACCCAGAATGGAGATATCCAGGTGTCCACCTCTGATCATAGTGAAGCTGTCAGCATGATGGAAAAAGCAGGCACCTTTGATGGCGGTGACATACTTTTTACCAGCATTGATGAGCTCCACATCTTCTTGTCCCGGTTCAGGTACTGGACCCATCCCAAGCAAGCCATTTTCAGTATGATAAATAACCTCAATCCCAGGGGGTACATGATCAGCGATAAGCTCAGGCATACCAATTCCAAGATTTACATACGAGCCGTCAGGAATATCCAGAGCGGCTTTCTGGGCCATTTCTATACGGCTCCAACCCACACGTTCAGTTGTATTCATCGGGGATACCTCTCGCCACTTGCTACGAGAATGGATTCATGGGCTGGATCGGTGATTTCAACCACCCGATTGACAAAGATACCAGGGGTAACTACAGTCTCAGGGTCGATCTCTCCTGCTTCCACCATGTACTTGGCCTGGACAATGGTTATGTCTGCTGCCGTGCACATGATTGGACTAAAATTTCGTGCTGTCTTATTATAGGTCAGATTGCCATAGCGGTCAGCGCTCTGACATTTCACCAGGCTGAAGTCAGCTTTGATGCCGTATTCAAGGACATAAGTTTGCCCATTAAATTCACGTTGTTCCTTGCCTTCAGCCAGAGGGGTGTTTACTGATGAGGGCGTGTAGAAGGCTGGTATTCCAGCACCACCGGCTCTGATACGTTCGGCCAGTGTACCCTGGGGAACCAACTCCAGCTCAATCTCACCTGCACGATATAACTCTGGAAAAACGACTGAGTTGGTGCTGCGTGGGAAAGAACAAATCATTTTTCTTACCTGTCGATTCGCAATAAGAGCGGCGATTCCCACATTACCACTCCCTGTGTTATTGCTCACCACGGTGAGATTCTTACTGCCAAGATCGATTAATCGGTGAATGAGTTCAATGGGACTTCCAGCTTCGCCAAAGCCCCCGATCATTACCGTGGCACCATCAAAAATATCAGATACAGCTTCAGCATCCGATCCAACCAACTTGTTGATCATAGTTATTATTCTACCTTAAGAACTTGTAATACCTTTTCCTTGCTTAATTCACTTTTATCAAATTTTTCCTGAAGATCTTCCTCAATCTGTGCGAGTTCATCTTCAAAGAAATATTTCTCGGTTCCATAAGGGATGAGCTTTTCGATGGTATTCTCAACCTCATCATATTTGGCAAGGAAGGCCTTGTCCATCCACTTCATATTGCGGGACTCGTTGAACTTCAAGGCAAATGCCTTGTCACCATTCACGGTAACCGTACCCAGGAGGGAAACCTTCCCTGCTGATGAGGTCATAGTGATATAGCGTGAAGGTCTGGCAATAGAAGGCAGTGAATGATAAATCTTGCTGAAGATTTTATCCATGTCTGCCAGTGGCGCAGTAAAGTAACCGTGTTCACCTGTGGGTCTGGCACAGTAGATGGAATGAAACTGCATACCCAGCATCATTAACATATGAGCCAGATCGATCCAGTTCTGAGCAGAGCGATCAATATCAACCTTGCCATTATCATCCATAAATAAACTGACATGGTTCATCATGGGACTCTGACTTCTCACATTGATACCGTGCTTGCGCAACCTGCGAATGGCAGCAATGGTGTGAATATTCAGCATCTCTTTAGGTGTTGAGAAATGACCCATCCACAGGACCTGAACACCATGGTCGATGAGCCGCCCAAACAACTCTAGAGCAGCATCATATTTGCGCTGAAGGACCACATCTGGTTCATAGGTTAATGCCCGAGAAGCAATTCGGATATTGCGAATGTGCATCAATTCTGGATCGTGCATGATGGGTTCCAGGTAAGCAGCCAATCGGGAAGCGGGCATGTAACCAGCATCACCACCAGTGATCAGAATGTCGGTCACCTCTTTATGCAGACGCAGATAGCTGTGGACCTGGGCGACGTCATCCTGGATAAACATATCCTCATCACCGCGGACCTGGGCATGACGGAAACAATAGGTACAGTAGGCAAAACATCCCTGGGTGGTCTTATCAAACAGGAGAAAAACCTGGGGATATTTATGCTGGCCACCGTCGATGGCCTCCAGACCACCTTCTTCATCATAAAAAGAGGGGCGATTTAAAATCTGCTTGCCATCATGGGGATTGGTTTTGTCACGATAGGCTACCACCATCTTCATTCTCTCCCCATCATCCGCAATGGATTTGTACTCATCTACAACATCCTTTGCAATCATGCCTGGTTGAGGGAAAACCAACTGGAAAACAGGATCTTCCAGATAATTGTTCCAATCAATGGTATTCAGAATGTGTTTGGTAGCCAGGAATGCATAGACTTCTACAAACAGCTCACGCTCTTTCATTTCAGTAAGCTCTATCCCGTTTTCCCTGAGAATGCCGCAGACTTCTCTGAACCCGACAATCGTGGAATACTTGTTCTTTCCGTGGGTAAAGAGGGCTTTGTTTTTAGGTTTCAAAATGGAATGCTGGGGGAAGCTATTATGCATCCGGGACATAAGGCTGGTGGGTAAAAGGTTTTCATCCATGATGGTTGCACGTGATTCATCACTGAGATCATGACGATCCATTAATACATCTATATCTGACTGCTGGAAAATCAGCATATCTTTTGTACTATTTTGTGTGTTTGACATTTAACACTCCTGTTTCTGGTAATTGAGTAGGCTCAGCTGCTTTGATTTACGACCCATAATAGCTGGGAGTTGGCTGAGTATGTGTTGGTAAATAAATGTTGTTCTTTTGAGGTGAAATAGAAGCTATCACCTTCCTCGATTGTGTAACTGTTGGCTCCAACCACCACATCAAACGCTCCCGTGACGACATAACAGTACTCCTGCCTGGGATTGTTCGTGGTCATGATATCTTTTGAATTGCCCTTAACTGGAAAATCGAGAAAAAAGGGATCCATTATTTTATCTGGGTCATGATGAGAAAGCAGATAAGATTGTGTTCCCGTCTTGTTCTTTTTAACGAATTTTTTCTCATCGGTGTGAACCAGTGGGTGCTCATTGAGACTACTTTCCTCACCGATAAGAGCGCCTACTGTGATGTGCAGGGCATCAGCAATTTTTTTCAGAGTCAATATGGAAGGAAACGCCTTGGCCCGCTCAATCTGTGAGATCAGGCTGGCAGTTACACCAATTGACCTGGCCAGATCACTGGCTTGAATGTGCAGTTTTTCTCGCCTGCGTTTTATGCGTTCACCCATCAAGTCCATCATAGTGCCTGAATGTACATAAAATTATAGGACTTAATAAATACTTAATTTGTTAAATAGAAATTTTCTTTGTAGATATAGATCTCGGCAAAAAGTCCCTAAAACATGTAAATGAGTTGTTTATGTCCGGACATTGAGCCTGTCGAAATGTCCAGTCCTGTGGTTAGACACCGGAGGCTTCGGCAAGCTCTGCCACCGGAGGGGCTGAGGAAAAAGATACCTCGATAATCCTTAAGTGAGTTTCCCAATAATAGCAGCTGTCATCTCTTCTGTTGAGGCTGCACCTTTTTGGATGACATCAGCATTGCCTGGCAGGCGAGCCATATCGTATGTACGCACCTCTCCCGCTTCAATGACATTAGCCACAGCCTTGCGAATTTTGATGGCAATATTCTGTTCATCAATGAAATCCAACATCATGCAAGCTGCTTCGATCATGGCAATGGGATTGACAATGGATGTTTCATAATCAGCATACTTGGGAGCAGAGCCATGGGTCGGCTCAAATACACCCACACCCGTGTCTGGATTGTACTGAGCACTGGCGGCAAAGCCCAATCCACCAATGAGACCGGCAAAACCGTCTGAAGCAATATCACCAAACATGTTCCCCGCCACGATAACGCCATAATTTTCAGGGTTTTTGGTCAGCCACATCATTTGTGCATCAATGTTGGTGTTCCATAATTCTATGTCTGAAAAATCAGCCTTCTGAAGCTCCTGGGCCATTTTGTACATCATGCCTGAGGTTTCGCGAATCACATTGGGTTTTTCACAAACTGTTACTGATGTATACCCATTCTTCCTGGCATGCTCAAAGGCAGCTCTCAGGATTCTCTCCGTAGCCTTTTTAGTGAAGATGCGAGTCGAAATGGACAGCTCTTCGACTGGCGTTCCTCCAAAATTTTGTTTGAATTTTGGATGGGTCATAAATGCATCATGTACATCTTTGGGAGGGCCGCTCCATTCTACGCCCCCATAGAGCCCTTCTGTATTCTGTCTAAATATTGCCACATCTACTGCTGGCTCTTCCAGCTTCCCGTCCACGCCGCGACGGATAAAATTCAAGGGATTGCCTAAATAGGAATGACAGGGTCGCAAGCAGATATCCAGGCCAAAATGTTGACGCAAACCCACAATAGGGCTTGAGTATATGGCTCCTGAAGATTTCAATTCGGGAGCAAGTTCTTCAAATGCTTCATCTTTGGGTTTAGAAGTGATGGCACCAAACAGGGCGATTTTATGCTCGGCGATGAGATCCAGTGTGCGCTCCGGCAGTGGGTCCCCTTCAGAACGCCAAAATTCCCAACCAATATCCGCTTCAACATAATTGGCTTCAAAACCGGCTGCATCCAGAACCCGAAGGGCAGAGTCCAGGACAGTTTTTCCAATTCCGTCTCCAGGCAAAGTGACTATGGTTTTATTGGTCATAATTTTCTTCTTTTAGATTTAAAATGTAAAATTGAACATTGGGAAATTACTTCTTCGAAAGTGTTTTCCGGGTGGCATAGAATATTGCCTTTAATTCGCCAGCCTCTTTTAGAACGCTTTCAACTTTTGCCTTAGTCATCAGGTCTTCTTCTAATAAAAATTCTATCCAGAATTGTGCTTCATCAATTTCTTCAAGAACGATGCTCAATTTAGCCCTGAAAGCTGCTCTTGATTGTGCTAAAACAGTCGCTCTATAATTAGCTGCTACCGATGTTGAGCAACGAATTAATTGACCAGAAATATGCCTCCCCAAAGTTGAACTCGGTAAAGCCAGGGAGAGTTTTACTACTCGGTGGGAAAATTCAGTTGATCGCTGTATTAGTTGTTTTGAGTCCACTTCTTACCATCCAACAAAACATTCAAACAATTGAGTTGGTAATCTATTCTGCCATACGTTTTAAATGTTCAATCATAAATCTTAAATCTCGACCCTAAAGATTCAGAATATCCGATAATCCATCCAACACCCTAGCCCCTGTATTTTCCAATACCTCACGAGTTTGATGTCCTCCGGGAATGAGCACGCAATCCACTCCTATGGCTTCAGCTACTTCGTAGTCGTGAGCCGTGTCCCCTACGAACAAAACATCAGATGGATCATGCGCCAGCTCAAACATCCACTCCTTAGCATTATCTACTTTACTATGGGCATAGTGATTATCTAAGCCAACGATTTTCAAAAATTGATTGGTCAGCCCGAAGTGAGCCACCAATTCATCCAGAGTATTCTGTTTATATGCTGACAATATAGAATGACTCACTCTTAAGGAGCTTAATTTCCGTAAAACCTCCTCAGCCCCAACATGAAGACTGACATCAAACTTATGTTGTTCATAACCATCAATAAATTCTGTGCCCACTACCTCGAAGGACTCGTCCACAAAATCAAAACCCAGGCGGCGATAATAATCAATGACAGGAAAGCCGAAAATCTTTTGATAATGATCATGACTTATTGTGGGCATATTTCGCTTGGACAGAGTTTCATTGATGACCATCACAGCCATTTGTGAGTCGTTCAGAAGCGTCCCATTCCAGTCCCACATGATATGTTTGTAAGGGAAGTTGCTCATCTATGTCCCATCATCCTCGTGGTTTCCTTCTGTCGCACTTCGAGAGCCTCCAGCCTACGCTTTCCAGCTACGGCCTGGCAGGCAGTGTGCCGATTTTGAGAGTGACTTTCTTGTCTTTAAGACTGCTTTGATAATAGCCAGGCATAACTTTTCACTTTTCACTTTTCACTTTTCACT
>JABMOS010000035.1 GCA_013203185.1 Fidelibacterota bacterium | reverse complement strand
CACTCGATGTCCAGAGACCGGATGGATTAAGGACGCCGAGTGGTCTCGTAGAGAGCGTGTCGAGGTGCCGGACCATTGCCACTCATCTCAATCCTTTCGAATCACTCGATGTCCAGAAACGATGAAGCACCCCGAAGGGTGCTTCATGTAAACTTAAATAATTGAATTCAGCTGTTGTGGATTAACTGGTCTTCTTTTTCTTCTGATTCTCATCCCAGGCCAACACCACAGGGCTGGCAACAAAGATGGAAGAATAGGTTCCGACGATAAGACCCACTGTCAGTGCGAAAGCAAAGGGTTTGATGACTTCACCACCAAAGAATAGCAGAATCAACACCACGCTGAGGGTTGTCAGTGAAGTAATAATGGTACGATTCAAAGTCTGATTCAAACTAATATTGAGAACAGACAGGAAGCTATCATGGCGCTTCTCCTTGGCATTCTCTCGAACACGGTCAAACACCACGATGGTGTCATTCAGCGAATAACCCACGATAAAGAGGAAAGCTGCCAGAACTGTCAGTGAAATTTCCATATTCAGCAGTGAAAAGAGACCCAATGTGATCATTATATCATGTGCCAGGGCAACAATGGCACCGATGGCATACATAAACTGGAAGCGAATGGATATATAGATGACGATACCAGCCATGGCAATGAGCACGGCAGATATCATATCACCCCTGAGCTCTTTACCAATTTTGGGACCTACCGTTTCCAGACGGCGTATTTCATAATTGTCTCCATGATGGATAGACCCCAGCGCTTCACGGATGGTGAGGACCTGTTCGTCACTCTGGGTAGCAGTCTTCACATGAATGAGAAATTCACCTTCATCACCATACCCTTTGATGGCAGCATCTCCATAGCCAATATCTGATAAGGCCTGGCGGACGGACTCAACCGTAGTTGGGTCGGTAAACCGAACCTGGATTTCTGTCCCTCCCTCAAAATCAATACTATAAAGTGGACCCCCATGGAGAACCAGACTCAAGAGGCCCGCCAGAATAATCGCACCAGAAATCATCCCGGCAATTTTTCTTTTACCAAGGAAATCAATATTTACATTTTTAATTAATTCAAACATTTCAAATACCTCAGATACTCAACTTGGTCATGGTTTTACGTTCCGTCAAGACCATGAAAATGGTACGGGTTATAAAAATAGCAGTAATCATGGATGTCAGGATACCCCAGAACAGCGTCGTGGCAAACCCCTTGACGGTTCCACTACCAAACTGCCATAATACACCGGCAGCGAGAATGGTGGTGAGATTGGCATCCACAATGGTGGTCAAAGCCCGATTAAACCCGTCATCGATTGATTTTTTAACGGTCTTGGCGTTGCGCAGCTCTTCACGAATCCTCTCGAAGATGAGCACATTGGCATCTACAGCCATACCGACTGTGAGAATCAGACCAGCGATACCCGGTAAAGTGAGAGTAGCATTCAGGGTCGACAAAACGGCCAGGGTAAAACCCAGGTTCAGGATGAGGGCAAAATCTGCAATGAGTCCAGAACCTCTATAATAGATTGCCATAAAAATGATGACCAAAATAAAGCCAATGACGGTGGCCCGAGTTCCATCAGCCACAGAATCGGCACCGAGAGAAGCACCAATGGTGCGTTCTTCTTCAATATTCATGGGAGCGGGAAGAGCACCAGCGCGGAGGACAACAGCCAGTTTCTTGGCATCCTGAAGATCGTTCATACCTTCGATCTGTGTACGACCATCAGAAATTTTATCACGAATGACACCTGCCATATGGACATTCCCATCCATGACAATGGCAATACGTTTACCAACATTCCCGGCGGTAATTTTCGTCCACTCCCGCGATCCTTCATCGTTCATGTTGAGATGCACGACAAATTCAGCACCAGAGAAGCCACCCAGGGATTCCCGAGCATCTGTGACCACATCGCCAGTCAATTCAGGGCTTGCCTTCATAAGGTAGAGGGCGCGATGCATACGACCATCTCCGGTGATATCCCGAGATGAAACACCCCAGGCCAGCCTACTATCAGAAGAAACGGCTGCAGCCATGTTTGGTTTATCAAGCTTACGTTTGATGGAACGAACATTCTCTTCAGGAACCCAGATGGTATTGCTACCCACATTGATTAATGAGGAGAAAGGACGACCTGCATCGCCTGTCCCTGTAATGCTCAGAGAGTCACCGTCGTCACCTGAAAGGACATCAGCCAGACTGGGAGCATCTTCATCAGATGTGGAGTCTTCAGTAATGGCATCGTCCAGCTGAGTTGAAGAGGTATCATCACCCATGTCTGCAGCCCAGGCTTTGTCAATATTGCGGATGACTTCATCCAATAACTGAGGGTCTTCCTGTATGAGGACAAACTCCAGGAGGGCTGTGGCCTGGATCAATTCGCGGGCCTGGGCCTGATTGGAGATACCAGCCAGTTCGACGACGATGCGCCAATCACCTTTACGCTGGATGGTTGGCTCAGAGACGCCAAACTGATCCACACGATTACGAATAATTTCTTCAGCACGGTCTACAGCGTCTTTGGCATCGGCTTCCAGAGCATCCAGTACGTCGGAATTGGGCCCCTTTTCATAAACGGGGAAGTAGCGTGCGAGACGAATATTAGTGGCATTCACATTCCTGGTAAAGGTGGGGAAGAATTCCAGCTCATTTTCCTGAGCTTCTTGGAGGGTAGTAGTTATGAGGGCATCGATCTCATCGTCCCCATCCTCCACTCGGGTTTTAATCAATTTTTCCAGATCCACTTCCAGTACCACATGCATACCACCCTGGAGATCCAGACCCTGATGAATAATATTTTTGCGGATCTCGTCCAGCTCACCACTCTCTATAAGGGCTTCTTTTTGGGTCTCACTCATCGTGTAATAGCTAATGGTATCTTTCAACATATATCCAGCGCTTCCAATAAGGAGGACAACCAGAAAGACACGCATCCGCAAATTTCCAGACATAAGGATCAATCCTTTTTCATTTGTTCGTATTTCCTGCATTTATTGCGGGAATAAATTCTTTTCAAAATGGGCTCTGGACACTACGTGGATCGTTCTTTTTCCCAAAACTTGTGTCATCCTGAGCCTGTCGAAGGAGACACGTCCACCACAATAGGTCTAAATTTTGGCCGGCTTTTCAATAATGTCCTAGCCTGATTTAGCGCGGCAATATAAAGGTGGGTATATGTTCTCCAAAGATTTATTAGGGGGTGGAAGCCACCTAACTGAAGTTAGGTGCTAGCAATACTTGGTGTGACTCCAATGCTCATCCTATACAGATTCCCGGATGATCATTCATTCAATATAGTTGCTCTTTATTTTCGAAGCTGGGAGTCTATGCGTGTATGATTATTATTGTACCATTGTAGGGTATTGCTCACCAGTGGATGACATTGATATTTGAGATGGCAAATCAGCCTGAATTGACCCTTGCGTTTTGCTATAAAGAATATCGGATTGGCAACTTCAATTGATGAAGAATATTTAATGCAAAAACCTTACAAATCCACGGAAAGAACGTTGCATATAGGGGCTCAGAAGTGTATTATTTAGGCGCTATCTAGAAATATATGACCTCGATTGGGGGTATTTCGGGATCAATTTAAAAACTGGGTCGACCTGACCTTAAGAAAATGAAGAACTTTGGAGGAAACATGAAACGTTTTTCTTTACTATT
>JABMOS010000034.1 GCA_013203185.1 Fidelibacterota bacterium | reverse complement strand
TTTTGTGGAGCCCAGACCGAGAGTCGAACTCGGGACCTACGCATTACGAATGCGTTGCTCTACCAACTGAGCTAGGGTGGCATTAAAAAAACAATTTGTGTATCGCCCTTCGAGCGCCTCCAGTCTACACTCCCTTAGAGCTTCGACGGAAGCTAGGGACCCGCCAACAACGGCGGGTGGGGTGGCATTAAAAAAGCGCGTGAATATAGATTTTGCTCAAACGCTTGGCAAGCAATGCTGAGTTCAGAAATTTGTCTCATACTTCAGGGAGTTAAGAATTTAAAAAGACTGACATAGCATGGCGAACCCATTACTTTAAAAGACTATGGAAATTATAACCCTACTTCTGATTCTTATCATCACGACCATCTCAGCCGTGACGATCTGGTTGAACCTGCCAGGAAGTTTCCTCATGCTAACATTTATCTTTATCTGGGCCTGGTTTGGTGACTTTGTACTTATCTCACTTCCTGAAATCATTATTATCATGTTCCTCATGATATTGCTGGAAATTCTTGAATTTGTCCTGAGTGGTCTGGCGGCAAAATATAGTGGAGCAGAAAAACGCTCAGCATTTCTGGCAGTGATAGGTGGACTTTTGGGAACAATTGTTTTAGGAAGTTTGTTCTTTATTGTGGGTGCCTTACTTGGTCTGCTAATAGGTTCCTATCTGGGAGCGTATTGGGGCGAGCACCAGGCAGGCAAATCTCCTGCAGAAGCAAGACGAGCTGCCCTGGGAGCACTTATGGGAAGTATTGCAGGTAAGGTGTTAAAAAGTGCCACCACAGTGATAATTGGAGTATGGATGATCCGGGAAATTCTATGATCCTGAATACAAAAAAAATCTGGCTGCTAGGCCTTGTGTTGATCGGGATCGCTTCACTCTCGGCTCAGGACCTTCATATCACTCGATTGCATTATGATGGGGGTGGTGATTGGTATGCCAATCCCAGCTCGCTGCCGAATCTTATCCATTTTATAAGCACTGAAACCAATATTCGTGTTGACCCAGAAGAATCTAGAGTCAAGATCACTGATACAGATTTATTCAATCATCCCTATCTGTATATGACAGGACACGGAAATGTGAATTTCAGTAATGAGGATGCGCATAAACTTCGAGACTATCTGACTGGCGGCGGTTTCTTACATGCTGATGATAACTATGGTATGGACGCATCCTTCCGCAGGGAAATGAAAAAGGTATTCCCCAAAAAAGAATGGGTTGAGTTGCCACATGAGCATCCAGTTTTCAATTCCTATTTTACCATCAAGAATGGCTTGCCCAAAATTCATAAACACGATGAAAAAGCACCCCAGGCTCTCGCACTATTTCACCACGGTCGCATCATAGTCCTATACTCCTATGAAAGTGATCTGGGCGATGGTTGGGAGGACATGGAGGTTCATCAAGATGGGGAAAAGAAACACCGCGCTGCGCTGGAGATGGGTAGTAATATACTAATTTATGCATTTACTCATTAAAACATGACCCAGCCTATCCAAACCAAAACAGAACAAAAAGACTTCAACAATCCAGAGCTCCTGAAGCTAGCTCAACATGCCCAGAGCGAAGCCCGGGGTAAAGGTGCTTTGCTGGGAGTTGCTGGATTTACCCTCATTTCAATTTTGGTAACTCTTTTTGTGTGGCTGGAAAGTTTTCGATATTTTTCTCCTGAATTAAAATCGCTATTTCTGAGCTTACTGGGAGGACTGGGCATTCTTACCCTGACTGGTGTAGTGGGCATATATTGGCTACTCAAGAGACAGCAAATACAATCTACTAAACCAGAAAACCTGGCTCTCCAAATAGGTGAGAGACTTCCTGAAATCGGAGATCGGATCCTTAATGCAGTCCAGCTGAGTACAAGGAAAACACCAGAAGGGATCTCCAATAGCTTACATCAGGCTGCCGTCCGAACAGGTATTGAAGTGCTTGAACAAGTTCCCACGGGTCTGTTATTCCCTTCAGAAAAAATACTGGGCTATCTAAAAAAAGCTGGAATTGGTGCCATCATACTTCTTATGCTTTACATCATCAATTTTCAGGACACCAACGCAGCCATTGCTCGTTTAAGTCGACCTGAAGTGGCTTTTGAATACCCACTGCCACTCCAGCTACAGTTGAGTGCCACAGCCCACCAGGTACTGGCAGGTGATAGCCTGGTAGTAACCGGGCATATTTCCGGTCGTCTCCTGGATAAGGTTGAGCTGATTGTCAGTACACGGAAAGATACCAGTATCTTCCCCCTCAGGGTGGCAGATCAACGTTTTGAATTACCCATGAACCATTTGTTGAACAGTTTTTCAGTTACTGCCAGGGTCACCAACCATCGTGCCTGGGAACCCTGGGATATAATTGAATCAGATCCATTGGAAGTACAGGTTATCAATCGTCCCTTGGTCCAGGACCTAACCGTTCGTATTCGACCTCCATCATACACCAGGCTACCCACAGAAATTTTCACCCGTAACATAATGGATATTAGTGGGTTTAAAGGCTCTCGGATAAGTATGGAGGGGTTGGCATCCAAGGATATCTCCTCAGGAGTACTTCATTTTGAGAAATCAAAATCTATCCCCCTTCAAATGGAAGGACCACGCTTTAAAGTTTCGTTCACCCTCAAAAGTGCCGATCAGGTCTGGATCGAGCTTGTCGATGAAGAGGGAGTGAATAATCTGGAGCCATTAATCTATCCTGTCTATGTAGCCAATGATGTTCCACCCATTATTAGGATTGTTGCACCTGGCCAGGATGTAGTCCTTGGTGATAAAATGATTCTGCCAACCCGATTGAAGCTGGATGACGATTTTGGCTTCTCCCGTCTGGAATTGAACTACGAGATACAACATCCAGAATACCTTGTGGAAGACACCTCAATCTATAAAGTGAAGGTAGATTTACCCAGATCGGATCTGAGTTCGTTAGAATTTAACTATACATGGGATCTTAATAATGTCTCTATGATGCCAGAGGATGCTATCCAATACTGGTTTACCGTTTGGGATAATAATAGTGTGGATGGATTTCAAAAGGCATCTACGCAGAAGTGGTTGGCCAGACTTCCCTCCCTGGATGAAATGTTTGAAGAAATTGCCCAGGGAAACGAGCAGGTTAAACAGGATCAGGAAGACATTCTTGAGGTGGTGAAGGAAATAAGGGAAAAGGTAACCGAGCTGGCCTTGGAGGTGCAAAAGGATCCCAATCTTTCCTGGGAACAGCAACAGGAAGCCGGCGAAGCCATTGATCAGGTCAAGGATCTCAAAGAGCAGTTAGACAATATCAGTAAGCAGCTGGATCAGATGATGGACTCTGCTGAAGATCAAAATCTTTTTAGCGATGAGACCCTTGATAAATATGCAGAACTCCAACAACTAATGGAGCAACTCATAACCCCCGAACTTCAGGAAGCCATGGAACGTCTTCAGGAAGCCATGCAAAAAGACAACCCACAGGAGATGGAAGCTGCCCTGGAGGATTTTCAAGCCGCCATGGAAAATTTCCAGAAAAGTGTGGAGCGCACGCTTGAAATTTTCAAGCAAGTTGAGATTGAACAGAAAATTGATGAGCTTGCTACCCGCTTAAACGATCTTGCAGAAAGACAGGAACAATTAAACTCAGACATTGAGGACGGCGACACGGCAGATGCTGCCATGCAGGAAGAAAAAATATCCAACGATTTTGATAAAACTCAAGAATTGGCTGAGACCTTAGAGAATCTCCTCAATGAATCTGAAGACCTTTCCTCAGAGTCTGTCCAGGATTTGCAGGAGCAAATGAATCAGGAGCAAATCAGTCAAAATTTAGAAGAAGCAGCCTCTCTCATGCAGTTAGGTCAAATGTCCAAGGCACAACCATCCTCTGAACAAGCTGAGAAATCTTTGAAAAAGATGGCTTCCCAATCGAGTCAGATGCAATCCGCGCTTCAGCAGCAAATGATGGATGAAGTGATATCCGAGTTCAGATCAGCCCTATTAAAAACCTTGAGAATTTCTCAAGCTCAGGAAGACTTAGAGGGACCGACGGCCAGAACTTCCCGGCAGAGCTCACTCCTCAGGGATTATGCAGATTCTCAAATGGGTCTTATGCAGGGACTGCAGCAATTATCAGGAGAACTGCAGGAACTGGGCAATAAAACTTTTGCTGTATCACCTGCAATGGGCAGATCCATGGGTACCATACAAGCCCATATGCAGAATGCTATAGAAGGTCTGGAAGCAAGAAACCCCAGGCAATCGGCACAATCACAGGCATCTGCTCGTGAAAGCTTAAATCGTATGGCCAGACAGCTGGCCAATTCTATGGAATCACTCCAGCAATCTGGAGAATCCAGTGGTTTTAGTGAATATATGCAACAAATGCAGCAAATGGCTGGACAACAGCAAGGTTTGAATCAGCAAACCATGATGCAGATGGGTGCTGGCAATCCTTCCATGATGCAACAACTGGCCAGACAACAAATGCAGCTCCGTGAAGCGCTCAAACAAATTGAGAACGGTATGGGTTCCGATTCCCGCATGCTGGGAGACCTGGGCAAAATTGGCGATGAAATGGAGGAGGTTGCTCAAAAATTGCAAGGCAAAAGACCATCCCAAAAAATATACGAACAGCAGGAAAAAATACTAAGTCGACTTCTTGATGCTCAGCGGTCTGCCACCAAGAAGGATTTCAGCAAAAAGAGAAAATCAGAAACAGCTGGATCGAATCCATTCTGGACGGGAAGTAATGAACTTCCAGATGATCTTGGTGAAACACGAAATCAACTGTACGAGGAACTCATCTTCAGCCTAAAACAGAATTACACAAGGGAAGAACAGGCCCTGATCCGGGAATATTTTAACAGATTGGAGGCTGAAATCAATGAGTAGAGTTGCTAGAGGATTTTTCATCATTGTTCTGTCCATGCCAATTTTCTTTCCAGAAACTGCATATGCCCAGAGAATTTTAACCCAAACAAAGTCAAATGACCAAATGTTGGAGAAGCGGGCATCGTCACTTGCTCGTTTGGGGAAAACAGAAGAGGCAGTCGATCTATACCTCCAAATCCTGTATAAAAATCCACGCAATTATAATATCTATTTCCGAGTAAGTAGCCTTATGCCAGGACGCGAGAATGCCCCCGTCTTACTTGAAATTCTTGAAGATATATTGAAAACTCAATCAAAGAATACCAGACTAGCAGCTGAAAAAGGGCGTCTACTCTATTTACTTGATCGGAAAGAGGAAGCAAAACAGGATTGGCAGCGAATCATTCAAAATAATCGGAATGACAAATTTGTTTATTCGTCCATCACCAATTCGATGCTACAAGCAGGGGCAACAACTGAAGCTGTGGAATTATTAACAGCGGGTAGATTAACTTTAAATGATCCCGAAGTCTTTGCCATGGATCTCGCTCGTATCCATGCAGCCAAGCATGACTATGATCTGGCCAGTCAGGAATATTTTAAGCATCTCGATAAAAATCCCGGTATGCTTGATCATATTGCCAATCAACTTATTCGACTCCTTGAGAATGATGGCGCCTTCGAAATTATCAATGGCAACTTGAAGTTGTTGATGATGAAACCAGGTGATCATCAATCACTGGTCTTGGCCCAGGCAAAACTACTTCTTCATGAGCAACAGTACGAGGAATGCGCCAGAACGATTCTCGCCTCAAATGTCAGTCGCTCCATGCAACATGTTATGTCCATTGCGGACGACCTCATGGCTGAGCAAGCTCTGCTTCCTGCTGCAGATTTATATGTGTTTATATCAGCAAATAGCAGGGATAAGCGCCAAGCTGGTGAAGCCCTCCTAAAATTAGCCTCAACCTATGAATATCGTCTCCACCCTGAAGAGAAATACAAATCTTTGAGTGGCTATTTCCCAGGGAATCAATTTCTTGCTCTCGATGTGAGCATACCTAGTGGCGAGGATGCATCCCTGGAAAGAACCCTGAAGCTTTATGATAGTCTGCAGACGCTCCTCCCACGCACCAATGAGGCTTTTCAAGCATCATTTCATATTGCTGAGATACAGCTCATGGTCAGTGGCGATGTGGATCGAGCTATTCGAGGTTTTCAGAATATATTTTCCAATGCCCCTCGCAATGAAATCCGTTTGGCCGGTGGGAGGCGACTGGTTGATGCTTGGTTGGTCAAGGGTGACACGTCGGCTGCACGCCAGGTCCTTGATGAGATCGTGAATGAATTGAACATAGATGAAGATGCATCACCCATCGTTGCGTCAAGAATAAAAATCCTTATTCATGAAGGTGATATTCTACGTCTGAAAAAGGAACTCCTGAATCTAAGCGGTGCTGCCGCTCCATCTGATCCAATATTTAATGATGGACTTGAATTCATGGCCCTACTGGAGGGCAATGGTGAAGAAAATGACCCCAGCTTACAGGAGTATCTGAAGGCAGAAAGATTTGTGGGCCAACACAAACTCACAGAAGCACTCAAAACCCTGAGGAGTATTCAAGGTGGGCCAAATTCAATTGCAGATGAAGCAGGTGTAAGGTCTATCCAGATCCTCCTGGCATTAGGCAACGCAAATGATGCAGTGAATGCCATGGACGATTTTTTGAATACGTATGCTGATTCACCCTGGAGAGCTCATGTCCTTGTATGGAGGGGAGAAGCACTTCAATTCACACAAGGCGATCCACAGGCAGCTATTCCATTCTATGAGGAAGTAATTATCAATCATCCACAATTTCTTGGGATCCAGGAATTAAGAATCAGATTAAGAAGTCTCATTGGGGGTGACTCTTGATGTCTATGAAACGAATAATGGGGATACTCCTTCTGGCAGGCACCCTGTTTTCACAGAAGATTTTGATACCAATGGATGAAACCCAGACCGATCATCTCAAAGCCTATGGTGTGGCTTTCTGGATTCTAGAACGGGATATTGACATTGAGTGGTTGTTGAATTATCGAGGGGGTACTTTTCTCGTAGATAATTATGCAGATATTGTTCGGGAATTACGCCTAAGGGATGTGAAATTTGAAACAGCCCCTCCAGGTGCTGAGTTAAATATCTATGCCACAATTGAAAACAACAATATGGATATTGTCCTTCTGGAAAAAGCCCCCAAGGTGGCAGTTTATTCACCACCGGGGAAACAACCCTGGGATGATGCTGTTACGCTGGCACTGGAATATGCTGAAGTTGAATACGATGTGATCTGGGATGCTGAAGTGCTGGATGGCAAGTTGAGTGACTATGATTGGCTTCATCTTCACCATGAGGATTTTACAGGCCAGTATGGAAAATTTTATCGGAATTATCGCAATGCTGCCTGGTACCGAAAGCAACAAAGTGAATATGAAGCTTTTGCTGCTCTAAGGGGGTACCCCAGCGTCACAGAAGAGAAAAAGGCTGTAGCAAGAAGAATTCGGGACTATGTCCTCAATGGAGGCTTTGTTTTTGCCATGTGCAGTGCCACGGATGCTCTTGATATTGCGCTCTCAGCAGAAGGCGTAGATATTGCCGCAGCACCTTACGATTATACTCCCCTTGATCCCCAGGCTCAATCCAAGTTGGATTTTGGGAAAACCATGGCCTTTGAAAATTACCAGATCATCACGGATCCAATGGTTTATGAGTATAGCAACATTGATGAACCGCCCAGTGATCGACCGAGAGCCAGAGGAGCTGAGGCTGATTATTTTACCCTGTTTGAGTTTTCGGCAAAATGGGATCCCGTGCCCACCATGTTGACCCAAAATCATGTAGGAGTCATCAAAGGCTTTATGGGACAAACGACTGGATTCCGCAGGTCCACCATCAAAAAGCATGTGGTGGTCATGGGGGATGTTCCTGGACAGGAACAGGTAAAATACATCCATGGTGCATTTGGTAAGGGCACCTTTACTTTTCTGGGTGGTCACGATCCTGAGGACTACCAGCATTTTGTGGGCGATCCCCCAACTCAGTTATCCCTACATAGGAATTCACCTGGTTATCGTTTAATTCTGAATAACATTCTTTTTCCAGCAGCCAAGAAGAAGGAGCGCAAGACTTAAATCTCTAACGACTGTGGGAGTGTCACAGTCATAGGATACAGGGAATAAGCCCTAGACTTAATACCCAATTCACATAACACTTTGTATTTTTAACATGAGGTGTAGTTTTTAAGCCAAACATGAAATCATTTATCGGATTTATCACAGTACTCGTATGCTTAAGTGTCCAGGCACAGGACTCAAGCTATAGCTATGCAGGCTGGGGAAAGCCAGGATCTGCCCAATCGGTCCCCCTTAAAGACTTAAAAGATATATCCTTCACCTTGGTGATTCTCAAGGGCGAAAACCCTGTTCTCATCAAACGATTTAATGAGAAGCATACGCTCCATGAACATATAGAAAATGAATATGATGAGCGCGGCAACCATCACGCCAGCAAGTTGTTTGACGACATGGGTCGACTCCGTGAAGAGAACGTCTTCCAGAACGATCCCACTGAGATGGCACTATTTCGGACGATTTTTGGTAACACCTTTGTTCCTGCAAATTCCAACTTTATGATCCGCAGGCAATACAATGAATTTGAAAGAGAAACAGGATATTTCATTATCGGTATAACTGGTCAAACATTGGCTTCCCGAGTCACCCTATACAGGACGGATAGACGCAAAGATCGTGAGATCCTCAGGGATGATCTCGCCAATATCGTACTTATTGAAAGACGCTACAAATATGTAGATGCTGAAAATCGTACCGTCCTGGAAGAATATGACGGTTCCGGCAAATTGTTGCAGCGCGTAGTACTCTTTGACCACCATGACATTATTCAGGAATAACGATTCATAAAGACACCAAATAAAGGGATGACTCGTGATGAGTGCCCTTATTTTTTTCATAAGGAAGTTCTATGATCACCCCAGATCCCATTCAACCCGGTGCCACTTTTGCAGTAATCTCTCCATCATCAACCCCGAAACCTGAACGACTTGACCGGGGGCTCGACTATCTCCGCTCAAAAGGTTTCAAAATTAAGGAGGGGCCGAACCTCCGCGGTAAAAATAAGTATCTTGCAGGGCATGGTCCAGAGCAGCTGGCAGATATTCATTGGGCCTTTGAAGATGATGAGATAGATGCCATTATTTGCAGTAGGGGAGGATATGGTACACCTCGCTTTCTAGATGATTTGAATTATGAACTCATTGCACAGCATCCAAAATTTTTCATCGGGTATTCAGACATAACCGCTTTGCAATGTGCTCTGGCTGTAGAAACAGGATTGGTTACGATTTCTGGTGTTATGGCAGCAGTTGAAATGGCCTCTGAAGAAGGTATTGATCCCTTTACAGAAGAGGTGTTTTGGGATCTACTTACCAAACCCATGGCAGGACAGGTGCTTAAAAATCCGGACGATATGCCCCATGCAATTCTTTCCCAGGGCATGGGAGAAGGTCCTCTGGTAGGCGGTTGTCTCTCACTATTTAACAATCTCATGGGAACCCCCTATTTTCCAGATGTAAAAGGTGGTATCATGGTTCTGGAGGATATTGGAGAAAATGCACAACATCTGGATCGCATGCTTAGCCAATTTAAAATGGCTGGATTTTTCCATGGAGAAGATCGGATTAATGGTCTCATGCTGGGTCAGTTTATTGACACCTGGGAAAATGGAGATGAAGATGATTTTCTCTTAGATGAACTGGTGCGAGATATTATTGGAACTGTAGACTTTCCCATCGTATCAAGTGTGGCCTATGGTCATGGAATGCGTAAGATGACCCTGCCCCTGGGTGCCCATGTGAAATTGAGTGGGAACGATGGGAGTTTGACACTTTTATGAATATCGAATGGACAGAATGGCTAGGTTATACTGCCTCTGTGGTGGTGGCGGTTTCGCTGACCATGACAAATATCCGTCGTTTGAGATGGATAAATCTGCTTGGTGCCATAGCTTTTACATTTTATGGAGCTATTCTGCAACTCTATCCGATCCTGGTAGTCAATGGCTTTATAGTGGGTGTAAATATCTACTATCTTGTACGAATTGCCCTGACAAAAGAACATTTCCATCTGATCCCAATTTCGTGGGATACCAGTATCTTCCTGCCCCGTTTTATTGAATTTTATCTCCATGATATACGCAAGCATTTTCCTGATGTGGTTGTTGAGGATTTGCGACAGTATCGGTCGGTTTTTATAACCAGAAATGTGGTTCCAGTCGGTCTTTTTATCTACGAACGGTTGGAGGATGGGATTATCCAGATTCATCTGGACTATGAGATTCCCATGTATCGTGATTTTGAAAGCGCTCGCTATTTTTTCCGAGAGTTCCGTGAGATGGTTCAGGAAAAGGGATTCCATACCTATGTTGCCTATTGCAAGGTACCAGTTCATCAACGCTATTTGCGACGCATGAAATTCACAGAAGATGCCAATGAGCCAGGGCGCTTTATTCGTGAGATGTAGGATTAACTAATTAATTCAGGAGAAATACCATGATCCGCAGAATCGTCAGCTTCATTTTGATCCTCAATGCAATTATCTTTGCTCAGAACCTACAACTCCATTATGAAGCTTCAGGCGAGAGGGAATACTTTGTTTCCACCCTTGAAATGTTTAAGCCAGACCAGTATGGTTCCACCTTTTGGTTTGTGGATATGGAATATGCTGCACCTGGTGTGAGAGGGGTGTCGCTTTCATATTGGGAAATTGCAAGAGCCTTCACTTTGCCTGTCAATAACCTTTCTGCCACTATCCAGTATAATGATGGTGTGGCTAACTTTGGATCCCTGGGACAGGTTTGGTTAGTTGGGCTGAACTATTATCTGGATCTGGGTTTTGTCGCCTTGCCAGTGGATGTGCTCTATCGTGCTGCTCAAGGTGCGGATTCACCTGATTTTCAGGTGACTGCCACCTGGTTTGTACCTCTCATGGATGGGAATATTGAATTTTCTGGATTTCTAGATTTCTGGTCTCAGGATGAATTTGGTTCAGACCAAAAGCAATATGTGTTACTTAGTGAACCCCAGATTTGGTACAACGCCAATGAGCATCTTTCAGTAGGAACTGAGATTGAAATTAGTAACAATTTTGTATTTGGAGCAGACGGTATTCAAGCTCTTCCCACGATTGGACTGCGCTGGACCTTTTAACAGATACTTAAGTTAGTTATTAAAGAAAGAGTCGATGTTTATCGGCTCTTTCTTTTGCATAAATTGCCTAGGAGACTTGACGTAGACGTTCGTTGGTGAATAGAATGATATCGTAGGGGTCTGAAATACTTGTGGTGGAAGGGATTGAGAAAATCTTGGCATCTTTCCCTGTCTCAATACTTCCAATTCGATCTGCCAGGCCCAGGGCCTTGGCTCCATTAAGTGTGGCCATTTTGATTATTTCTTCTGGTTTGAAGCCATATTCAGCAGAGGCGGATCGCATCTCAGCCCGAATATCCATATGCTCTGCAAACGTACCCAGACAGATATTGAAACCCTTATCCTGAATCAACTGACCAGGGGCTGTTCCCAATTCCCATTGTCGATCGAAGCGGGGGTGAAGACACATATGGAAAACCTCAGGTCTGGCCTTGAGCATGTCCAATTCTTCCTCTTCCAGCATAATAACCTGACTTAGAATAGTCTCTTTGGCTGCGAAGGCGTTGTTTATAAAATATCTCAGGGGAGAAGTGCGTGGGGGTTGCCATCTATAATCCATGTCCTCTTTACCCAGCAGGTACTGATAAATCCGACCCTGGCCCTTCATGAAAAAGATGTCTTCGTCTTTCATAAATGACATGGGTATGGCAGTTCTATTTTCTGATCGAGAGATTTGTCGAAAAACTTCTGGCCCTAGATTAAATAAAAATTCGCCTGCATGATGAAAGCGAGTTAAATCGGTATTAGTAAAACGCCCTCGTTTGTTCCAGATTTCAAAGGCATTGCTATCACGAAATCCATGTAGCATTTCAAAAACAACTGAATACAGCCCAGAATGTTCAAGGTGCTGACTTATTTCAGGGTGCCTTGTACGGATACCAATGGCAGCGGTCCCATAGTCATAGCCACGTTTGATGGCCCTGAGAAGTTCACTCTCAACTTCAAGTTTGGAACTTAGCCTTGATGCATTTTTCCCCGAGTGAAGCCAATTTAAAAAAGAACCGCGCGGTGTCGCCTGTGGGTCAGCAACAGGGTAATCCGGATGGAACAATGCATTCACCAGGGCTGGGCAAACCACGGAATGACCGAGATTTTGAACAATTTTTTTATCGCCAGTGAAATCGCTCTGCTTTCCAACAGCCGAAATTTTCCCATTAGCGATAGCGATATATCCATCTCGGATTGGTTCAGAGGCAATGGGCAGTATCCATTCAGAAAAAAATATGCGTTCAGTCATGCAACAATGTAATTAGGATTTATGAATTACGTATTAGGTTTTGAAAATGAGTCTCAGCTTATGCGCTTTTCGTCTATATTGTAGTCCATGACTGAGAAAATTTCCGAACACCGAAAAAATATAGATGATCTTGATTTAGAGATTCTAAAACTGATTCAGGACAGAATTGACCAGGCTATCATCATTCGAGGCTTAAAGACTGAGCAGGGCATTCCACTGTTCACTCCGAACCGAGAAAAAGATTTGATCAATCGACTCATAGAAAAATCAGCAGGACGGCTCCCTGCTGAAGTCGTAGAAGATATCTGGAAAACCATCATCAAGGGGGGGAAGCGAACCGGGGACATTCAATAGTGTTCGCATTACTTGCGAAAGTTCGCTATTGTGGCATAGGAATTGAACCTTTTTTGGTAACCAAAATTTATTTTTAACCCGTCATAAGGAGTTACACATGAGTAGAAGAAAAATATCACTTATCGGTGGTGGACAGATTGGTCAGATTCTGGCTCTTATCTCTGCCCAGAAACAATTGGGAGATGTTGTTCTTTTAGATATCCCTGATTTTGAGGGATCGGTTAAGGGAAAAGCCCTGGACCTTATGGAAATGCGTCCACTTGAAGGTTATGATGTCAATATTAAGGGAACCAGTGACTATGCTGATATTGCTGATTCTGACGTCGTTATTATCACTGCTGGTGTTCCACGCAAACCAGGCATGTCCAGAGATGATTTGTTAGGAATAAATCTCAAAATTATTTCCAATGTGGCTGAGAATGTTAAAAAATATGCCCCTGATGCATTTGTGATTGTGGTCTCCAATCCATTAGATGCCATTGTATATGCATTTTACAAGGTTTCCGGATTTTCAAAAAACAAGATCATTGGTATGGCCGGTGCTCTTGATTCTTCACGCTTTAAGGCCTTTATCGCAATGGAAACGGGCTACTCAACACAGGATGTTTCCTGTCTGGTTCTTGGCGGACATGGCGATACCATGGTTCCCCTGACTCGTCTGGCCACAGTTGGTGGAGTACCAGTAACTGAATTGTTGGATGCTGAAACCCTGGAAGCCATAGAAAAACGGACCAGAATGGCCGGTGGTGAGATTGTTAAACTGTTGGGCAATGGCTCGGCATTCTTTAGCCCAGCCCAATCTGCCATCGAGATGGCTGAAGCCTATCTGCTAGACAAAAAACGAGTTATCCCCAGTGCTGCATTGTGTGAGGGTGAATATGATATAGATGGATTATTTATTGGAGTTCCCTGTGTTATTGGCGCAGGCGGTATCGAAAAAATAATCGAGGTCAAGCTTAACGATGATGAAAAAGCAGCTCTCAAAGTAACTGCCGCTCATGTTTCAAGTGTGGTTGCTGAAACCAAACTCTAGACTTCTGACTATATGGGAAAAGGGAGTGCAGAGGCACTCCCTTTTCCATTTATATGCACAGGTGTTGATTCTTCTTCTTGTCCTCTTGAGCTTTTCAGGATGTGACGCCGACCTTGTCCCTCAGATCGATAAAGTGTTAAGCCCAGACGCACAGGCATTGGTTGACAGTGCCTTTGCTCCGTTTCAGGCTGACACACTGATTGACCATCATGTCCACATCCTGGGTTTAGGGAATACTCAGAGTGGTATAGAAGTGCATCCAGATACTCGATCCTATTTTCACCCTTTCAAACTGACACGATTTAAGTACTTCATGGATGCTGGCAGCGTCACAGATGAAGCTTTAGCCGATGAACAATATCTGGGATATCTTCTGGCACAGATCGAAAAAATCCCTGGTGAATTTCGGATACAGGGCCTGGCGTTGGATCGTTTCTATATGGAAACGGGTGAGCCGGATCCTGAAAACTTTGAAATCTACATACCCAATGAATATGTCGTGGGAATAGGGGAGCGTTTCCCCGATAGTATCATCCCGGTCATATCTGTACACCCTTACAGACTGGATGCAGTCGCTGAACTGGAGCAGTGGGCTTCTCAAGGCGTCCGGGTTGTCAAATGGTTGCCAAATGTACAGGGGATAGATCCATCATCTCCACTCTGCGATACATTTTACGATGCTATGAATCGCCTGAATATGGTGCTTTTGAGTCATGCCGGGACGGAGCTGGCGCTGGACTCACATGGGAGACAACATCTGGGTAATCCTCTGCTCTTGCGTCGAGCACTCGAAGCGCAAGTAAAGGTTATTGTATGTCATTGTGGAACGTCAGGGACTTCGCAGGATCTGGATGATCCCATGCTTCCAGAAATTGACAATTTCACCCTCTTTATGCGCCTGTTTGATGACCCCCTCTATGAAGGACTACTTTTTGCTGATATTTCTGGAATGACTTTGGTCAATCAGGTGGGAATTTCGTTGAAGGTAATTTTAGCACGTAAAGATTTACATCCCAGACTTCTTTACGGAAGTGACTACCCCTTGCCTGCAGTAGATATTCTCAATCAAAACTATGCGCTCAGTTTGCTGGGATATATTGATGAAGAAATTGTGAGTGAGCTGGACGAGATCCAGGAAGTTAACCCACTTTTATACAGTTTTGTTCTGATGAGAACCTTGAAGCATCCCGATACCGGCGCTCAATTATCTGAGGATCTTTTTAGGAATAGAATGCCCTAGTTTACTTGCCTACAACCTTTACACGAATTTTTCGCTCACGGGGACCGTCAAATTCACAAAAATAAATTCCCTGCCAGATTCCAAGCTGTAAACGCCCTTCCTCTACAATAATTTGTGCTGAATTCCCCATAAGAGAAGCCTTCATGTGGGCAGCTGTATTCCCCTCGGAGTGTTTATAGTCAGGGTGATCCCAGGGAACCATACGATCAAGGATATTCAACATATCTCTGGTTACGTTTGGATCAGCATTTTCATTAATGGTGATCCCTGCAGTAGTATGGGAAACAAAGACGTTGAGGGTGCCAGATTTAAGGCCACTTTCGCCAAGCGCTTCCATAACCAATGAAGTTATATTTAGAAACTGACTGTGTTTGGTTGTAGAGAGTATTTTTGTAATCATCATATCACCTGCTGCTGAATTCAGCTATTTTCCTTAAATTCAAAAATCATTATTCCACCAAAAAACGGACCTTCCTCTGGAAAATAGTACTTCAGAAAATCCAACTTTACGGTTTCACCAGCACTTTGAGAAGCATGCACAAGATAATTGCCATCAATGATCATGCCTTCATGACCCATAACGATACCCATTTTAAAATATTTAGGTTTTACAAAAGTCACACCAACGATTTCTGGCAGTTTTGCCAGGAGTTCTTTGGTAATCTCGTGGTTGGGTATATAGTAGGCTGTCATGTTTCGATCCCAGCCCAGATCAAGAAATTCTTCTCCATCATCCTTTTTATTCAATGTGATATTAACTGAATCTAAGGCTATTCTAGGGAGCAGAGTTTGTGTGATATCCACGGTGTTGGGATTCATGGTGATCCGATCAACGGTATAGTGCCATCTTGATTTGTAGGTCGGTTGTTTATTGCCATTGGAATCAGCCTTATAATGGAGCTGTATCATGTTATTCCGTGCTTCATCCCAGGTTGAACTTTTTGCCGCAGCCAGAGAAGTAAGATTATGTCCCGTGCAATCAGAGACATCGTATCGAATAATGGGGTCAGGATCTGGCTCAACCTCTTCACCCAATTTAAAGATTTCATAGGGTGTGCCGACGCGCCACAAGGCGATGTGTTTCAGGCGATTTTGGAAATCTGGAAAGCGTTGTTGAAATTGAGGAAGTGTTTCGTTCATCTGATCCTGCGTCAAGGTCCAGGGCGAGGGTAATGTTGCCAACCACTCTTCATTGGTGAGGTTTTCCTGACAACTCATCAGACCAAAGAGCATGTTTAAAATCACTAGCGTTTTAATGAGCCTCATTCAAGATCTCCTTTTTTGGTGATTCAATACCGAAGAGCATCAATTTTTCGTCATCATTTGGTAGTGCTATCACCTTTTTGTAATGCATTCCAAGCTTCCTCAACAAATGAATCGAACGATGGTTGTCTTTCGTAACAAGTGCTTCAATATGGTCCAGTTTATGAATTTCAAACCCATAGTTCAGTACAGCGCTGGCCGCTTCAAAGGCGTACCCATGCCCCTCGTACTCTTCGAGGAGCGAATAACCTATATCTGCATGTTCCATGCCATCCCGTCGAGTCAAGCCACAATTTCCAATTCTCACACGGTCATCCAGTCTTTCAATGATATAAAAACCGAAACCCAGAGCCTCATAGTTTGGCAAAACTCGAAATTTCAGATATTCCCTGGCTTTTTCCGTGGTGTCAACATCTCGTTGTCCGATATACTTAATCCATTTTGGACTATTGAGCAATTCGAGTATAAAATCGTCATCGTCCAGAGTTATTCTCCTTAGCAGGAGACGCTCCGTTTTTAATATGGTCATATGCGCGTTGAGTTGGGATGTGCTGAAAATGAGTAAACAGCCATCGAGGCATTACCAGTCAATCAAAATTTGATCATAATGATCGCGATGGTCCTCATCGGCTTTGCTTAGTCGTTGCAAGTAGGAAACCTCACCAACCTCATAGAGAAAGGCAGCTAATTCCTTATGCTTGGCATTGAGAAAATTTTTCGTGAGAATGCGAGATTCCTGCATCTTGATACTAGACTCCAAATTTCTCATCAATTCAGCCAATGTTGCACGAGCCTCATCCTTGTTGCCAGAGTCCCATTGATCAATAGATTCATAATATGCAAATTTCATCTTTCTGAAATTCTGGCTCCGGCTCAACTTTTCGATGTCTTCCAGCCTGTCTTTCCACCCAAGAGAAAATGAATCATTGGAGCCATTGCGGGCAACCTGCCGTGCCTCAGTATAAAGTTGACTACCACCAAACTGACTCCAAGTGTCCAGGTCTCCCCCAAGTATGGTTAGGACCCAATAATCCAAAAATGAGGTTAAGGTATTAAAGCTTCTGGATCGTAAGAGGGCATCACCTGGATTGAAAGTGAACTGCCAGCTTTTATCGAAATACTTTTGATCATCACCATTCCCCCAAAATGCTTTCCCTGTATAAATTTTCTGGGATCCAGACTCAATATAACTATCAAGATAGATTGTTGCCTGGATGGTAAAATCAGTTGGCAAATCTTCAAAGGTCCATTCAGTACTTTCGATGTAGTAGGCAATATCAGTTGCCAGGTGGGAGATAGCCTGCCGTGGCACGTCATTAAGATTTTTTACATCGAGTTTAATTTCGGCATTAATCCCCTGTGCAGAAAGGGAGAGAGCCCCTAGAAGGAGCATACTTAGATATTTATTCATATGTTTGTAAATATAAAAGCCAGCCATATGTTTCCAAATCAATTGGAAAATTAAGATTTCCTCTTTTTCAGAATAAAGTAGCAACAAATTGACACACTATGATAATTTTACTAGATTGATGGTCATTCTAAGTTGGGTTTGTATTGAAACCTGAAATAGTAACTAAAATTTAGTGGAGTCACCTTGTTTAACAAAGTACTGGTCAGATTACTAACTGCAAGTCTCTTCGTATTCATGGTTTCAGGACTTTCAGCTAATGAATCCGCCGAAATTGACAGCCTGAAAAAAATTCTTCGCAGTACGACTGAAGGTGAGACTGTGGATCTAATGAATCAACTTTCAGAGGCGCATGCTGGCAAGGAATGGGACAAGAGCCAACGCTACGCCAACCTTGCGTTAGATCTAGCTATTTCCTTGGAGGATCAGTATGGGCAGGCTGTCGCGCATACCAATCTATCAATCTATTATATTGAGCAGGCAAATTATCGGGATGCCCTGGATCATGCCATGCTAGCTCTAAACATCTTTGAATCTCTTTCTGATGATTATCAGCTTGCTGTAACCCTTAGGACCATTGGTCGAACCTATAGCCTGCTTAACCAAAGTGATCAAAGTTTAGATTATTTTTTAAGAGCCCTCATGATATTTGAGGATATTGGTAAACAGGTGGAAGTGGCTGCCACTGTCATGAAGATAGGTGATGTATTCTCCCAGTGGGGCCAAACAGAAAAAGCACTCAGATTTTTTGAGCGCTCTCTTGGAATTAATGAGGCTTTGGGTGATCACGAAGGTGTACTCCGCAGCGAGAACAAGCTTGCTCAAACCTTAATGACTTTAAGACGTTTTGAAGAAGCACAGACCCATCTGGAACGTGCACTCCTTATCGCCGATGAAAATGGCGCCTTCACGCTTCTGGCAAATCTGTATACCAGTCTTGGCGAACTTCACTATCATCAATTCCAACTCAGTACGGCCCAAAAATATTTTCTGGATGCCCTTGAGATGAAACGAACCATTGGAAATCCAGCGGACATCGCCGTTGCTTTAAGTGATGTGGCCAGGGTCTACCAGGAATCCGGTGACACCCCCAAGGGAATCTTTTATTTTGAACAGGGTCAAGAACTAGCTGAATCCAATGGCGAAAATGCCATCTCAGCAGAGATATATCTGCAGATGGGCGAATTATACATGCAGGAGGCCGACCAAACCAAGGCGATTCAATCCTTGCTCTCAGGCTTAGAAATTGCAGAACAAATTCAGGATTATCTCACCATCGAGAGGGCGAATCACCTCCTGACTGTGGCTTATTCGAGATTTGGGCAAGCTGGTAAAGCACTAGTGTATCAGAAAGCACTTCAGTTGACCAGAGATGAGATTAACAGGCAACAGAGTAACCGTCGTGTTGCCGAACTTGAAATACGCTACGAACTTGATAAACGTGACAGGGAATTGGACGAGCTTAAAGGGGAAGCATTTATAAGAGAAATTGAATACCAGAGAACCTTTACAGTTATGTGGGTAGTCTTTGGGTTTTCATTCGCCATTCTCGCGTTATTCCTGGGATTTGTATTCTATCGTAGTAGGCTTATCAGAAAGGCAGAGCAAGAAAAAATGGAGCAAGCCCTGCGTATTAAGGCTGATTTTACCGCCATGCTTGTCCATGATCTGAAAAGCCCGCTGACTTCAGTATTCGGCTTTGCAGAATTGCTGAAAATGGGTGAAAAACCCTATGACCGTATCAAGGAAATTGCCATAACCATTCGTAAAACCAGTCAAAAAATGCTCCAGCTTGTAAACGAGATGCTGGATCTATCCAAATTTGAAGCTGGTAAAATGGTACTCAATAAAACTGAGACACCCCTGAAACCAATTATCAATACTTCAATTGAAATGCTGGGACCTGTTGCAGACCAGAATGAAACAGAAGTAAGTTTTTCTGCCCCAGATGGATTGCCCTCCTGTCATTGTGATGCACTAAAAATTGAACAAGTCATCACCAACTTTATTGGAAATGCCATAGAGCATACGCCTAAAGGGACCAAAATTAGTGTGAAGCTTGAGGAAATTAAAAAGGGCGGCGAAGCATTTCTTTATTTTACTGTTTCGGATAATGGACCTGGTGTCGATAAAGATCAACAGGATAAAATATTCGATAAATATGCACAGTTGACTTCTCGTAAAACTGCCAAGGGTCTCGGATCAGGTCTCGGATTGGCTGTTTCGCAAATGACCATTGAGCAACACGGTGGAAAAGTGGGTTACAAGGATAATGAGCCTGTGGGCAGTATCTTTTATTTTACCATCCCCTGCAAAAATCAGGATATTCCCAAAGTTCAGCCGTCAAATAATATTCAAGCCCAAGCCTGAGTCTAATTTAGATTAAAAATGTCTCATTCTCTCTCTGAGTATGGACCCCTCACACATCAGCCTCGCAAGTATGGGTATAGTGAGAAGGGCTGCGTCCTTGAGATTTTTGAACCAACTGCAGGCTTAGCCCAAATTTTAATAATGGGCTCCATCCATGGGGATGAATCACTTTCCACAGTACTTCTTTCAGAATGTCTCCGCTCACTTCAAGCTCATGAGTTAAAATCGTCAGTCATTCTTGCAGCCAATCCAGATGGCGTGTTGGCAGGTACTCGCTGTAATTCTCGGGGGGTCGATCTTAACCGGAACTACCCCACCACTAATTGGGCTCCTGATCCTGTCTATTATCGCAATCGTCCAGATACTCCTCAAAATATTGCTTTGAGCCCCGGTGCCATGGCTGGCTCAGAAGCCGAAACCAAGGCACTTATTGAGCTGATTCAAGATATCAAGCCTGGGCTTATTGTTTCAATTCACGGCTTTCTTGGTTGTATAGATGACCCCGATGCATCACCCATCGCTCAAGATATTGCCTTGCGTACTGGGTTGGATCTGGTACCTGATGTTGGCTATGCCACCCCTGGCTCTTTTGGTTCCTGGTGCAAAGAGCAGACTATTCCCATCATTACCTATGAACTGCCATCGCAGGATATCACAGAGCTGAAACAGCTTCATGTCCCCGTTCTGAAAGACCTTTGCACCGGTCACTATCATAAGTTGATAAGTTGATTCACCCATGCGTTGGATGATTACTGATTCAGGACTGGGTGGCTTATCAGTCTGTGCAGGATTGGAGCAGTCCCTGTCTCTAAAGAATATGGGACAGGGGATAGAACTGCTGTATGTCAATGCCACGCCAGACGATCGTATTGGCTATAATTCACTCAAGACTCAGAAAGAGCGAATTCAATTATTTGATCAATTTTTGAATGCAGCCTTTAGCCGATATTCACCAGATGAGATAGCCATCGCCTGCAATACCCTGAGTGTTATCTATGATGAAACCAATTTTGCCTCTACAGCAAAAGTTAAGGTAAAGGGTATCGTGGATGCCGGTGTAGCTCTTATAGATGAGAACATGAGCAAATATCCGGATCATAAGCTCATCATTTTTGCCACAGAGACTACCACTGAAGCTGGCACCTATCCTCGCCTAATCACGGCAGATTCCCGTGCAGTATCAGCGCAACAGTGTCCAGGGCTGGCCCATGCCATCTCAAATGATGCCAGTGGTGAAGCTTGTGGGAAGTTGTTAGACGGGTATGTGGAGGAGGCTTTGCAGCGCTTTGAAGTCAAACCTGAAAATGTTTTTGCCTTCCTGGGATGTACTCATTATGGATACCAGGCTGAGAGGTTCAAGATCCTGTTGAAAGGAAGAGGCGTTTCAAGCAGAATACTAAATCCTAATGATTTGCTGGTGGAACAGCTCGTCTCAAATGGGCAGATGAGGCAATCCTCTGAAAATGCGCCTCTTCGCATCAAATTCGTGAGTCGATACGAAATTCCCCAGGCTGAGATTGAGTCAATGGAAAGCTATCTGAAAGATGCGGCTCCCTCGACACTGGCTGCATTACGTAATCAGATCGTTGTACCAGATTTATTTACTCTTAATTAACGACGCCTTTAAAATTTGAGATTGCTTATATCACGATGATATGGTGACATATCATTATGATGATTTTCAGGCCCATTCTCAGCAATAGAACATTACAATTAATCAATTATATAATTAATATAAACAAGTATTTATATATATGGTATAAACAGGTGGCACAGCACTTGGTTATATCAAACCACTATGATGATTGAATTCAAACAAACGACCTGGGAGATTAGACTTATGAAACAGACTGCTTTAATAGCCATCGCAACAGTCATGTTAGCATGCAGTGCTTCTTCAGATACGCATATCAATAAAAGTATTACTGTTGCTGATGGTGAGATCAGAAACGGGAGCTTACGCTCAGTAAATGGCGATATCAATATTGGCAATGAAGCCAAAGTAGATGGAAGCTGTACGACTGTGAATGGTGAGATAAATGTCGGCGAGAATAGTGAAGTGGGTGATGTCTCATGCGTAAATGGTGAAATAAGTGTAGATAGAAACTCTAAGGTGAGCAACATTTCTTGTGTAAATGGCTCAATTTCCCTGGGTGGTGAAGTTGAGATTGATGGGGATGTTTCAACAGTAAATGGTGAGATTTATGCCAAAAGTGAAGTCCAGATTGCAGGTGACATGGAGACTGTCAATGGCGATATGAAAATGACCCAAACCATGATCAAAGGGGATGTGAGCACTGTAAATGGGGATGTAGCACTCCTTGATAAAAGTACAGTTCACGGAAATATTATCATTGATCGCGACAACAAAAAACCTCGATCCAAAGAATTTAAAGAATTGTTCATTACCATTGATGGCAAATCAAAGGTAAAAGGTAACATCGAAGTTAGAGGCGATGAACCGAATGTAACGGTGGTCCTTGCAGGTGGCGGCGAAGTCCTGGGAGAAATCATCAACGCAAAGGTCGTCCGCAAATAACAGACCCCCAAAGTGGGTGTCATACAATGAAGGGCCTTCGGGCCCTTTGTTGTTTCTAGTAGCTCCCCCAAGGGACACTGAGCTCGTCGAAGTGTCATCGTACTAATATTGTCATTGGTGGCTTCGACGGGCTCAGCTTCCGAGATTAAGTTTACATCATTCCCGTTTGTCACAGCCTCGATTTATGCTATCCTACACGCTATGAAGGATGAATTACTATGCTAATCTACGCAAACGGTGTATGGGTCGAAGCCGAGCAAGCTATGGTCCCCTTTAATGACCTGGGATTTTTGTACGGCGATAGTCTGTTTGAGACTGTGAGAATTAACCAAAGGAAGCCTTTTAGGCTGGAAAAGCATTTGGAGCGGATGCAATCGGGCATGGACACTATCCAAATGGAAAGCGCTGCACAACTGGCTAAAATTCCTGAGATATTAGAAGCATACATTTCCAGGAATAATCTGGATAGTGCGCTGGCACGTATCATAATTACACGTGGAATAAGCAAGGGATCACCCTGGCGGTCTCAGTCAACTCCAGCCATATACATGACCTCTCGCCCCATCAATAAGCCAGAGGATTGGCCCGTTAAGGTTGTTTTTCTCGAGGAAAAGAATTATCCCATATTGCGTTTTCATCCAGCAATTAAATCTGGCAATTATTTAGGAAATATGCTGGCAAAAAAGGATGCAGAAGATGCAGGTGCCTTTGAACCTGTGTTTGTTAACAGGGATGGCTATGTTACAGAGTGTGCCATCAGAAATGTATTCTTTATCAAGGATGATGTTCTCCTGACGCCCTCATTGGAATTAGGCGTTTTGCCAGGAGTCATCAGAGATACCATCATGGAATTGGCTGAAAAACGTCATCTGAAAGTACAAGAAACCCTCATACATGAACATGATGTACCTGAGATGGATGAAGCATTCATTTCCAGTACAGGGGTGGGTGTATTACCTGTAACCTGGGATGGTTATCAGTCCGATTATCACCACAGTCAAATCCTGAGTGAGGATTTACAAAATGTATTTGATTCAGGAGAATCTTATGTCACATAAAAAATTTGACCCCAGTCGTGCGGAGCGACTCATTGCAGCCGAACGTTATCAGGAGTTGAAGCCCGATATCATACTGCAGAAATTGGGTATTCGCTCGGGCAACACCATTCTGGATTTGGGTTGTGGCAATGGCTTTTTTACCTTTCCTGCAGCCGTAGCCATGGGCGAGGGCATGGTTATCGCCGCCGACATATCTGACGAGATGCTCTCACTTCTCAAGCAGCGCAATACACCAGAAAATATTCAGATATTGAAGGTAGATGAAGTTAAAATGGATATTGAGGACGATTCAGTTGACGCTGCTGTTCTCATTGCTCTATATCATGAATTTAAATCCCCATTAGATAATCTGGCTGAGATTCATCGTACTTTAAAGCCGGGGGGTAAGATACTTATTCTTGATTGGGATCCTCAATCAGAAAAAGAGCGGGGACCTGCAAAAGTGCATCGTGTCACTAAGGCTCAGGCCATGAAAGACTTGAAAGCCGCAGGCTTTACCGTTGAAAATCATGAGAGCTATACCCTCGATATGTGGATGATCGTCGGTCACTCCAACGCATAGACCCTATTCCTGGGGGGGGGATGAAGATGAAAAAATTAAATCTATACTATATCGTTAGTATCATCACCCTGGTGTTTATGATGTTTATCCTCTACAGAACCTTGGAAGTAACAGGTTGGTTTGAAGAACATGGCAGTAAAAGTCCAGCCGAGCGTGTGCTCCAGAACTATCCTGGACTCTATGAACTCAAAATGCATCCAGATCAATTGTCAGCTTCTACGATAAAGCTTGAGCACTACAAGGCTCCAGGCGAAGAAGGCTGGCTTATGATTCGATTAGACTCCCTTCCACGCTATCTCGTTGAAGTCAATGACTTTGAGGATGATCAAATCCTATTTGAGATATATGAAATTGATTCTACCGCTGCTCCCCATCGACTGGAAGGATGCGAACTCTTGCTAAGTGAAGATGAGGCAGAAAATTTCAGGGGCAGCACAATAGGTGATTTTTGTGGGCTCACAGAGCAGTCCGCGGAGTATCTTGCATTGGATATATTGCTAAGCGGTCCCATTGTCTCTTTGAAGATACAGAGGCACGTGTTAGGTCAGGTGGATAGCCTTGACGCACAGAAATATTTGTTAGAGAGGATAGATTCATGGTAGAGAGCAAAAAAGATATTCAATTTAAGCTGACGCGAACTGATCCTTCTGGCGCTCGACGTGGACATTTTTTCACAGAGCATGGCAAGGTCGAGACTCCTGCCTTTATGCCAGTTGGAACTGCTGGCTATGTTCGTTCCACACCCATGCGAGATGTGGCCGAATCTGGGGCACAGGTCGTTCTGGCAAATACCTACCACCTCTCTTTAGGTGAAAGACTTCAAACCGTGAAACGCGCTGGCGGTCTCCACAGGTTTATGGGCTGGGAAGGTACCATCCTCACAGATTCAGGTGGCTTCCAGGTATTTTCCATGGATGACATCGAAATTACAGAAAAGGGTGTCACTTTCCAGTTTGAGGAAAATGGAGAGAAACTTTTCCTCGGACCCGAACAGTCCATGGCCATCCAACGTGACCTGGGATCGGACATTGTGATGGCCTTCGATGAATGTGTGGATTACAAGGCCCCCCAGGAATATGTCCAGAAATCAGTTGAGCGGACCACACGTTGGGCGGAAAGAAGCAGGGAGTACCCGCTTCAAGATCACCAATTCATGTTTGGGATTGTCCAGGGTGGAATATACCAATCATTGAGACGTCAGAGTGCAACTGAGATTACCAATATCCCATTTGATGGCTTTGCCATTGGAGGTGTAAGTGTGGGTGAAGGTCTTGATCTTCTGAAAGAAGTTGTGGGCTACACCACGCCGCTGCTGCCACCTATGAAACCTCGATACCTCATGGGGGTCGGCCTCCCTGAAGATATACTGGCTTCGGTTGAACGGGGCATTGATATGTTTGATTGTGTTATTCCCACACGCTATGGCAGACAGGGAACCTTGTTTACCAGAATGGGCAAACTACGTATCATGGACAAAGTTTTCCGTAAGGATAAATATCCGCTGGATACTGCTTGCCGCTGCTATACCTGTCAGACCTATTCTCGAATGGTATTGCGCTATCTCTTTTTTTCCAAGGATCCGCTGGCTGAAACCCTTGCAACCATTCACAACCTGACCTTTTATCAAGACCTCATGGCGGATATTCGTCGCGCTATTGAGAAGGGCAATTATGAGAATTTTCAAAGGGATTGGCTAAACAGTTATTTTAGGAAGAATAGTCCTCGAAAGAAATAAAACACTTCAAAGCGTAACATCTGAATGTGGCCTTGCTTTGACAGGGGTGGCCATTTAAATTCAGATTCAAATTTTGTTAGAGCCGGAGGAATAATGGGCGACATTGATTTAAAGAATGCTGATAGCAGGATGAAATACCTGAAAGAAAACCTGGGAAATCTCATGAGTGGGATTGATTCAAATTATGGCCAGGTCCTCATGGATGAATTAATGCGCCGCATGGAAACCACTGTTAGCGTGTTTAATGACGAAGTGAAAGCCATGCTGGGACAATTGCAAGGGATTCAGCCAGTACCCAAAGACAATATTATGGCTTCGCCGGCTCGACCTGCACCACAAGCACCACCAGTGCCACAAGCCGCTCCCACTCCACAGGCTGCTCCTGCACCAAGGGCAGCGCCTGTGCCTCCAACTACAGAATTAAAGTCGCCACCTCCAATTGTTGAGCCTGAACTTGCTCCAGAGTTGCCATCGTTTGGTGATGAGCCAGAAGCTTTTGCTGCACCACCAAAACCAGCAGGCGTTTCTGATACAGTAAAGGAAGTGGAAATTGAGGTTGATCTTCCACCTGAAGAACTTTCAGAATTCGAGAAAAAACTCAGATCTATGGGTGGCTAATCTTTCTCATTGGATCGAATGATTGAAGCGGCGATATGTATCGCCGCTTTTTTTTTATCTAAAATGCAGAATTTGCGGTTGATGATCTGAGGCTATGAGTATTTCGGGATGTTTAAACTCAGCACCCTCCATCACGTCGATATCTGTTCCAATAAATATATAGTCTATACGTCGATCAGGTCTATCCGCTGGAAATGTTAGAGAAGGATTGGTTGTGAATTCAGCAAGACCATCCTGCAGTGACCGCGTTATCAGATCAAAGGCACCAGAAGTTGATTCAAAATTGAAATCACCAGCCAGAATTATTCTATCCGTTTCAGGAAGTACCTTATCAATGTGTTGGACCTGCCCCAATCGCTCTTCCTGGCTTAACCCCAAATGAGTCCCCAATATGGTGAGTGTATCGCCTTTGAGGTTAATTCGGCTTAAAAACACACTCCTGCCCTCCAGAAGACTATCTGTGGATAAATCTATGATGTGAAAATCTATGATGGGGTAGCGGGATAAGAGTGCATTGCCATATTGACCCCCATCATAATCAATGGATCGCCCAAATACTGGATATAGATCCAGGAGGACTCCCAGGCTGTCTGCCTGATCCACACCGAAGGATCGTGATGTGCCGCTATCAACTTCATTCAAAATTACAATATCTGGATTGGCGGCCTTGATAACGCGAGCCGTACGTTCCAGATCCAGAACACCATCAAGACCTACACCATGACGGATATTGTAAGTCATAATGGTATAAGGGTCAAATTCTGGGGAACAAGAGGAGATTATACTCCCTGTCAGAAACAGTATAACGAAGAGCCTATGTCCCATGTGAGTTCTATTCAAAAATGCGTTTCGCAAAAGCAAAGCGTCGTTCCAGGCTTGCTGCATAATCGGGATCTTCAGGATTCATGCTCTCAATCTGAACGCCCTTCCCCAAGCTGTGAATAACTTTGCCCTCACCCATATAGATGGCGGTGTGGGTGATCATGCGGCGACTTCCTGTAAAAAACATCAAATCTCCTGGAAGCATGGCATCCATCCAGCCGGGGTATCCAACGATACGACCGACATTTGCGATCTCATCTGAATCTCGAGGTAGATAGATATGATTTAAAGCATAGCTCTGCATCACAAATCCTGAACAATCCACACCTTCAGAAGACCGGCCGCCCCAGACATAGGGTAAACCGAGGTATTGTTTTGCTGTGGCTAGAATTTCCTGACGAAGTGGATTAACTGCCGGATCAATGAGCTCATAGTGGTCCCGGTTGAGGTTTAGTTCACTCCCATTTGGGAGAAGGAGAATGTCATCTCCAAGGTAGGGTAAGCGGGTTCCCATGAGGAATATTTGACCATTCTCCAGGGTATCATTTTTTGTAAAGACCGCTTGTTTGCCAACATGGTAGCGGTTCCACTCCTGAAGATTGACTCGACGCACTGTATTTTTGGGGATGTAACCGAGATAACCAATATTGGATTGAACCTGGAGGTAGTCCCCTTTTTCACGGATCAATCGCACAGGTTCGCCCCATAGCATTTCGGTACCTTCCTGCTTATGGTTTACTGGTGTATAGCGCCCCATGACATAAGGTTCTGTAATAATTCCAAATGCCTGGCCTTCTGGAAATGTTTCAGGCAGGTAGTGCACAGAATCAATGAGCTCAAAATTGTATCCAGCCCGTTTCAGTTTACGTCCAATCCCTTTTACTGGAATTGAATAAAAGGCTTCCCCGGAGAGGGTAATGGTCTCACCGTCAATGGTTGCATGCACATCCTGATACCAGATCCTTTGATCTAAGTAAAAATCCGCATTTGCTTTTTCAATAATGGCATGAATCTCGGCATTTTTGTTGGTGGAAGGAAGATAAATACAACTATTCAGTATGAATATCACAACCATTGAGTTGAAGATTAATTTTGTGTGTAGTGAAGAGAGACGCATATGAATTTACCTTATATAGCTGGCCATTGTCGAAGCGCTGAAATTAATTTTATACGGGGTAGGGGCGCAAGGCTTCATCAACACACCAGACAGATAATTAACCATTGAAAAAAACTAAACATGTATGACTGCTGGCCAGGATTGAATATGTCAAGAACCATCTTTTAGGCTTATTATGTGTCAGCTCAAATTTGCTTTATTGGATGAAGGTGTTTCTATGAAATATAGTAAAGTTTTTCTTTTTGTGGTTTGTGCACTCACAGCACAAATCTTTGACTGTCAAGATACCCCAGTGGTTGAACTGGCAGTTCCAACTGGTCTGGGTCTGAATGTTATTAATTCCAGACAAATATCCCTGACCTGGCAGGACAATAGTGTGGGGGAGGCTGGGTACATCATCGAGCGCCGGGATTCTTCAGGGTTTTCTCCAATCGAAGTTGTGGCAGAAAATACAACTGTCTACCTGGATTCGACTGCACCCTACGGATTGCTGAATTACTATCGGGTTTCTGTGTTGGATGAAGGAGAGGATAGCCTTTTCGTAGAGGACTCAGTGGGGTTTGTTTATCTGGACACGGAGTGGTGTTTGGTTCCAGGTGGGCCATACCATTTTGGAGATCTTGGGAGTCTCAGGGATGATTTAAATGACGACTTCCACATGATGACCTTTGAAGTGACCAATGCACAGTTTGTTACCTTTCTAAATGAGGCGGTGCAGCTGGGGACAATTGTGGTTCCAGGAAGTTTGCCCATTGGGGAATATGAGGGGGATGTGCACTGGCCAGCTGCTGACAGGATGGTGGCCGATGTCAACGATCCGGACTCGCGGATGACCTGGAATGGCGTAGAATTTATAGCAGATGCTGGAACAGAGAATAACCCTGTGAGTGAAGTCCCCTGGTTTGGGGCATACTTTTTTGCCCGGCATTATGGCTTTTCCCTACCGACGGAATACGAGTGGGAAAAAGCGGCTAGAGGGCTGAGTGACGATCCCTATCCCTGGGGTGAAACCAGCCTGAGTTGTGAACTGGCAAACACAGCTGGTTGTGGAGCGCGGCTGATAGAGGCTGGGACGACCACAGGCGCCAGTCCCTTTGGTGTTCGCGATATGATAGGGAATGTCTGGGAATGGGTAGACGATTTTATGGGGCCAGATGATCCTCACCGAGTTTTGAAGGGTGGCAGCTGTAATTCCACCACTCATACCACATATGTTTACAGTCGCAACCATGATGATGCCTGGCATACCAGTTATTTTTATGGATTCCGTTGTATCAAGAGGAATTAAGCGGGTCATTCCTGGTTAATTCTGTGGGTGGATTGAATGGAATTGCCTTGCTCAGCCATTCATGTGGAAATAATATGGCACGCGTTTATGGCAATCCAGTATGCTCCGGTCCGTCTACGCCCTTGGGGGCTTCGCCGTGACACGTAGCTGGAATTGAATTGCTCCAGTAGCTTCCCCCTCCGCTTTTCAAGCTACGGCGGGATAGGCAGCTAGAAAATGGTTTGATATGCTCCGGTAGCTCAGCTGGATAGAGCATCGGATTTCTAATCCGACGGTCACTGGTTCGAATCCAGTCGGGGTCACCATTTATTTCAAATCGTTTCACGTTCTAGAGGCGATCGAGTCCACGGGCGCATCGCGGCTGCAGATGCTGTGGTTCGGCATTCTGCCCCATGCCTGCACATTTATAATAATCGGCACGGTGCGAGCGTATCTATGTCCATATAGCGTATGCAACTCATCCATCTGGGTGATACCCGCAATCGTTGATAATAGCTATTGTTCACAATAAATAAGCAGGTGATGGCGTGTGCAAACACACAATGTGGT
>JABMOS010000033.1 GCA_013203185.1 Fidelibacterota bacterium | reverse complement strand
TGTCGGAACGGGGAGATTTGAACTCCCGACCTCTTGACCCCCAGTCAAGCGCGCTAACCGGGCTGCGCCACGTTCCGAGGACAACTGCTACATATTAAGTCTTGAAACTGACCTATTTATGAAGCGGCCTAATTAAAGTATTGAAAGGCTCCAAATCAAGGAGCTTTAAGGGGTTAAATCAAGTTTATGAATCAATTAGTTCAATAAGTTGCTTGAGCTCTGTACGAAGATTTGTTAGAAATTTCTTGTAACTCTCAGGGGTCATATCTCCCTGGGGAGATGTCTGCACTTTTGTTGAACCAGGATGCTCAATGGATGCTACTGGTGGGGCAGGAGTGGCTGCTACAGGCTCTTCAAGGCTAAGAACGTTCAGAGGCTGACCATGATCCTGTAATTCCTTTAACTTCTGACGAGCGCCTTCAATAGTGTATTTCTTCTCATAGAGCAGGGTTTTAATGAAATTTACTAACTCAATATCTTTTTCACGGTAGGTACGGTTGCCAGCACGATTTTTTGCAGGCGATAGCTGTGGAAATTCAGATTCCCAATAACGTAGAACGTATTGCTTTAAGTCAGTTGCTTCACTGACTTCTCCGATTGAATAGTATAATTTTTTGATGGCTTCCCTTGGCATAATCCGCTCACTCTATCATAAATCAATGTTAAACACTTGAACCATTACTTTAATTATAATCCCTTATTACACGATCATCAAGGCTTTAATAGTGTCTTGGTCAGCTTTTTTATGTGCACTGGATGATAGACAAACTTGAAGAAATGAAGGTATTATGGGGTAATGTCTCAGCATTATGAAGGGATTTAGGGGTGAGTTCTATGACACTATTCCCATTAAAGCTCTTCTTTAAGGGTAACAATAGCAAAAGCGGGGTTGTTATCAGGTATGGGAAGAATAAATTTTCCGCATGAACGAAGATAAACATATCAAGCTGGTCATGCGCAATAAGCGCGCCTACTACGAATATGAAATTATAGAAAAATTTGAGGCCGGCATTTCGTTGCATGGCACTGAAGTAAAATCTATTCGCGCAGGGAATCTTAATATGGGTGATGCGTATGCAAGACCCCGCAATGGGAGTATCTCATTGATGAACCTACACATATCACCCTGGGAGACAGCAAATGATTACGATCAGCATGATCCCACTCGACCCAGGCTCCTGTTGCTTCACAAAAAAGAAATCAGAAAATTGAGTCATGAGATTGAAGCCAAAGGATATACATTATTGCCGTTGTCTCTATACTTTAAGGCTGGGAAGCTGAAAGTTGAGTTAGGCCTGGCAAAGGGTAAAAATATTCGAGATAAAAGGCAGACCTCTCTCAAGCGAGATGCCGATAGGGAAATGGAACGAGCCCGAAAACTCAATCATTAAGAATAGCGGAGAAAGATTTTGAAATTTCCACCAGTTAAAGAACAGATAGATATACTCTCCAGGGGCGTTGAAGACTTTGTATCTCCAGAAGGGCTGGAGCAGAAACTGCAAAAGTCGATTGATTCAGGAAAACCACTAAAGATTAAGCTCGGTGCAGACCCAAGCCGTCCTGATTTACATATTGGTCATGCAGTTGTTCTCAGAAAACTTCGTCAATTCCAGGATCTTGGCCACCAGGCCATACTCATCATAGGTGACTTCACTGCTTCAATTGGAGATCCTACTGGTAGGAATAAGACCAGACCCAGTATTACCCTTGAAGAAGCCCGTGATTACGGGAAGTCATATCTAGACCAAGCTTCCATAATTTTGAACACTGACAGGCTTGATGTGGTGCACAATTCAGATTGGTTAAATACCATGAATTTTTCTGAAGTCATAAAGCTGGCTGCACAGGTAACAGTGGCCCAAATGCTTGAACGCGATGACTTTTCCCAAAGATATAAGGGCGGAACCCCAATATCGGTTCACGAATTCCTGTACCCCCTTGCACAGGCTCAAGACTCCGTCTTTTTGCACTCCGATGTAGAATTGGGTGGAACAGATCAATTATTTAACCTACTCATGGGACGAGAATTGCAGAAGAAATCTAACCTGGCTCAACAGGTTATCATGACTTTGCCACTCCTGGAAGGTACAGACGGCGTGGAAAAGATGTCCAAGAGTTATGATAATTATATTGGGTTGTCAGATTCTGCTGCTGATATGTTCGGAAAAGTTTTATCTATACCCGATGAAATGATTATCAAGTACCTCACACTCACTACCAATCTACCAATGGATGAAATTAAGGGGATTGAAGCCAACATGAAATCTGGTGAGAATCCCCGGGATTTCAAGCGACAACTGGGTCGTGAATTGGTGAAAGTTTACTATGATGATGAGTCGGCTGAAGCTGCACAACAGGCTTTTGATAATTTATTTATCAAAAAGGATGTTCCTGATGACATGCCTGAACTCATTGTAGAGTCTGCTGATGAAACCCTGTTATCACTGCTTGACCAAAGCGGACTATTCGCCAGCAAAGGCGAAATTCGCAGGCTCATTAAGCAAAACGCTGTGAGCGTTGATGGTGAAAAAGTTCAGGATGAGTTTTTTCCCTTTAACACCAAAGGCAGTTTTGTGATCAAAGCAGGTAAGCGCAAATTTCTACGAATTATTCATAACTAGAATTTGACTCTCAAACTTCCTCAAAGCCTGAAAGTGACACGATGATAGAAATCAGAGGAATCTCCAAAACATATGGTTCCATAGCTGCGGTTTCTCACCTGGATATGACCATTCAACCAGGTAGAATTTATGGCTTTCTTGGTCCCAATGGGGCAGGAAAAACCACAGCCATTCGTATGCTCATGAACATTATCATTCCTGATGAGGGTGAGATCATTTTTGAAGGAAGTAACCAAAGACCCCCATCCAATAAAATTGGGTATCTACCTGAAGAACGAGGTCTCTACCAAAAGATCTCAGTACTTGAAACCCTGCAATACTTTGCCCATTTGCGCAGTGTTCCACATGCCAACGATAAGATCAAAGCCAATCTGGAGCGATTTGATCTGGGATCCAGAGTTCAATCGAAAGTCAGTGAGTTATCAAAAGGCAATCAACAAAAGCTGCAGTTCATCAACACCATACTCCATGACCCTCAATACATTGTTCTTGATGAACCTTTCTCAGGACTTGACCCAGTTAACCAGCTGCTCTTAAAAGAAATTTTGGAAGAAATGAAGCAGGCTGGTAAAACCATTGTATTCAGTTCGCATCAGATGGACCAGGTAGAAAAGCTATGCGATGATGTGGCCTTGATCAATCAGGGTCAATTGGTTACATCAGGGGAACTCTCAAAAATCATGCAGTCTGAAGGCGTTCAGCGTCTGCAGGTAAAGACTGTAAAGGAATCTGATTTGACCCATGAATGCTTCTCAGCCTTCACTTCAGAGCGCAAAAATGGTTCAGTCTTTATTGATATTGATGGCCATTCCAAACAGGAGATTATTGCCACCCTGAATAAATCTATAGATCTGAAATCTGTGAGAGTTGCTGAGTTGGGACTGGAAGAGATATTCATTCATTTAGTCCAGGGGGCGAAATCATGAACGCCTGGAAAATTGCATGGTTTGAGTATCGACGCCGAATTCGCTCGAAATGGTTCATAATTGGAACCTTTGGGATGCCAATTCTCATTCTCCTGATTAGTCTGGGGACAGGATACATGGCGGGAACCGGTGCTGGGATTGAGACTAAAAACTTTGGACTTATCGATGAAACTGGCTTCTACGGCCGCCAATTATCCCTTGCTCTGGATCAGCGATTTGCTGATAAAGAAACCCCACCCTTTAATCTGGCAGTGTCCAATGGCAGCTTTGAATCTTTGCAAACTCAGTTTGATGTGCTCGTGACGGACAAGACCCTGGACGGCTACTTCGTCATACCAGCTGATTTTTTTAGCAATCCGCTGCTCCGGAATTATTCCCGATCCAGTTCATCTATGCGCTCAACCGATATTATTGAATCTGAGCTGAAAGAGCTGCTAATCAAAGAAAAAGCCCGCTCTCTGAAATTGTCTGATGAGGTTCTGGATGAAATATTTTTTGATGTTGATGTTTCTCATTTTGATCTTGGTTCATCAGAAGAGAGAGAAACTGAAGAACTTATCGCCGAGTATATAGCTCCATTTGTTTTTATGTTTTTACTCTTCCTGGGGATCTTTACCGGTGGGCAGCTCCTTCTTAGAGCAGTTCTGGAAGAACGGTCATCCCGGGTCATCGAAGTACTGCTATCAACAGTGAGTTACAATGAGTTGATGGCTGGAAAAATTTTGGGCCTGGGCATGTTGGGACTTACACAGTCAACAATCTATCTCATTGGAACCTTCTTCGCTGGTAACTATTATGATCTTTCACTGCTTACACCAACCATCGGACTCCTTTACTTTACATATTTTATACTGGGATACTTGTTGTACGCAGGAATTTATATAGGCGTTGGAGCCTTGTTTGACTCTGAGCAGGAAGCACAACAGGCCATCCAAATCATAACATTCATAGCGATCATTCCCATGGTACTTTGGACAATGGTGATTGAAAACCCCAACTCTACTCTGGTCAATGTTCTCAGCTATATTCCCCTGGTTACCCCCTTCTTCATGATGATCAAGATTGCTGTAGGGGAGACCACTATTTTTCAGATACTCACTACAATTATTATCATGATTATTAGTGTATTCGGGAGTATCAGACTGGCGGCTAAAGTGTTCCGGACTGGCATTTTGCTTTATGGAAAACGCATCACTTTACCTGAAATTTATAGATGGATGAAAGCGTAGTGCTTTTCAGGGATTGAATATCTTGACATACCTGAAGCTACATTTATCTTCTGCAGGTTTTTATAATGTTAATTGATTTCCAAGGGAGAAATAATGGCTGAAAATGTGAAAGAATTTACCGACAGCAACTTTAATGCAGAAGTAATTGAGTCAGATGTACCAGTTCTTGTGGACTTTTGGGCAGTATGGTGCATGCCCTGTAAAATGGTTGCTCCAGTTGTCGCAGAAATAGCCACTGAATACAAGGGTAAGCTAAAAGTTGGAAAATTAGATGTAGACGGCAATCCAGAAGTTGCACAGAAGTATGGTATTCGCAGCATTCCAAGTCTTCTGATATTCAAAAATGGTGAAGTTGCCCAGATGCTAGTCGGTGCTGTGCCTAAACCGCAGATTACAGCCAAGGTTGATACGGTTCTCGGTTAAGACCTTCTCAAATAGCTAGATTTGAAAATGCCACCTTGCGGGGTGGCATTTTTTTACCCTTCAACTCCAACATAACTGTATATTGTCACCGATATCGGGGTGTCCAGCGACTTCCAACGTGGAGGCTGGGCTGAGATCAAACCCTAGGAACCTGATCTGGATCATGCCAGCGTAGGGAGAAAATATGAATCGCTTCACACTCTTTTTAATTTCCATTCTTTTATTGAACTCTGTGACATTTAGTCAGGACAATCTTATTTCTGGTCGCGTCATTGATGCCACCACCAATTTACCCATCGTAGGTTGTGAAATTATTTCCAGCAGCATCGGAACCATCACCGATGAGACAGGACATTTTTCCATCTCCAGTCAACCAGATAGCAGAATAGTCTTTCAGCATATTGCCTATGAACGTAGGATCATGACTACCCATGAAGTTTCAGAGACCATTAAACTGACTCCCGTATTGTTAAGTGGTGAAACTGTGAGTGTCTATGGTGCTCTCAGAACACAATCTTTACTCGATACAGAAGGTGGCATCAGTGTCATCAGTAAACGTCAAATTAACCAGGCCAGTGAACCACACTTCCAGACCTTGATAAATAATATCCCCAATCTGAACTGGGCTGGTGGAAGCTCCAGACCGCGATATTTCCAAATTCGAGGAATTGGAGAGCGCTCGCAATTTGCTGGTGATGGTCCTCCAAACTACTCCGTCGGTTTCAGTATTGATGATCTTGATTTGAGTGGGATCGGCATGTCAGGCTTAACTTTCGATGTGAACAGGGTGGAATTGTTTCGCGGTCCTCAGTCATCCATATATGGCCCCAATGCCCTGGCAGGATTTATTGTCTTACGTTCAAATGATCCGGGGCAAGATCAGGATGATTATGTGACCCTTTCAGCAGGAAATGCGAGCACCCTGAACATGGGTACAGCATTTAACCTCCATACCAGCTCAACCCTTAACGCTCGTGTGGCTATTTATCGGGGATATTCAGATGGATTTCAATACAATGAATATCTGGATGACCCTACCACCAATGAACGACTTGAAACCTTGGGCAGACTAAAAATCATCTGGACTGTCCAGCCAAAACTTGAGATCAAGACTACCTTACTGGCAGTCAATTTGGATAATGGGTATGATACATGGAGCCCCACAAATACCGGATTTACAACATATAGCGATAAACCCGGTAAAGATAGTCAGGCACTGAATGCTGCAGTCATCAGGGCAGAATATTCAATAGCACCAGGAACAGATCTTTTCTCAATTTCTTCATTTTCAACGGCTGACATGGAATACAGCTATGACGGCGATTGGGGGAATGATGAATTTTGGGCTGAGGAGCCCTATAATGTGGAAGGGTGGAGTTACGATTTTTTTGATAAAGTTATTCGTACCAGATCTACGACGACACAGGAGCTACGTCTGGTTCATGCCAGTAAAAATCAATCGATCCATCTTATCACTGGCATCTATTATAAGGATCTCATAGAGAAGGATGATGCAGAGGGTTATTTATTTGGCGGGGATGAGTCAGAGCTTGAAAGTGAGTTTCATTTGAAGAATCGGTCTGCATATGCCCAGATTGATTATAGCCCCACCAAAAAACTTTCGCTCACATCAAACCTTCGTGTGGGATTACGCAACACTGACTACGCAGATAACAAAACCACTACCTTCAGCCTGGATGATCAACTCAATGGTGGAAAAGTTGCACTTCTATATAAAATTGATCAGCGAAAGACAACCTTTATCAATGCGGCTCGGGGTTTCAAGGCTGGCGGCATTAATCAACATCCACGCATCCTTGATAGCAACCGACCATTTTCCCCTGAATATGTTAATAATTATGAAATTGGCTACAGAGGTGTTTCACATCAGGGGATGGTTTCGATTCTCGCTTTTTACACTCAGAGAATGGACCAACAGGTGTCGCTATCCAGCCAACAAGATCCCATGGACCCCAATAGTTTTACTTATTACATTGGAAATGCATCCAAAGGCCATGTGTATGGGATGGAGTTGGAATTTCGAAGGGCTTTAAGTTCTAGGCTACATTTGTCAGGGACATTGGGTTTGCTGGAATCCAAAACTGAGGAGTACTCTTTCGAGGTTGCGCCTGGTCAATTGGTATCCCTTGGCAATAGAGCTTTTGCTCATGCACCGAGGTATTCATACAGACTAGGCGTTGATTATGATCTGTCAAAGACCATTTCGTTTCGGACTTCCATATCAGGAAAGGATAAATTCTATTTCTCTGAGAGTCATGATCAGGTATCACAGGCATACAGTCTGTTGAATACCGGGATCACCTATTCCTTCTCCCAGTCTCTGGACATGTCATTCTGGGCAGATAATTTATTAGATACAAAATATGCCGTGAGAGGCTTTTTCTTCGGGCTGGAGCCACCCAGCTATACTGAAAAGCTGTATATGAGCTATGGTGATCCGCGGCATTATGGGATTACCCTGAAGTATAAGTTAGGCATGTGAAATACTTGACCAGATGCACCATATTTGATCTAGATTGGATGCTTAAATTGGAGATCATATGAAAAAGATAGATATAATTGTTGGCGTTCGACCGGATTTTATTCGTGCTGCTGCACTTAGTACTGCGTTTAAGGATTTCGAAGATAAACTGGATCTCCGCATCATTCATACTGGCCAGCACTATGATCCAGAGCTCAGCCAGGACCTCATTGAGCAATTAAATCTTGCGCCTATTCATGTGTACCTCGATATCAATACAGTTGTAGGAATTGGAACGTTGACATCCATCATGATGTCCTATGAAAATCAGGTTCATATTGATCGGCCTGACATCGTCATGGTCTTAGGCAACTCAGACTCTGCCTTGGCCTGTTCAATGGTGGCATCACGTGCTCACATTGAAGTTGCCCATATTGATGCTGGGGTTCGTTCCTATGATTCCCAAATTGCAGAAGAGCAGAATGATATGCTTATTGATAGACTCTCAACATATATGTTTACATCAAATGAAGAGCCGGTCATTCCTCTTATTCGCGAAGGTTATGACAATAGCAACATTATTGAAGTAGGTAATATTCGAGCAGATGCTGTATTTGCTAATCTGGGCTTTGCTGAAGATAGTAATGCTTTAGATCGGTATGGTTTGGAAGCAGGTGGCTACATCCTTATGACACTTCACCATGATCACGTCCTGAATAATAAACCTTTTTTGATCTCATTTATGACCATGCTTGAAAAACTTTCAGAGCGGCTGAGGATATGTTGCGTATTACACCCCAAAACCCTTATGCTTCTGGAGGATATACCTGAGGTAATGTTAGATCCAGGCGTAAATCTTCAATTTATTTCCTCTCAGAACTACCACGATTGGCTAAAGCTATTAAAGAACACGGTGGTGGTAGTGACTGATTCACAGGGTATTCAGGAGGAATCCACAGTCCTCGGAGTTCAATGCCTAACCATTGGCCATACTACCAATCGTCCTGTGACCCTTACCAAGGGCACAAATACCCTTTTGGGTTTTGATATAGAACAGATTGAAGCCAAAATAGTATCCATTATTGAAGGGGATAATATCGATGGTTATCCAATCGATGGGTGGGAAGGCAAAGCTGGCCAAAGGATTGCTAAATATTTTTCTGAAATTGAGTAACCTTCACATATAAGATTACGCTAGTCATATAGAGGATTTTATATTATTTCAGTCATATAGTTGATTTATTTACAACTGTTTGAAAACTATGAATAGTTCACAACAAATAATTCGCATTCTTATCGTTGAAGATGAACGGCTTCACGCTGAAGATCTTTCCATTCGCCTGGAGCAGGATGAATTTACCGTTGTAGGTATCGCAGGGACAGGCGCAGAAGCTCTTAAGCTTGCTGCCCAGACCAACCCGGACATCATTCTCATGGACATCAAGCTCCGAGGTAAAATGGATGGGATTGAGACCGCTCAAGAAATCCATAAGATACAAGCGGTTCCAATTGTGTTTGCCACCGCCTATGCTGATGAACAGCATATTTCGAAGGCCATCCAGGATGCAGACGCCTATGGCTATCTTCACAAGCCTATTGACGATCAAGCTGCTCGTACAATGATCAGAATAGCACTCACGCGTTTTGCTACAGATCAAATGATGCTCAGGATCAATGAACTCCTGGGAATGAAAGATTCCATATACAGCAGTTTGGAATCCACGGAGAGTATTGAGGAAATTGGCAGCCTGCTCCATACCTCATTTTCAGCGACAAATATATTTACCAAGTATTGGATAGTCTTGTGGTCCGATGATGATATAATAAGTGCCAGTGAGTCCGAAGGCATTGCACCTGAAGCCTTTGAATCCTATCTGCAAAAGATAGATAAGCATTCTCTGGAAAATCAGAAGATGATGATTCCTGATGATCTTATGAAGACAATTCTTGATGAGGATTCTTTTCTCATTTTGATTCGCGGTGAAGCGGGGATTGTTGGGCTGCTTGGATTTACCTGGAATTTAGGTATCCCAAATTTCCGTAGCGAATTTGCTGTTATTAAAGATGTTGCTCACCTCATCTCACAAAGTATAAAGAATACTCAGCTAAAGAGCGAACAGGAGAAGGTGCAAAAACAGGTTGAAGAATCAGAAGCACATATTCAAGCCATCGTGGAACAATCTACCACAGGCATCTATATCATCGACCATAAGGATAAATTCGTCTATGTAAATGATAGACTTTGCGAAATATTTGATCGACCTCGAGAGGAGTTGATTGGTTCAAATTTTTCTGAGCATCTCGGGCCATCCCGTCTTCAAGTCCTCAAGAATTATGAAGGCAGAACAGCGGGTGAGGAAGCTCCCACCGACTATTCTCTGGATATTCTACGTCCCGATGGTGAGAAACGTGATATTCTTATCTCTGCAAACTCCTTTACTGATAGTGAAGGAAATGTAAAGAATGTGGGCCATGCCCTTGACATAACCGAGCAAAATCAATCAAACCTACAACTCCTGAAACTGAGTCAGGCTGTTGAGCAAAGCCCTGTCATGACAGTGATTACAGATATTGAGGGCAGCATCGAATACGTTAACAGTCAATTTTTATCCCTTATGGGATATAGCCTCAATGAACTTATAGGCCAGAATCCAAGGCTCTTTAAGTCTGACCTCCATGATGAAACTTTCTATAAGGACTTGTGGGATACAATTAAGGGTGGATCTGTTTGGAGTGGTGAAATTGTCAACCGGAAACGTAGTGGCGAACTGACCTGGGGAAAGATATCTATTTCTCCAATTCGAAATTCCTTTGGAACCGTGACTCACCTTGTTGCTCTAACTGAGGATATTTCACAACGCAAAGCCGAAGAAGAAAGAGCACTTAAGGATCAAAAGCTCAGGGATGTTCTTTATGCAATAACATCTGCTGCTATAGAAGCTACAGATGTCACAAGTCTCTATGATAAAATCTACCAATTCATTAGCGAAATTATTTCAACCAGCAACTTCTTGTTGGTAATGCACAATAAGGAAAATAATACCCTCTACTTTCCCTATGAAAGAGATCTCTACAAATCAGAATTGCCAGAAAGTATTCCCCTTGATCCAGAAACCTCCCTTACGGCAAGGGCTATTGTGCAGCAGGAGACCATTCACGTCAAACAGACTGAAATTCGCGCCCTTATGGATAGTGGTCAGGTGACTTTAGCCGGTGAGTTACCAAGTGTGTGGCTGGGAATACCTCTAAAAGTTAAAGATGAAGTTATTGGTGCATTTGTTTTACAGGAATACGATGGTATCACCCAGTACAAAGAAGAAGATGTAAGGCTGTTAAATCTTGCTGCTGGTCAGGTTGCACTCACCATAGACCGTGCTAGAAAGGGTACAGCACTGGAAGAATTGGCAGGTGAGCTGGCGAATGCCAATGGCATGAAAGAATTGCTCCTTGATGTCATAACCCATGATTTAAGAAACCCTGCTGGCGTCATTAGCTCAATCACAGATTTATTGATCACAGAAGATAAATCCAATGAAATGTATGAATTGTTACAGGGCAGTGCTGAAAGTTTGATGCAAGTCATTGAAAATGCTACTGTATTATCAAAGTTGAGTATTGGAGAAAATATATCCAAGGACAGTATTGACCTGGTTCCGTTACTCAGGGCCATGGAGGCTGAGTTTTCATCTCCTTTGGCAACGGCTTCAATGTCCTTAAATTTTCAATTGCCAAAATCGCTGCTTATCGTGGCAAACCCCATCCTGGCTGAGATCCCTAAAAATTATATTAGTAATGCCATAAAATATTCAACTCCAGGTGGCTCTATAGATATCATTTTGCGGAAAGAAGAGGGCAAAGTTGCGCTTAGAGTCGAGGATGCCGGCCCACCCATACCAGAAGAGATGAGGGAATCCATCTTTAAGCGCAATGTCCAACTTGAAGAAGGAGTTAAGCGCGGACGTGGACTTGGATTGGCCATCGTCAAGAGAATTGCAACAGAACATGATGCTGTCGTGGGCATTGAAGACTCGCCCAGAGGTGGGAACAGTTTCTTCTTAAAATTTTAATCTCCTGAGCATCACCATAAATCAGTTTTCCCTTCCTGTTTGATACGAGACAATCGAGCGTATATTGCGCCCTATGATGAGATCTGAAGTTCGAAATTTTTGTATAATCGCCCACATTGATCACGGAAAATCAACGCTGGCAGATCGTCTCCTTGAGGAAACCCACACACTATCCAATAAGCAGATGATGAATCAAGTCCTGGACGATATGGATCTTGAACGCGAACGCGGTATAACCATCAAGTCTCATCCAATCCAAGTGAAATATTCTGCCAAAGATGGCAAGGATTATGTGCTAAACCTTATTGATACGCCAGGACATGTAGATTTTAGCTATGAAGTATCCAGAAGTCTGGATGCCTGTGAAGGCGCCTTGCTTTTAGTAGATGCTGCCCAGGGTGTAGAAGCCCAGACTGTTAGCAATGCCATGCTTGCAGTTGAGAGTGGTTTGGAAATCATCCCCATTATTAATAAAATTGATCTCCAGGCTGCTCAGATTGATAACGTCAAATCACAAATTGTTGATTTGCTTGGGTGTGATGAGGATGAAATTATTCTGGCCTCTGCCAAGGCAGATATCGGTATCCAGGAAATTCTGGAAGCTGTCGTTCTGCGTATTCCCGCCCCTGAGGGTAATGACGATTTACCGTTGAGAGCATTGGTCTTCGATAGTACCTATGATGCATATCGCGGTGCAGTAGCCTACGTGCGAGTCCTTGAGGGTCAATTAAAGTCCAAAGAAATAGTTCGGTTCATGGCCAGTAAAGAGGAATACGAAGTTGCTGAGCTCGGATATTTTAAGCTTAAAAAGTTCAAGGGTGATATTCTTAGAGCAGGTGATGTTGGCTATATAATCGCCAATATTAAAGATATTAGTGAAATTCGCGTTGGTGACACTATCACAACAGCCAAAAACGGTGCCTCTGAGGCGCTCACAGGTTATCGTGAAGTAAAACCCATGGTCTATTCAGGTGTTTATCCAATCATTTCTGATGATTATGCCAACTTGAGAGCTGCCCTGGAAAAGCTCAATTTAAACGACGCTGCCCTGACCTGGGAGCCTGAAACATCTGGTGCCCTGGGTTTTGGATTCCGAGTGGGATATCTGGGTCTTCTCCACATGGAAATTGTTCAGGAGCGTCTTGAACGTGAATTTGCGATCGATCTTATCACCACCCAGCCCAACGTCAAATTCAAGGTTAATCTCAAAGATGGTACTCATATTATGGTGGATAAACCAAGTGACCTGCCAGATCCAGGGGAAGTTGATCACATTGATGAACCATATGTCACTGCCGAAGTGCTAACGCCACCAGAGTACATAGGCAACTTGATGAAACTTATCATTGACAAGCGTGGCATTTATAAATCGACTCATTATCTGGATGAATCCAAGGTTCAGATCTATTTTGAGATACCGCTGTCTGAAATCATTTTTGATTTTTATGATCAGCTAAAAAGCACATCCAGGGGTTATGCCTCTTTTGATTATGAGCCTATTGATTTCCGTAGAGGGGATCTGGTAAAATTGGATATTCTCATCGCCACGGAGCGGGTAGATGCGTTGTCCCAAATTGTCCACCGAGATAAGGCCTATGATCACTCCAGAAGGTTGTGCGCCAAATTGAAAGAATTAATTCCCCGCCAGCAATTTGAGGTGCCCATTCAGGGATCTATTGGCCAGAAAATTATTGCCCGGGAAACCGTGAGAGCCTTGCGTAAAAATGTAACTGCCAAATGCTATGGTGGTGATATCACACGTAAAAGAAAACTGCTCGAGAAGCAGAAGGCGGGTAAGAAACGCATGAAGCAGGTAGGCCGCGTAGAAGTTCCTCAGGATGCCTTCCTGGCAGTGTTGAAACTTAATGATTAGATGAACTCTAAGCTTGAGCATCTAACAATCAGTTAAAACCATTAATGGCAAGAAAAGTTTCCCCACTCCGACAATATCTAAACAGTTCCAAATCTCTTCACTACAGCCTCATCCTAACCCTACCAGCCGTGGCAATTTATGAGATTGGAATTCTTATACTATTCAAGGATTCTTTTTTTGAATTGCGCAACACTGGAGAAATCTTATTACGCAGCTTCTTTGAATCTCTAGGGTTGACGAATCCACTGGTTGTTTCGTCACTTTTGCTCGCATTGTTTATCGCGGTGATGGTTCGTGGGTACAAAATAGAAAAAAACCCGGGGATTCACGCCAATTACATCATCTATATGTTATTGGAAAGCATGCTCTGGGGCTCAATTATCTTTATCAGTCTACAATTATTTACACAGCTGCCCTTGCAACTCGTGACAATGGAAGAAAAGATATCCAATATTAATTTGGCAGTGGGTGCAGGGATTTTTGAGGAGCTTATCTTCAGACTTGTTCTCATTGGTTCTTTCCTCATTCTTCTTGAGAGAGGTCTTACAATCCGATCAAGGGTCGCTGTTCCAATCGCAGTTTTACTGTCTGCCCTTGTTTTTGCTGCCTTCCATTTATTCATGGAGACCTATAGTTTCCCTGTATTTTCACAACGTGTATTTGGGGGTCTGCTTTTAGGGAGTCTTTTTTATGCCCGGGGCTATGGTATCAGTGTTTATGCCCATATTATCTACAATATTCTCATATTGGCATATTCCTGGTAGATAATATTTTATTCTCGCCATGGAACGTAAATTGATCTTCCATCGTTTACCAGACTGACTAGGGAATCCAATGCCAATATTAAATACTAATATTATCATTACAGCTCGGTAGAAATATCTACAAGCCAATCATATATCTTATGATCACCCTGGGATGCAGTCTTGCGGCTGGCCAGGAAGCGCTTATGGTACAAATATCTGATGACAGCACAGACTCAGTTATGTACATAATTGGGCCTGATACCTTAAAGCTACAAAGAGTATATTCAGTATACCATCCTCTCTACACGCCGGAACCAGATACCAGCAAGCACGTCAGGGCAGCTACTCTAAGTCCCCAATCTGCAAAAAATGGTTTAGACGCCATTGGAAGCATTACCAGGGGAATACAGGTTTCCAGCAATTCATCAGTATCATTGCAATCGAGTATGTTTCTAAAGATAAAAGGTAATTTGAATGAGAATTACACTGTTGAAGGTGTCTTAACGGACAAAACGTCGCCACTTCAGCCCATTGGAAATACGCGTCGTCTGAATGATTTCGAAAGAGTGTTGATCCAAATCAACGGTCCAGAATTAAATGCTTCTATTGGAGATGTCGATTTAAAACTTAACAATGGAAAGTTTGGAAAAGTAGATAGATCTATAGAAGGAATCAGAGTTCAGGCAAAATCGCAAAAAGGGGGTATGCAGGGCGCTTTGGGTTTCAGCTATGGGAAGAATCATCTCTTACAGATTCAGGGGAAGAATGGCAAGCAGGGCCCTTATCGATTGTCTGGTAAGAATGGTGAGAAATTCATCATTATTTTAGCAGGGACAGAGAAGGTCAAACTAGATGACCAGTTACTCATTCGAGGGGAGAATGATGACTACATCATAGATTATAATGCTGCAGAAGTCCACTTTACTCAAAACAATATCCTCTCATCAAATTCCAGAATCAGCATCGAATTTGAATATGTTCCGGATATCTATCTTGCTTCGTATTCATTTGGGAAGCAACTCATCAGTGGAGAAGTCGAATTGGGGAATAGAAAAGACTCACCATTTTATATATCTGCTGCCTGGCATGATATCAGGGATGATAAGAACAACCCTCTTGGCAATATTGAAGCTGAGCAACTTGAGCAAATATTTGAGCCCCTCAATACCTCCACCAATACAACTGAGTTAAGTACAATTGTACTTGATACGCTGAATGGGAGCTATGATCTGGATTCTAGCGGGGTTTTGATTTTCAGGGGTGATCAACTCGGTGATTATATCGCCGAGTTTAGCTATGTTGGACTTGACCGCGGGACTTACCGGAAAGAAATAAATGTCCCCATCCCATTCTATGTATTCGATCCTGAACTTGGTGAGTATCTACCAGCCACTCAATATATTGCGCCACAATCTCTTTCGGTATTTTCACTATCAGGGCATGCAAAAAAAGCGAGTATAGATGCAAACTTTGATGTTGGGGTTTCCCAGGACAATAAAAATTTATACTCAAGGGCCGAGGTACAATCGTCAAGGATAGCATGGGATATTGATCTGGGAATCAATCGCTCCAACTTTGGAATCCGTTTTGGGGACAGGCAAATAGAAACAGGATATGCCAGTCATGATGCTTTAGAGACGTTGGAATATTATCGGCAATGGCATTTGAGCACGAGGTTGAATGAATCTGAGCATCTCAGATACGGGCATTTTCGTATTGGGCAGATCAGTGAAAATTACATAAAGACCTCCATTTCTAATATGGAACGAGCAGGTACCCCAGTTGGTCAGCAAGTTAAGATTGAGAGCAAGTCAGACCAAAAAGCGCCACTCTATGCTGAATACACAGCTATTCTATCAAATCTGGACAGTTCCCTAAGCCAGAATCATGCATTCAAATCCAGCTACCGCACCGGCAGGTTAACGACTGGCGTGTCTGTAAATCTAGAGGAGGGATCTTCCTCTGTATTTCATGAGAGCAACGATCATGTGGAGTCAGGAATCAATACATCCTTCCAATATTCTCAGGATCAAAAAGTGATGTTCAGCTATGTTCAGAGGAGAGACTACCGATTTTCTGATCCTGGCCGTAGCGTCCTTGATTCCGACAATATTGATCAGTGGAATGATCAGCGACAGGACTGGATTGCTGAATACAAGTTTGAAAATATTCTGGACGCACAAGGCTTGGTGAGCATGAAATATCGAGAACATAGCAGTGATAGCGGGTCGGTTAAACGTTACTATCTTGGTAAGATGGAGGTCACTGGAAATGCTCTGGACAATAGCCTCAGTTTTCAAGAATCTTTTATCCTGGATGAAGAGCATATTCCAAGATTTGACTATCACTATATCGAAGTAGATACAGGGTATGGAGATTTTAGTTTTGATCCTGCAATCCAGGATTATATCCTGGTCAGTGGTGGACGATTTATTCGCCAGCGTTTGTATTCTGATAGAGAAGAGCAAGTCCGGAAATTTGAAAATAAGTCCAGGCTAGATTTTACTTCAGATGGTTTTGGGCAATTGGATCGGCTCGCCTTCAGAAGTCGTCTTGGGCATGAGTTTCGTCTTAAAAGGGAAATTCAAAGTCAGCGAGTCATCCAAGGCCAATCCATGCTAAGTCTGCTTCTGGACCTGCAAACAGGACAGACCACAAATTTTACCCGCTTGAGCTATTCTGGAAAATCGAGTCAAAACAATTCTACTCTGTACAACTACGGTTCAGAAGAGAATGAATTTATTTCTCATCGTCTAGACGGCAATTTTATCTGGAATGGTGCACACCAATCCAAAGTCGGCATCACCTTGGAGTCAAGGAAACGTGATCTTGAATACAACCCGCTCGCCCGGGAATCGTGGATATCGTCCAGACCTTTTTTCAATCATATCATGAAAGTTTCCACCCAGCAAAAACTTGAAATGGATGTCACATACTCTTTGGTGAATGATAAGCAACTCGATAAAACTTATTCAGAATCCTTGTTGAATCTCAATCATAGTCTCAGGTATAAACGCAGGGGTAGAGTAGATCAGAAATTGACCCTATCCAATGTGGTTGCAGATGTGAATTCTATCCCATATTCTGTTTTTTCAGGAAGACAGCCTGGAGATAACTGGAAATATTCAGTAAATGGTCGCTATACCTTTTCAAGCATGTTTCAAGTCTCCATGAACTACAGCATCCAAAAACGGGGAGATAATAAGAACGAGCAATACTTGCGGGTGGAAGGAAGAACCCACTTCTAATGCTATCATACCTTTTCAAAATAGGCTTACTCTTTTTCCTCACCAATTTTCTTCTGGGTCAGCAGATCGAGCTTGTCGTTAATAATGTTGATCACAGTGATACCCTCCTTGTGAATTATTCAGAAATTGATTCGATCTTACATTCTAGATTGGAAACGCTCTCCTCAATGGGGTATTGGGATGCGAAAATTGAAGTAGTGCAATCTTCTGATGATGGAGATCAAATAGTTGCAGATATAACGCCTGGTTTTCCATCAACCCTAAGCTATTTACATTTTGAAGGTATATCCTCCAAAGGTTCCGATTATCTGGAAAAAGAGTTTAAGATGGGACAAGCCACTATTTCAAGTGACAAGCTTCAGGAAGCCCAACGCAGAATTATTGGTCTGGGCTATCACCTTGCAAATTACTCCCTGCTATCTAAGGATAGTAATGCAGAGTATCATTTAAGGTATAGAGTTAGTTACTATCCTGAGCTAAAAGTACAAGGACTGGCGAGCTTTAATAAAAACAGTACTGCTGATACGCTGTCCTGGTATGGACAAATCAATGTAAATATTCCAAATTTCGATGGCAAGGGGAAGTCTCTTACCTTCTCATGGAAACGGTTGAAATCCAATTCTGAGTCATTCAATCTGGGTTTTAAATATCCCTGGCTATTCCAATTACCCATTGCTGCAACTTTTCAATTTGGTAGGGAAGTTATAGATGGGAACTATCAGGTGGTTCAATCCACAATCGGTCTGGGATGGGATGTGGGTTGGGAGCAGTCGATTCACTTTAATTATGAAAAGAATGAGTCTATTATCACCCATGAAGGAGTTTTACTTTATCCAGAGTGGGCACCAAGCAATAAGCGCTTGCTTGGTCTCGGCTACCGACAAACAAGCTTAAACAACCAGACCCACCAGGGGATATCTTTGTGGACAACTCTCTATCAGGAGATGAATTTTGAACCCAAGTCCACCAGGAAGTTTATGGTCAGGTCTGAAATTGAATACAAATTTCCTGGGAATATTTATGTTTCTCAACGATCAGCGGCGACCATTCAAAATCATTCGCAATCCTCAACTGATCCTTCAATCTTCAACCCTTTGGGTGGTGTGTATAGTGTAAGGGGTTACGAAGAATCTTATATTCGATCTCCCAATACGTTAAGTATGCAGAATACGCTTCATCTAATCCTTGGGAATCAGTCGCAAATCCTTGCGTTTTATGATAT
>JABMOS010000032.1 GCA_013203185.1 Fidelibacterota bacterium | reverse complement strand
TCTGTTATTCGTCCTGAGATGGTTCCTACGGTAGCGGACCAGGCCATGGTAAGACTTAACAAATCCAGACTGAATTTTAACCAAACACTTCTGATGAAATCTCCCTGCAGCATTGAGGCTATCTTCACATGCATTTTATTGGCTCAGCATGGTAGAGCCAGAAAACAAAAAGAGGTCAGCTAAGAAGTGACCTCACCTTGACGGGAGCAAAGGGATGTTCTGATTTGATTAAAACATCCCTTCACACACTCAGATGACCTCTTTTTCAATTCGTACTATTATTTAATCAACAGCATCTTTTTAACATCCTGAAACCCCTGTGATTTCAGAGTATAAAAGTATGCACCACTTACCATATTGGTACCAGTAAATGTAACCTGGTGATTTCCAGCGGTGAGAAAACCCTGTTGCAGGGTCTCAACTGCACGACCAGTAATATCATATATTGTTAATTCAACCAAACCAGAAGTTGGGATGCTGAATTCAATAGTGGTTGATGGGTTGAATGGGTTCGGATAGTTTTCTTTCAACTCAAAGTTGACAGGTCGAACTGCTTCATTATCCACACCCACAGTCGGTGCAGCTAATCTAGATTTCAAGAAATAGACATTATTCAGATACCCTGCGAAAGTGACATCATCGGCGACTGTTTGTTGATTGTAATCAGGCATCTGGTACATCATATACACTTCACCATCCACACCAAATTTATTCATGTGTGGGTAGACTTCATCCATGTCAGGATCAAAAGTTAGTGTCTGGTTAACAGATTCTCCCCAGGTAGCACCATTGTCATTAGAGGTACTGGCCATGATATCATAATAGGAGTAAGAATTTTCGCCAATTGTAACCGTGTCGGACACCGTATAATAGGCCATGTAGAGCCTATCTTCTACCTCAAGATCAGTTGCCATGGTTACACCATTGGCCTGCCAGCCACCGTCTCCATAAACCTGCCACATCAATTGCATACTGGCGATGAAACCGATGCTCACATCAATTTCTCCACTAGAGAGCACAAATGCTGACTCATCTGCATGGAAATGATAAAGACCATTCTCTTCTGCCCAATAAGGATATACACCATCAGGATCAGAAGGGAGCACAGGAGCGACAACATGGAGTCCACCATCTGCGTCAGTGGTTACTTCAGTATCATATCCGATGAAAGGAGTCCAGCCTTCTTCGAGATAAGCCCAGCCACCTTCACCATCCTCAATACTGTCAGGGAATACATCCCAAAAATAATCATTGAGGGCATTGTCTCCGATATAGTACCAGTCACTCCAGCTTGCACCAAAATCACTGGTCTTTTTGACGAATATGGTATGGTTTCCGATGGCAGCTTCGTCATTCCAGAATGAGGTTAAGGCATAGTAACCCACACCCTCATCATTTATATCCATGTTACCATTTGAGGTGTAGTTGGCATCGGCCTCAAATAGGAAATCTAAAGAATTTTCTGCGATAATAGTGGGAGCAGACATGGGCAGGGCAGTTCCCTGCCAGGGACCATTGGATTGTCCGCGAAAATGAATGCGATCATTATTCCCAGACCAGTCCGAGGCAATGACATTCATGATGTAATTCCCGTCTCCATCCACATTCTGTGTGGGAACAAGAACCCAGGCATCGTGAGAAAGAGGGCTTGAGTGGATATCTACACCAGGAAACCAGAATCCGCCACCATAGCCAAACAGATCAAAGGTGTAATAGGCACGTCCACCAAATTCACCACCACCACCACCATACTCATTCCAGAGCACAACAGGATAGTTTTCCGCAGCAAGTGCAGAAGGATAACGACCGGCATTGGCAAGTCCGAAGTTTAAATTTGAATAAGTAGTCCAGGTTTCACCGGCATCATCAGATGCAGCCATACCAATAGAACCAGAAGCTGTACCATCTGTATACTGACGGTAACCCATAATCATTTTATTATGATCGTAAGGGTTTACGGATATGGGATTGGTCTCAGAAGCAACCAGACCATAACCATTTTGAGAGGAATCAACGAGGACTGAATTGCCTTCCCGCAAACCTGTTGTAGCGCCTGCCTGACCTGGAGTGAGGGAAATTTCTTCACCCTGGGGCTCACCCATTTTTGTAAATGCTGCTGATACTACTTCATCAGGTCGGTGCAAATTTGCACCAAATAATCCAATGGAAAATGCTCCTATCAGGACTATTGTAACTAACTGTCTCATGTTGCTTCCTTTCACTAACTAAACCACTCATTTCAAATTTATCGCATCGACTGCCATCATAATTTCCCCTCCTCCCTATTGCAAGATCAATTCGGAGAGGAAACGATTACAAAAATAGCACAGTAGACCCGCTTTAGCCAAATACCATTTGCGTAACAACCACCGCGGCAACAATCCCAGCCAGGTCAGCCAGAAGCGCTGCTGGGAGGGCATGACGGGTTTTCTTGACCCCTACGGAGCCAAAATATACAGCCAGAATATAGAAGGTTGTTTCAGTGGATCCTTCCATGACAGCTGCCATACGGGCAATTAGTGAATCTACCCCGTACGTATTGATCAATTCCGAGACAATCCCCAGGGCGCCGCTGCCACTCAAGGGACGCATAAGTGCCATAGGAATCACCTCGCCAGGCATTCCAATCCAGGCAGTCATAGGGCTTAACAAATCAGTGATCAGATCCAGAGCCCCTGATGCTCTGAATGAACCGATTGCCACCAGAATCGCTACAAGGAAAGGAATGATTCGCACGGCCACAGTAAACCCTTCTTTAGCGCCTTCAGTAAAAACCTCATAAACTTTGACCTTCTTGTACCAACCATGGCCTGCAATGGCCAAAATGAGGAGGGGGATTGCGACGGCAGATACGCCATTAATTACTCCTTGAAACATATCAGACCTCCTCTCCTTCTACCTCTGGCTCAGGCATTCGATATTTAGGAAGTTTTTGCAAGGTCTTGATAGCAAGAATGGCCACTGTTGTAGATACACCTGTGGCAAGAATGACTGGACCAATAATTTCAGCTGGATTGGAAGCATTGGCCGCTGCCCGAATACCAATGATGGTTGCAGGTATGAATGTCACGGAAGAGGTGTTCAAGGCCATGAAGGTCGCCATAGCATTGGAGGCAGTATCTTTGATTTTATTAAGAGACTGTAATTCCTGCATAGCTTTGAGTCCCAGGGGTGTGGCTGCATTACCCAAACCCAGCATATTTGCAGCAATATTCATGACCATGGCACCCATGGCTGGGTGATCTGGTGGAACTTCTGGAAAGAGTTTTACCATTACGGGGCGGACCGCGCGTGCGAAAAGCTTGACCAGACCGGATTCTTCGGCAATTTTCATGAGACCAAGCCACAATGCCATGATACCAATAAGACCCATGGCAAGATTAACAGAAGCTTTGGCAGAATCGAAAAGACCCTTGGTGAGAACTGTGAGGGGGACAAAGCTGGGGTTCATAACCAGGCCTGAAGCGCTACTATAGTCCAAACCCAGGCATTGAAACCCGGCTACCAGAATTCCACCGCCCATGAGGACAATCCAGATGGTATTAATCATTATTGCTTCCTTTATAAGATTTTGAAAATTTTGCTTCGGCTTTTTCCATATGCTTATCCATCATCTTTTTCCGTCTTAAACGAAAAATAATGGCAAAAACCATGAAGCCGATTGCATAGACAATTGCAGCTGCCAGTGACATAATTAACTCATAATGGGGCTTAAACTAATTGAATCAGGCATTAATAAAATCT
>JABMOS010000031.1 GCA_013203185.1 Fidelibacterota bacterium | reverse complement strand
TTTCAGGGTTATAAATCGTCCCGCAAAAGGGAAGGATAGTCATATTATCACCTTTATAGAATAAATACCGACCAACATGGCGGAAAATTTAGACGCTCCTCAACGGTTCACAACCAAGGAATGAGCAATTACTAAAATATTTAGCTGAAACTGGAAAAATGCATGAAATTTTAAGTTTGACTTGATTGAAGTATTAGGTACAGACTAGCGATCAAAACGTTTCATCGCCATAGGGTACTGAATATATTCACGCGATGAATATTGTAGCCATTACTCCGAAAACGCCTGCTGAAGCCATGGGTATTCAGGTAGGTGATAATTTGTTATCCATAAATGATCGCAACATATCTGATGAGATAGATTATGCCTTTTATTCTGCCGATGAAGATCTCAAAATAAAAATTCTTAGAACAGGGATTGCTCTAGAAATAAATATAACAAAAAGTCTGGATGAGGAGCTGGGAATCATTGTTGAGCCAATGAAAATCCGATCCTGTGCCAATAATTGTGTTTTCTGCTTTGCTCACCAAAATCCTCCAGGTGTCAGAGAGGCCCTGAATTTCAAGGATGGGGATTTCCGATTTAGCTTTTTGCATGGGCACTATATTACCATGACTAACATGGGCCCCAAGGCACTGGACCGGGTCGTTGAGCAACAACTGAGTCCCCTGTATATTAGTGTACACGTGACAGATCCTGAGACACGGAGCAAAATGCTTCTGTACGGTAAGGACGATAAACTCACAGAAAAACTCGAGTATCTCACCGCCAACCGAATTCAACTTCATACTCAAATTGTACTCTGCCCAGGCTGGAATGATGGTGATATACTTATCCAAACCATAAATGATCTTATCAAAATGGCACCAGGTGTCCAGTCTATTTCAATTGTTCCTGTTGGTTTGACAAAATACCGAGAAAATGAACCTGATCTCACTTCGTATACACCAGAAACTGCAAAAGCCTTCATTGAATGGTTTGAAATTGAGCAAAAAAAGTTCAAGGTCCCTGGATTCGACAATTTCGTACTCCTTAGTGATGAGTTTTTTATCCTGGCTGGCCTCCCTATTCCAGCTGACAAATACTATGGTGATTTTTCCATGGTGGAGAATGGTGTGGGTCAATGTCGTGATTTCGCCAACCGATTTAATGCAAGTATTCCTATGTTGCCTTCAACTTTAAAAAAGCCAACGCGTTTGGTTTTCGCCACAGGCATCCTTGGCTTTCCATTCCTCAAGGATACCATTTCTCCTACCCTGGATGGAATCGAGAATTTGGAATATGAAATTGTTCCTATCCTGAATGAATGGCTTGGAGCTGATACTGTTACAGTAACTGGCTTGGTGCCAGCTCGTGATTTGGTCACTCAATTAATGGGTAAAACAGATACTGATGCTGTTTATCTCTCCTATCGCATGTTTAGCGAAGATGGAATTACACTGGATGACCACACACGGGAAGATATTGAAAAGAAACTGGGTGTACCTGTGTATATCCACCATGAAGATATGCTGGAGATACTGACCCCATGGACCTAAGATTACCCGTTGTTGCCATCGTTGGACGACCCAATGTGGGCAAATCTACACTTTTTAACAGGATTGTTGGGAAACGCCTATCAATCGTACATGAGCAAGAAGGGGTCACCCGTGATCGTGTTGCTGTGGAAACCGACTGGGCTGGTCATTCCTTCTTTCTGGTAGATACTGGAGGATACATCCCCAGTAGTGAAAATATCATTGATAAAGAAGTTCGAAAGCAGGCCATCACGGCCATCGATGAAGCTGATGTCATCATGCTCATGGTTGATAGTGTCGTCGGCATTACCTGGGAAGATGAAGAAATTGTCAAAAAGGCCAAAAGAGCAAAAAAGCCGCTGGTTCTGCTGGCCAACAAAGCCGATAACGCACTAATCGAAACCCAGGCACATATCTTTTACCAATTAGGGGTCGGGGAAGTTTTTCCGGTGAGTGCCTTGAATGGTAGAAGCATTGGTGACGCCCTTGATAAGGTCGTATCCACCTTTGGTGAAATTAAGATTGAAGAAACCGTTGATGAGAATGTCATTCGCTTCGCTATTGTTGGTATGCCCAATGCTGGAAAATCGAGCCTGACAAATGCTCTCCTCGGTGTAGATCGACAAATAGTCACAGATATACCTGGTACGACCCGGGACTCAATCAATACTAGCTTTAATTATTTCGAGCAAGCCTATGAAATGATTGACACTGCTGGGTTGCGTAGAAAGGCCAAGGTTACTGATTCAATTGAGTATTATAGTACCATCAGGACTCAGCAGGCTATCAAGAGCTCACATGTCGTTATTGTACTGATCGACGCTGAAAAGGGGTTCGTATCCCATGACGCAAGGGTCATGGAAGAAGTACTCGCTGCTGGAAAAGGTCTCATCGTAGGCGTCAACAAATGGGATCTGATCGAGAAAGAAACCAATACTATGAGGGACTTCAAACAAGCCCTTATCGATGATATGTTTGAATTGAGGCACTATCCCATCCAGTTTATTTCCACCCTGGAAAGAAAACGCATTTTCAAATTGGTTGACCTGGTTAAAAAAATTCATGAAGAGCAGCAAAAACGCATTCAAACCAGGCAGTTAAACCTGTTTCTTGAGGATGCAGTCGCAAGACTTCAACCAGCCTCGCCTCGTGGAAAAGAAATAAAATTGAACTATTGTTCCCAGGTAGCCGTTGAACCACCTGTGATCGTCATTTTTACAAATTACCCTGACCTTATCAAAACAGCCTATAAACGGTATATTGAGAACCGTTTTCGTGAGCAGTTTGGATTTGAAGGTGTCCCCATTCGGATTGCTTTTCGGAAAAAATAGTCCATGCGGTATCTTCTCATTATCATCCTCATGCTTTCCAGCGCATTTGGACAAGCAGACCTGGCACATAAATGTGGATTTGCATCCATACCTCATGCCGGAACCCATGTTACCCGGAGTGGTGATAGAGATATCCCACAATTTGACGAACTCCTCCTTGATGAGTCCATCGTCAGTCCCCAGGGTCACTTTCGAGTCCACTTTACACGGACGGGAGATAATGCTGTACCAGACGCAGGAGGATCAGGCACTCCCAGTTATGTCCTCGAAGCAGCCCTGGCAGCAGATTCGGCCTATACAGTGTTGGTGGACGACCTTGGATTCCTCCCCCCCCTCCCTGACGACGGCATAGATGGCGAAGAGTTGGATGTGTACATCCGCGATTGGAATGGGTCTTTTTATGGTATGACCTATTTTGGAAATTCAGCACCATCAATCACATATCTTGTCATTGACAATGATTACACAGAAAGCAGCTATGCCACAAGTGGACTGGCTGCACTGCGAGTTACTATTGCCCATGAATTTTTCCATATGGTTCAGTTGAGATATGCCTATCCTTTTGAGAATAGCGATGAATGGTCAAATGCGTATTGGTATGAAATTTCCAGTACCTGGATGGAAGAAAAGTGCTATCCCCAGGTAGATGACTATCATGCTTACGTTGAGGATAATTTTAGGCAGTCCAGTTTCCCTAACCTCAATGATGATAGATATGGATATGCTTTCTCATATGGTCACGGCTTATTCGGACAGATACTTGACTTAGAATATGGTAAATCAGGTGGAAAACACATCATGCTGGATATCTGGGAAGAATTGGCTGGCAGGGAAGCCACCGACAACCTGGATCAGGTACTACGTTCTTCACCGTGGGGCTCGAGTTTAACACAAGCAGTAGGTAAATATGCGCTCTATAATGTCTTCACAGGCTCCAGATCGATCACCTCGAAGTATTATCCTGATGCACCTGACTTACCCGAAGTGAGTATGCATGAATATGAGCTCCCTGAGATTTACCCTGAAAATTTGAGTGTCGTGTTACAACCTTTTGAGATCGCATTTAAAAAATTTACTATCCCTACTTATTCAGATTTTCATATCCGCGGTGAAGATATGAGTTCAGAGCAAATTGCCTATCTCACCTATCATGGATTTGAGGATGGATCATCTTTAAAGAGCGCTCTAGGTGACTATTGGGTGGCATGTAAAAATGTAAGCAGCCAGGACTATATCGTCCTGCCTATGCTTAATGGAGACAGGGATGAGGGCGCAACATTCACCCTCAAGTTTGAAGGAAGTACGCTGCCACTGCAAAATATCATTCAAATTCTTTGGCCAAACCCCAGCATCCCCAGTATTGAACAACCCAAATTGAGCTACATGATCGCTGAACCAGGACGGGTTGAGCTGAAGATATTTAATATCCTTGGGCAAGTTGTATATAGTGAGCATCGGGAACGTTCTGAAGGCTTGAAAGTAGTTGAACTACAGGTCCCAGAAACCAGCCCCGCAGGTCTGTATTTTGTCCAGATTTTCACAGCAAAAGCTGTGATGAGCAGGAAATTTACGGTGTTGAAATGAGCAAAATAAGTTGGGTCCAGCCCATCGAATCATGTCAGCATCAGACTAAGATAAAGGCTTCCAGATTTATTGCGGACATTTCCCCCATCAAAACTGAAGAAGAAGTTCAACTATTCTTAACAGAAGTTAAAAAACGCGAATATACAGCAAACCACCATTGTTTTGCATGGCGCATAGGTGTTGGTGATGAAGAAGTGTGGCGTGTTAGTGACGATGGCGAGCCAGCAGGAACCGCCGGGAAACCTATTTATCAGACTCTGGTTGGGGCGAACGTGACCAATGTTCTGGCTGTAGTGACTCGATATTTTGGTGGTACCAAGTTAGGCAAGGGTGGTTTGATGCGGGCTTATGGCGGGGTTGTCCACGAGGCTTTGCCCCTGCTGAAGAAAAGAACATTTGTTCCAAGGGTCTCATTGGAGTGTGAATGTGATTTTGAACATGCTAATCTGGTATATCGCTTGATTGAAACATATGAGGCCAGGCTGCTTGATCAAGATTATGGTGAGAGCGTCAAAATTCGATTAAGGATCAAGAGAGATAAGGCTGATGCCTTCTCTTGGGATCTCCATGAACTTTCACATGGGCAAATCAAAGCCCATCCCTTCAATCCTGCACTGAATAAGTAAAGCAAAATGGATATGGATCAAAGCACTAGAGGTATTTCCCTGTTGAACAACGACTCCCACGCACATTGGATGGAGCTGGCATTCAGGGAAGCGGAAAAAGCTTTTGCCCGTAAGGAAGTCCCCGTCGGCGCTGTTGTGGTTTTAAATAATCAGATCATTGGCAAAGGCTACAATCAGCGTGAGGCATTGAAGGATCCGACTGCCCATGCTGAGCTTATAGCTATCACAGCAGCAGCCAATCACATTGAGGATTGGCGACTAAATGATGCAACTATATATGTTACTCTGGAGCCTTGTCCCATGTGTGCCGGAGCTATTCTAAATGCAAGGATTCCCAGAGTTGTATTTGGTGCTGATGACCATGAGCATGGAGGTTGTGGTGGGGCAGTTCAACTCTGTTCAGGGAAATTTTTAAATCATAAAGTTGAAATCATTGGTGGCATTCTTGAGAATAAATGTAGGGGCATTCTGAATAGTTTTTTTAGCGCAACCCGCAAGTAATACGATTCTTAAGGCGTTGTTGCCCCTTGCCCCAGATTTATATTGATGCGCTTATTTAAATAGTTTTGTCCGTCTTTGCTCTAGCGAGCTACGACGGGACGCCCAGAGTCCGGCTTGCATGTAATAGGCGGATTTGTTCTTTTTACTCAGATTTTTAAGTAACTGGAGAGGTGGCAGAGTCCGGCTGAATGCACTGCACTCGAAATGCAGCGTACCTTAGGGTACCGGGGGTTCGAATCCCTCCCTCTCCGCTTGCATCAATAACATTTAGTTTATATTGTATTTATAATACTTTTTAAGCTAATAATTCCCAAATCGTTCGACCAAAGTATATTTGTTCACCTGAATAATATGTATATATTTAATGCTTTGGCACTTCACAGTCTTTTATCACTTTCAGTGCAATCGTTTTTTGCACCATTTAGAATTTGTGATAGTACTCTACACTACCATATTTTTAATCTATTGTACACCTATGGAATCGAACAATGTTAATAAGGGCAGCCACAATAAAAGGCTAACCACATTCAAATATCCTATTTCAATGAAATAACCTTCAGCACCTTGAATTCACTTTTGGTCTGAACTTTTACGAGGTAGACCCCTGACTTGATAGAATGGGTGCTTTCGTCCGTCCCAGACCAGTTGTAGAAGTAATAACCCGGTAAGTGACCACCCAGATTCTCTTCAAGAATCTTCAACCCACGTAAATCATAGATTTCTATCGATACATTTGAATCTTCTGGGACAGACTACTCTATCGTAGTCGTGGGATTAAATGGATTCGGTTGGGCAGTTACGTAAAGTTCATTAGGAATTGTAGATGACCCCTCACCAATTAGACCCTTACTTACACCGCCAGAGCCCAATATAGAAACGGTATTTGAGTAGCCTGCAGAGAGCTCTAAACCATCGCCAGAGACACTTTTAATTTTGTATGTATATGAGTGTTGGTTTGGGAATGTATTAACTTGTGAATCTATGTAACTGCGAACGGCTAGCGAAGATGCTATTTTGATAAATGGATTGGAATCAATTTTCCTATAAACATCATACTCCTCAGTACCGTATAACTCTGGAGTACCAGTCCAGGTGAGTTTTGGGTGGCCTGAAACATAGGAAAGGTTCAATCCACTTGGATCAGCGGGTTGAAATGTTTCCATATTTGGTGAATCAAGAGTCCATGTAGCATTGCTGCAATTTGACCAGATATCAGCCCATATCAATAAAGTTTCACCTTGGCTAATAGAGTTCCACTCATCATCGTCCTCGTAACAAGTCTGAAGGTAGCGCCATTCCCATGTATTATTACTAGTAAAGCGTAATGAAATATCAATTGGATAATCCAAATCATCCCTCAAGTCCAAATAAAACCCATTTTCTACTGTAACAGGTGGGTCTGGCACATAATCAACTATGGGAATCCATATTTTGTACAATGAAAACCCTAGGACGCTGTAATTACCTGGAATTGCACCCATGGTCCCATCATAAGCATAGAAAAATCCATATCTAGGATTAGCATAATTTGATTCATAATCAAAATTTGCTTCAATATCGAAAGTGCTTTCCTCATAGTCAGTAGTGACCTCCTTAGAACCACCCCAAATTGTTCCAAAAGCTTCATTATGGACCGTCACAATAGTTGATTTATCACTATACAAGTATATCTCGTAAGCTGCTTCCTGTGGTTCTCTCTGGGCAGTCAGTATTGTTGGGCAAAGTATCAAAATTATGAGCAGAAAATCGTATATCTTGTTTCGTGTCATGTTGCTCCCCTATCAGTAAACTATATAATTAAGATAATACCAATTTCCCTGGAGCGGGACTACCAGTTCCCCGGAAGCGGTGATGGCCATGTTCCTGGAGCTATTCCCTCCTCCAATATCATCCCGAATCAAATTCCATAGAACTTCACCAGAACTTGACATACAAGTCACTTCTAGGGAAGTTGATGAACTTCTACCTATGAAGATATTGTCATCTGAGTCGCATAGTATATCTGTCCCTGTAGGAGCATTTTGGAACCACCTGAATACACCTTCATTAGAAATAGAGAACACCCCTAAGTTCAGGTCGAGATCCTTTCCTTTGTAGTACAAGTTTCCTTCGGAATCCATGGCTGGAGGGGCGTGGAATGAAAAGAGGGTTGATGCTTGAAGTTCACTGTAGGGAGTTTCCCACCGAACTAAACCGCCAACTTCAATAGCCGTTACTTTAGAGCTATCTTCGTTATTTAGATAGATAATTCCTTCGATATCTACCAATACAGAAAATGAATGGAGGCCACTTCCAAAGGACCAATTAACGTGCCCATCGGTGGAAATCCCAAAGAGTGAGTCCCCAGCGAACGCATAGAATTCATCTCCATCAGGAGAAAACACAGCTGCCTCCCGTAAGTAGTCCCTGAAAGCACTCCCGAGTTGCAGTTCCCACCTCACAACGCCATCACTTGTTAACGAAATTAATTTGCTGGGGCTGCCGGTAGTCACATACAAATTACCATCTAAATCCAAAGCGATGCTGGATGAGACATAATCGTCAACCTGAATGGACCATGTGGTAGAGCCATCCACTGCATTAATCGCATAAATATGCCCAGATTTGTCACCGGATATGTAGACCTGTCCAGTAGATGAGATTGTCGGCGTAATTGAATTTTGCTTGCTTGCATACACCTCCGTTTTCCAGATCAAGTCACCAGAAGTTGTATACTTATATAGATAGGAAATACCGGTGCCTATCTCTGTCCCAACGGTGTAGATATTATCGTCCTCACCAATAACGGAATTGGACTCTGTCCATGCTCCCAAACTGACAAGTGTATCACCATTATGAGAAGCAGGACCTGAAAATTGACTTCTTCCACTACCCTGAGCATCCCCCCGTTCACTTGGCCAGGCTGATGAGCCAAGAGATGGCCAGGGAATATTTTCCTGTAGATATGGGTTCTCAGTTACATCTGGTTCAGGGTTTGGACACCTAATGAACCCAATAATAAGGAATAGTGATAAAACTGTGGATTTTAGGATTTTCATAGCGTACTCCCCTATTCAATAATGATCCTGAGAGCCCTGCGTTTAAAAAGAATACCGAAGGGATCCTAGTGTGATTATTTGCTTAAAACTTAATCAATATGTGATAAGCCAAATATATTATATTTCTAGATAATTTGACTAAATTAAAGATGTACTTTGATCTAGATGTTTCAACCATGAGTACACCATGGCCATAATAAAGTTCTACAAAAGATCCTCACGACAACCCTGCTACCGACTCAGCTACAGGGATCACCTTACCAGCAAATGGAGAATGAAGCTCCCTCACTGCAGCAGAGAAAAGGCTAAGGAGATTCGGAAACAAGGGGAATCTAAAGACATCTGGGAGCACAAAACAAATCCCAACCAATTCGTTTTCCCAGGCGATCTAAAAACCCCCTTCATCTCCATCAGAATTTTCACCGACCTTCCGAAATCCTTCCAACTAATAAAGTAATATATGGGAACTTTCAGGAAATTATGGAAATTATGCCCTCATGCTTTCCATGTTGTAAGATGCTATTATATAACATGTTATACGTAGTTACAACAAGAATATAAAATCAGGTTGTTCGAATCCCTCCCTCTCCGCATAATTATTTTTATGCAGTGTAGCGCTTAGGTTTGAAATGCTGATCATTTCCCTGACATCAAGATCCATCTTCTTTTGCGAGTTTGACAATATTTCGGATAAAATCTGCCGCACCACCGGGTATGGCTATATTTAATAACCAGCGGGGAACCTTAATCGCAGGCGATTCCTCAATGGTAACCGTGACTTCGATTTCTCCATTCCCTAAGTCTTTGAATGCATATTTTTCATTATCAAAAGCAATCCGATTTACATTCGCTTTTTTATATAAGGAAGGTTCGGCTGTTGATGTAAAAATAGCTGTTTTTGTATCCGTATCTTCCGAGAATGTTATTTTGGCAACCCAATCAAAATCAGAAAGGGGCCATCCGGGTGAGGAATAATAATAATTGACCCATTCATTTTCAGATATGGTTGTAATTCGTTTACTGATTTCCAAGTCCATCAGTTCTTGGTATTTTGAAGCATCTTTCATTATTGCAATACAGTTTTTCATACTGATTGTATCGATGGTTACTGCTGAATACATAATTACCAGTACTTTCAGATCGCTCTCATCCAAACGTTCTGAAACGCAATAGTTAACGGTTATTTTGCCATGATCCCGGACAGCTGTTTTCCACTCTTGGGTTTGAGCCGATAAGTATCCACTCAATAACATCATCCAGAAAACAACAAACATTGGTTTAAGTATCTTTTTCATATCGTATTCTTGTATTCTTTCATTGATAGATTTCAAGGTATCTTCACCTGAGATGTCAATAGCCTCAGTTACTGACTATCTAGCGATTTCAGCTCTAATGCTATACCGTTTAGAATTATATTTAGACCGAACAAAAAATCAGCATTTTCATCATATCCATGTTCCATTACTAATGCTGTTGCTTCATTTAAAAACGGGTAATCAGAAGGCTTAAAAACGGTTGAAAAATTCTCAGCCTGTTCCTCTGAGGATTTCCCATTATCCGTATTGTGGGAGAGTTGACGACAAAACCCATAAATGTAGCTATCAATAAGTGAAAGAACTTTTAACGAGAGCCCAATTGGAAATCCGGCATGGCGAAGCGTTCCAATATATTCATTTGTATATTCTAATCGTTTAATACCACTTTCAATATGTGAGTCTAACACGAAGGGCAACCACGCATGTTGCAGGAATATTGATTTTGCCGATGTTGCCCTGGTTAGAATAATTGTACGCCAATCAGAAGCATGAATATTCTCATCGACGCCCCTATCAATTTGGACAACCAATGTATCTGCCATGTGGGCAATGAGTTCATTTTTCGTTTTGAAGTGATAATAAAGAGACATGGCTTGAATATTAAGCTTTCTGGCAAGTTTCCTCATAGACATTGCGCTAAGGCCGCCTTGATCCGCAAGGGTAATTGCCTCTGAAATTATTTGTTCTTTTGTGAGTGGTGTTCTTTTTACCATATCATAAATCCGCTGATTCAAAATTTAAGAGACAAACCATTTATCATTTCCTTTGCTTGTTCAATTGGTAATAGCCTCGTTACTCACCTAGGACCTGGTTATAGATCACCGGCATTTGATATCGCCATCTGTGCCATAACTGTTTACTCGTCAACAGGTCGGCCATAAATTGGCCAACATTAATCCTACTGATTTTTCCAGCATCAAAGATAGGGCTTCGTACAGGAGATTGATGTACTTCATATACATCCTTTTCAGATTCGTTAATTAGAGTATCTGGGCGTACGGCAATCCATTCTATCTTTGGATTTTCTGTACCAATTTCATTTTGCAGATAATTCGCCGCACTCACATTATCTCTATGTGGCGGTAGAATGAAATGAAGGATTGAGAGAATTATATATTCTCCCCATGAATTCTTCTCAGAATCTTTGGTATTCGTGTATGCAGTAGTACTCATAAGAATGAGCTTTACCGTAGAATCAATGTTACGATTTATCATATTACAGATATTTCTTATCGAAGTCGCTACGAGATTCCGTGGCTGACCAACCATCCCCTTTAGCGTTATGTTGTGGCCAAGACAAGAGATTACGCTATCACAATTTTCAAGTAGTTCTAACAATTCAGAATCTGCGATCTCCGTAATATTACCTCTTCTTATTTCTACAAGGGGATTCGTAAACAACTCTGCGGGTAGAGTTGCACTTTCTCTGACGATAACCCTGATAGGGATTTTTCTACTCAATAACTCCAGGGCAACAAGACTACCAGTCACACCACTAGCACCAAGTATTAGAGTTTTCATTAGATTCCTCCATTTTACTATTGTCAGCCTTAGTATTTTGTTTGCTACGAACGAAACTCTAAAAATTTACACCAATGTAAATATTGGGTTCAAATAGAAAGTAGTCGTTCCATTCATCATCTATATCTTTAAAAGCTTGCGGAACATTGGTGTTGACAGGCCAATATTGGCAATGGATTTGTGGCTCTATATAAATTCGATCTTTGAAAAAGGATTTATGATACCCGAGATGATACGAAGTATATAGCTTGAAGCCTTTGTCAATCTTCTTATCGTTTTCATCAAGGTAGGTCTTTAATTGTGGTAAAATTTCTACTGTAGCAAATATACCCTTCCATATCATTCGCTGATAAGTAACACCTATACCAGTTTCTCTGAGCCTGCCATTGTAGAAATTATTTTCATCAAATTTAAGCTGCTCTTGCATAGGCATCCCCATAGGGGCAAACATTTTCCACGTGGCTGTGCGGCGTCAGACCTATTCGGTTCATTTGATCTAAATAAATAAGAGATAGTTTGGGCGGCTAACTAAGCGTAAAAGG
>JABMOS010000030.1 GCA_013203185.1 Fidelibacterota bacterium | reverse complement strand
TCTTTCATATGTCCTTCATACGGGAGGGCTGATAGATTGCGTTAATGAGAGTAATTTTGTCTTGTATATTAAAAGAAAATGCCGCATGGTGTTGAGCGCCAATGACCACACTCAATCTTGCACAATTATAGGGGAGTAAGCAGAATTGAAATCACTTATCATCGTTTTGATACTAGTGTCATTTAATTCAAGAGTATTATCAAATGATATTGATGTATCTGAGATAATTGATAGCAGTAGCTTTTTTTTAGAAGCAGATCAAGTAAAGCAACCCAAGAATGTTGCTTTAGTATCAAAATCTCCAGTTAATGCCAAAGGATTGTCTTGGGGTTTCCTTCAGGAGCGAAAAGTTTCCATCGCATATTTTGGCGATTTTATTACTCATCCTGGTCTTATGATCGGTACTCAATCAGAGCTACGTAAGACGCATCGTCATCAGATGTACTATACTCTTAATACTGGTGTCTATACACATCGTAAAAATCACAATGCGTTTATACTTTCATCTGAAATAGCTAATCGCATCTCAACAAAAAAGGGATTGTTTGGAGAATTATTGATAGGTGGGGGATATATACATACCTGGCCTCAAGGCGATGTGTACACTCGCGAGGATGATGGTGGGGTAAAGACATCCATCGGTTGGGGGTATCCCCATTTGATGATATCCAGTTCTTTGGGCATAGGCTGGGAGTCCCCTAATGAAAATTCACGTGCTTACTTTCTTCGAATTGTTGCCTTTGGAGAATACCCATATAATGGCATCATGCTACCTCATCTTGGTCTGCACACAGGTGTGGTATTCAAGTTGAAAGGAGGTGACAAGTGAGAAACCTAACGACACCTGCTTTCCTGATTCTGACAATCCTGCTCTCAACTTGTTCAGAATATATTTCAGAAGGAGACCACTTTTTTATCCGCTCAAAAGGTGCTGATATGCCAGCCATTGTGAGTGGTGACATTGACTCAGATGTCTTTATCATTTTTCTCCACGGTGGACCCGGTGGAAATGCGACAACAGCTTCTTTCTTACCCGTTTTCCAGGAACTTGAGGAAGATTATGCATTGGTGTATTGGGATCAACGTGCCTCTGGTCTGTCACAGGGGAATCCGGATCCAGAAACTTTCACCGTAGAACAGTTTGTGGATGATCTGGACCTTTTAGTAGACGTTATAAACGAACGCTATTCATCGCCTAAAATATTTCTTTTCGGACATAGCTGGGGTGGCGCGTTGGGGTGTGCCTATCTCAGCACTGATGATCTACAGGAGAAGATAACAGGTTTTATCAATACGGACTCCGGGCATAACTTGCTTGAGGGACTCCCCAAATCCGTGGACTGGCTAGAAAACCACGCGGACAGTCTAGTCAGTGTCGGCGTTGAGGTCGACTATTGGCAGGATGTCAAACTCTGGTGTAGCGCGGACCCAGACATGACAGTTGAGGACAACTACTTCGAATATGCAGACTATATCATTGAGAGTGAGGCATATCTTCTTAAACCCGACAGCAGCGTAAAAGCAGAAGTTGGTTTTGATGGGGTTTTTCTTTCCTATATGTCGCTGGCTGGATTCTTTAATGGACCTTATCTGTCAGAACGTTTCAATATTCTTGAGTTAAATCTCTCGCCTCAAATGAGCTTGATAAATACGCCTACCGCTGTGTTCTGGGGGCGACATGATGGCGTGAACACGCTGGAGATGGGGTGGGATGCTTTTCATTCAATTGGAGATTCCTCCTTCATCGATAAACGTATGATTATTTTTGATAACTCTGCCCACCAGCCATTTCTTGAAGAAGATGAAAAGTTTATTAGAGAATTTAAATCTTTTGTTGATAACTATAGATAACAAGAGCATGAAAGAAAGATGGATAATAATAACTTTACTGTCATTGGCTATATTTGCCCATAAAGGTCATTCTATGCAAACTGATAATACATTAATCTTATCTGACGGCAGGACTTTAGGATATGCCGAGTACGGTGATTCTTTAGGCTTTCCAGTGTTCTATTTCCACGGGGGGCAAGAGAGCAGATTATCTTCAATATTTATGGATAGTTCAGCGAAAGAACTAAATATTAGAATCATTTCACCTGATCGACCAGGTATTGGAATTTCGACATTTCAAGAAAATAGACAATTTTTGGATTGGGGTAATGACATTGCACAATTAGCAGATTCTCTTGGCCTGGATAAATATTCCGTCTTTGGTTTATCCGGGGGCGCACCCCATGTTTTGGCATGCATTCTTGCTGATTCATCGAGAATAGAAAATGCATCTATTATTTCGGGAGCAGCACCTTATGACTACAAAGGATCACTTAAAGGTATGTGGGTTCCAGTTAAATTAATTCATTGGTTTGCTAGCATGAAAAATGACAAACAGCTGAGAAAGTTTATTCAAAATGATTTCGATGGTTTGGTGAACAAGCCTGAAAAGAGGATTAAACAGTTTCAAAATTATCTACCCAAGCCGGATAAGACTTTGATGATTAACCATCCAGAATATGGTTGGGAATTTATTGAAGGAAGTAAGGAAAGCTATCGTCAGGGAATTGATGCTGTTGTCCAAGAGTGGAAACTTTACGTATCGGATTGGCAGATGGATTTAAATACAATTCATTACCCAATCAACCTCTGGTATGGCTCCGCGGATAAGATGGCGCCAATTTATAGAGGGGTTTATTTCGATAATGAGCTTCCAAATTCAATCCTTAGGGTGATTGAAAAGGAAGGACACTTTTCATTAATTAGAAATCATTTAGAAGAAATATTGCTTGAATTGAAACCTACACCCACCAATAAATAAGACCAATAATTACACTCTCCGAAGAACATAAGGATCTCTCTTGATTCAGCGGGGATAATCATCTTCACAGTTTCTAAACTCTTTGTCCATAGTTCAATGACTGTAACTCAGACCCGATACGCCTCGCTTCTAGATTCGAACCATCTTGGATGGTGTGAGCAAATTAAAAAATATCTGGTAATCAGAGTACTTCAACCATAAGAAAGCCAGAAATGTCCTATTTTGTCCTCACTGGATATATTACCGTAAAGTGGCCTAAAAACAAAAAACCATCGTAAGTCTAATAATTACAAGGGGATTATGTGGTGGCCCCGTCTACGTCCTGCGGACTTCGCCGGGCAGGCAGGGATCAGGCTTCGTCCTACGGACTACGCCTCGACAGGCACGGGGATTGGCTGAGCGTCAGCACTACATGCTTCCCTCGCCTTACTTCGTTTTTCAGTAGTATGCAGACCAGCCGTCGCTCTCCGAGCTATGGCCTGGCAGGCCCTTATACAGTAGGGGCTGGCGGGTTTTGGTTGCTAAAAAGTTGCTGTTACTTCATATTCTCCATATTGAGCCAATTTTGGAATACTGCTCTTTCGAAGGCTATAAATTTATCTTTAATCCGCCATTGATGACAAAACCATCGACAGGTGCGTAAATGTCCTTAAACTGAGGATTCGAGATCGAACCTGTATAAATGGCCTCAAACTTTGATTGACGTGTATCAAGGAAATTCTCAAAGTTCAGGAATAGTGAAAAACTATCCCACATTTTCTCTGTCATAAGACCAAAAATCCAATATTCCCTACTCGTTTGGCCATTATTTAATTTTTGCGGCCCGAAATAGTAGGCTTCAAGTCCGATCCTAATCTCATCATGCTTTTCATACATCAAGACATTGTTGAGTCGGTTCTTCGATACAAGTGGAAAGCTTGTTGAATTATCATTGTATCGCTGATTCACGTCAGCAAATGTGTGGCCTACAAATAATTTAACATGACCGTAGGCAAGTTTGATGTTTGTCTCCACTCCTCTAGTGTCTATCACCCCTTCAGGTTGCTGAAATTCAAAATCTCCTGATGAATTGGGAACAAGTAATATAGGATCGTTAATTCGTGTGTAAAACAGGAGTGAATTGATGCTCAATGTTAGATTGTCGGAAAGAGGTGTACGGTAATTGATATCGACATTTGTACCAATTGACTCTTCAGCTTTAGTGCTCATCACATCAATAGGTAGCACATTTCTAAATTGCATTCTCTCGGCATCTTCTGTAAAAACGTTAGGTGTTTTATAACCTAATCCTCCTCCAAACCTTATCACCAGTTTAGGGTTAACTCTCATAAGCAACGCAACGCGTGGTAGTAAAAAGCTGCCATACTCATTCTGACTATCCAATCGAAGACCTGTTTCCATGCTCAATTGTTCAGTGGCATTCCACGTACTCTGGACGAAAGCGCCTAAGGTGAGGTGACTATAATCGATAACCTTGGAGCTGTCTCGTTCTTCTTGAGTGAATCGGTCTGTCCAAAGATTAATACCCGCGATCAATTCAAGGCGCTCACTTACCTGACTGTAGTTTGCCTCGGTAAACGAAGCTTGCTGGATTCCAGAGAATGCGTGCCCAGGTATGACCACGCTTCTATCATAATAGCTATAGCTATTCTTTACGGTAATCTTCGACGATTCAGAACTTTTATGGTCGAGGTCAAATTGAGTGCTAAATCGAGTTGTTTCATTCTTCTCAAAATAGGAATGGATGGTATCCTGGATACCTTCGATATATTTCATGTCGCCTCCAAGCCTTTCCTCAAAAGTCGAATTGAATCCGAGGCTAAAGCTGGTTCTCTTTGAAATGGATGCGAACAATTTTGGGTTGACGGTATAGCGCTTAAATTCTGGAATTGCAGTCAAACCATTATCTGCAGGATCATAAGCAGAGCCTAGATTGTATGATACAAACACAGTTGTACCGATTTTACCAGACTTCTGGGCATAAAAAGCACTAGCATCCAGACCCAGGGCAGAAGTACCATTCAGTAGTAAGCTAAGGTGTCTTTCATCGGTTGGTGATTTTGATACGAGGTTGACTAGACCTGCGATAGCTCCACCGCCATGAAGTGTTGATGAAGCTCCCTTAATTACCTCGACCTGTTTAAGATCCAGTGGGACAATTTGTAAGAGACTCAAACCTCCAGAGAAACCTGAATATAGCGGAAATCCATCCTTCAATATTTGCGTATATTTTCCATCCAAGCCTTGGATACGGATACTCGAATTATATGAGGTTGCGGAGGTCTGCTGGGTTTGGATACCGGTGCTTTCATTGAGTAGCATCCGTATATCACCTGGCTTCATATTGCCTTTTTCACCTAATTCCTCTCCGGATATTGCCTCCACTCTTGTTGGAATATCGGCGATGGTGCGACTAGAGCGAGTGGCAGAGACAAAAACTTGTTCCATATGCTCAGTATCGCTATGAAGCAATATTTTGATTGGTTCTGCTTGAGATATCGGGAATCTGAAGCTCTTTGAGCTCTCCTCGAAGCCTATGTAACTCACGATAATGATTTGGTCGCCATCAGTGTGCGGCGTCAGACCAATTCGGTTCATTTGATCTAAATAAATTAGAGATACTTTGGGCGGCTAACAAACCGTAAAAT
>JABMOS010000029.1 GCA_013203185.1 Fidelibacterota bacterium | reverse complement strand
TGGATGCCCGGAAAGTGTCTCTTATTTTTTAAGCGATCTTGTCCGAATTACTTTGACGACTTACAACCCACCGGAGTTGTAACAACGGTGCTATAGGTCAATACTTGATTATCCATATCCATGTCCAGGGCATAATCGGAGAGATCAAACTCCAATACATTCACTGCAGGATTGGGCTGCAGGGTCAGGCTTCCAGTAAGGGGAGAGGATGTGGCATTATCAATAAGTTCAGGGATAGTGAGGAAAATTGTGGGGAGGGCATCAAAGCCTGTACGGTTGACCTGATTGTCTACATTGATGGTAAGGGAGCCCAATGCAATGTCAGCGTATAGTAGAGTTGATTCTGAGGAGATATTTATTTCTCCGTCATCCAGAATATTCTGAGCCTCGATGATACCAGTCACACGGTTAAAGAACAGATTCTCACCTGCTTGATCTCCATATAATGAGATAGACACGTCGACCTGATCATTCTCAGTCAGATTCACCAGGTTGTCCCCAGTATCATCAGTGAGTATCTGATAGGAATACTGTATTTCCTGCTGTTCCAGGTCCATCGCCAGAAAGTAACCTGCGATATCGGTAAGGTCATTGACACTTCCATTTGCAGGGATGGCAATTGAGGTACTGAAAGCTACTTCATCAGGATCCAGCAGAGAAGAGATAGAGATAGTGAGATCGGCATCAACATTCATGGAATTGTCGATATCAATGGCAAGTGAGCCTGATTTAATGCGTGCGCTTTCAATGACATTTTCAGATTCGGCCATGGGCATAACGCCAACTTCATCAATACCCTGACTTGGTACTTTCGCTGTGGCACTACTTACAACCAAATTTGAGCCAGCAATATCAATATTAAAACTGGACGCCTTCACTGCTGGGGTAACTGTCAAAGGAGTTCCTGATCCAGCGGTTGAACCGGTTACCAGCACCAGGATGTTGCCTGGCAATGTTTTTCCGCTCAGATCCAATGTCTGGGAATCGCTTGATCCTACTAAAATAGGTGAATCCCAGGTCACTTCGCACCCAGGAATTGTTGTAGTATCCGTTCCAATAACCTGCTGCAAGGCAATGTTTATAGGAGCTCCCAGCGGGATGGCCATATCATTATTGATAGTGATATCCAGACCACCGCTTGTAAAAACTGCTTCAGAAAAATCTGTAAAGGTGAATGGTTTAGATACGGGAACTAAGTCACCTCCTGGAATGGTTTGGTCCGTCCCATCAGGGATGGTTGCAACAAAGGGAACGATTTCGTCTAAACGGAAAGGATCCGTGGTGGTACCAGGAATATCAGCTAGCTCGATAGGGCCCAGTGCAGATGAGATTAGCTTCTCAATGGGTTCCACATCCACAGCGTCAAAACCGCTGATGTGATTAATGGTTGAGCCCGTCACAGTAACGTCATCTACGGACTGGGAAAATGATTGGTTTATGTCACCAAAGGCCAACTGGTCACCTATTTCCTGGGATGCCATTTCAGTCGTATCACTATATGCGAAGATGGTTCGTTCCCCATTGTCGCCATAAAGTTGGCTACTGATGTTATCTTCACTTTCAAGATCTTTCAGATCTACGCTCTCATTGATCAGTGGAAACTCAATTGTATTTGTCCAGGTAGGCGGTTTCGGCTCTTGCAACAGATCGCAAGAAACAAGTGCCATAATTGCCAGGACCAGCAGTCCCAGTTGAAGTGTTTTTGGTAGTGACGTTTGAATCATGTGACCCTCGATGTTTTTGTTTCATCATCTAAAATTTGTGTGAAGTTACTGAAATATGTAGCACTTCGTCTGCGCTAGTTGAGGATTTTTCCCCCTCGTTCGCTATTAAATCTAAACCTGGTCGGCCTTATCAGAGTATAAAATATTAATACCTTATAACATAAATGGGATGATATTTGTCGTAAATTGAGCGAGAATCCACAAGTTGAAGCCACATAACCAAATAAAAAACAGATATATATCCCTGCTAATCAGAATCTAATTGATAATTTTGGCATTGGGGTCCATTGTGAGACGTGTCACAGTATAAATTTTACCACACAATGCATGGGGATGGGAAATAGAGATTTCCCAGTGGAAATCAGGCGATTGAGGCTAATTTAATATGTCGGGAAATTGGCCGAATCGTGACAGAGAATCAAATAGCCCTATATGACTAAAAAAAGTGGAAAAATTGTAATCGGTACCTCTGGTTTTTCATACCCAGACTGGAAAGGAGTATTCTATCCACCTGGTCTAAAACAGGAGGATTGGTTAAAATTTTATGCTGAGCACTATGAATTTTGTGAGCTTAATTTTAGCTATTATCGTATGCCTCAAATACAACAAATGGAAAAATTTCTCAGCTACCCCTTAAAATTTGCCATCAAAGCCCACAAGTCTATGACGCACGACAGACTGGAAGCCAAAGCCGCCAGGCAGGATTTTCTGGAGGCTGTTAAAGTCCTTCAGCAGGACGATCATCTGGCTGCTGTTCTGCTTCAGTTTCCCTATTCATTTTCATATACTCCAGAGAACCGTCGATATTTGTTGGAATTATTAGAGGATTTGGAACCCTTGCCGCTGGTTGTTGAGTTCAGGCATCCCCATTGGGTTAGGAAACCAGTTTTTGATGAATTAAAGAAACATTCCTGGGGCATATCAATGCTGGATTCCCCTCAGATAGAGGGAGGCATGCCATATTTTGATTCCGTCACGTCTGATATTGCCTATTTGCGTTTTCATGGTCGCAATAAGGAAAACTGGTGGAAGGGTGATAATGTCAGCCGTTATGACTATGAGTATAGCCTGAAAGAATTGGAAGCCTGGCTTCCCAGAATATCCAGCATGGCGAAACAGTCAAAAACATCTTATATTTCTTTTAACAATCATGCCCGCGGTCAGGCAATAAAGAATGCAAATCAGTTAATGACCATATTGAAAAAAGCTGATCTCATATAGAAAAAGGGGAATTCATGCCGGATTTATCACTTAATGCAATCGTCTCTCAAAAGATTGAAGTTTCACCAGGATTAATCATTCTAAGGGTGGTCCCTGATGGCTGGGAATTACCTGATTACAAGGCAGGTCAGTTTACCGTGCTGGGATTACCAGGAACGGCACCACGTCATAACTTTTCTGATGATGAAGTGCCTCTCCATGATAGGGATAAACTTATTCGCAGGGCCTATTCAGTCTCATCGGCCTCTGTAAATAAGGAGTATATTGAGTTCTATATTACGATGGTGCGTTCAGGAGCTCTGACACCACGCATTTTTGCTTTGGAAACAGGCGATAAAATATTCCTCTCTCAAAAGTTTTCAGGTGTATTTACACTGGAAATGGTGGAACCTGATTCAAACATAGTTATGTTGGGTACTGGCACTGGCTTAGCGCCTTACATGAGTATGTTGCGAGAGGACTTACCCTGTAACTCGGATCGGAAATATATTATTGTCCACGGCGCACGCCACAGCTGGGATTTGGGTTACCGTTCTGAATTGAATACTATTGCAACTGTTTGCAGCAACTTCACCTACATTCCTGCTATAACCAGACCAAATCTCGAGCACATTGCCTGGGGTGGGGAGAGTGGTTATATCCAGGAATTGTGGGACCGCAAGGTCATTCAAACAAAATCTGGACTTGCACCCACACCTGAAAATACGCATATATTTCTATGTGGAAACCCCAGTATGATTGACACCATGGTAGCTGTATTGGAAAAAGAAGGCTATAAAGAGCATAGCAAAAAGTCTCCCGGTCAGATTCACCTCGAGCGTTACTGGTAGGTGAATGAGCAACTTCCACGGCCCAGGGCGGTAGGTAGTAGTAAGGGATAAAAGAGAAGAAATTGAATCGATGACCCCAATCAAAATGTCTCGAATTGAGTCTGGAGTCAGAATCGTGATTCAATTGATTGAGAGTATCAATAATAAAGCTACAGATGAACTGATTTGTCTATTCTCAGATGATATAGTGATAGAAACGCCTTCGCCTCTACCAGAGGGCTCCACGATATCCGGTCAAGATGCAGCTGTTGGGTATATCAAGGAATTACTTCATAGATATCCATCCATTTCCCTTGAAACAGAAGAGCTGATAGGCTTTGGGCATCGATGTATTTTTCGATGGAAGGCTCATGTTAAAATTGATACCGGGGTGGAACTAAAACTTAGGGGCTTGACGCTCTTTCTGGTTCGGGAGAATAAAATTTGTGAAATGCTGGTTTACCAAAAAAAACCAGCCACAGAGCGTTGATATATTTTAATCCTGTCAACTTTGAGGTGATTGAGATATCCACCCGCTTTGGGATAACCAGTCTGATGGTCAAAGCGTCTGGAACAACCTGGTCAGGATCTTCTAGAAAATAAAAGCCCCCGTCATGGACGAGGACTTTTGTGTATTTTTGAGTATCCCCGATCTTTTATTGCTCTATTTGCGTATAATCCAATTCAGATCCAAAAGCACTGTGAGGGATGAGGTAGACTGCCAGTGTAATAACTGCAGCTGAAATGATCCAGGCTTTTGCATTACCGGTTTTTTTCTGTCTCCACGCTGCAAGAATCCATGAAATAAATGCCACAGCCGTTTTATTGTCGGTTAAATCAGTTCCCCAGGGCCAGCCGGTCCAATAGGCATCAAAGGCATACTTTTGCACAAGGGGTCCAAGTATGAGTCCACCAAGGAACAAAAATGTACCTGTGAGCAAAATATATTTTAAGGTTGCAGGGCTTTCAACCCAAGCTGCCATTCCTGTGCGTGTTGCCATGAGCATGGCTGCAAACATAAATAGAATGTGGGGGATTAGCACAGCTGCTGGGACCGCGCCCTTAAATCTAATAATAGTGGGCTCTTCAGTTAAAGCATGGCTTTTGCCGTCTGGACTAACCAGATTCACCATATAAATAATTTTTCCTGCAGGTGGCTGAGAGGGGAGATAAGCCCTTAGATGATTGTCCACCATCATGAATGGGGTGAGTCTCCAGTCATCATTGCTCTTGTAGCGTTTCCATTTCAGTGTAGCATTGAACTCCGGCTTTGAAGCTCCAAGATCAATTTCGGCATTTTCTCCAGTGTTTTGAGAACGCACCAAGTGGTAGCTTACTGTTTTGCCATTAATCTCGATTTCACCTGTGACAGGGTAGGTTGGACCAGTTTTTCTTTGATAAACTACAGAAGATAGAGTGATGACAATGGCCAGGATCCAGAGAATCCAAGCTTGTTGCTTTGTGTTGTTAGACATTCAGATACCTTTAAAGTTCTACTATAAGGATTAATTTTTCTTCACCACGCATGACTTCAACTGTGACGCGTTGGCCAGACTTGACTTCTGCCATGCGGCTCATATAATCATAGACATTCATCACTGATAGACCCTCCAGAGCAATCATGACATCACCTGATTCCATTCCAGATACTGCTGCTGGACCACCAGGAACCACACCACCAATTAGGAAGCCATTTATATTTGCTGCAGCAAAATCAGGAATAATTCCCATCTTCACTTTACCACGTTTGCCGCCCTTGGGAGGACCTTTTGGTCCAGCTTCCTGGAAAGTGAAGGTTTCTGCTCTGGAACCCAAATCAGCAATCATATCATATGCATAATCCGCAATGGCTTTTTCGCCTGAAATATTTATGGTTTCTACATCATCCAGTGGTGTGTGGTATTCTTCAGTGATTCCAGTAAAAAAGAATAGGACAGGTACATCCTCCACATAGAAGGCCGCATGGTCTGAAGGACCATAGCCATCAGGCGTAGAGGATATCTGAAAAGCACGATCCGATGCATGATCCAAAAGGAAATCTTCCAGACCTTTTCCTGTTCCCGTTCCACCAACGGTGAGGGAGGGTTTAGTTGGACTCAGCCGACCCACCATATCAAGATTAAACATCTGCTTGATTTGGGATTTTTCAACCAGGGGATTCTTCGTGAAAAATTTTGATCCCAGCAATCCCATTTCCTCGGCTCCAAACGCCATAAAGAGGATACTTCTTTTGGGGCCTTTCTTGCTCAGTGCGAATCTTTCAGCAATCTCAAGCACCGCAGCTACCCCAGAAGCATTATCATCAGCGCCATTATGAATTGCAGTTGTATCAGGTCGTCTTGATCCTGATCCTTTGCCGCCCCAACCGAGATGATCATAGTGAGCACCGACAACGATGAACTCATCCTTCAACTCTTGATCAGATCCAGGGAGCAAGGCGATTACATTCTGAGTGGTCACTTCCTGCTGGACAATATCAGTGGTGGCTGAAAGAACGATATCCAGGTCCAGACTGGCAGGTTTTAAGCCAGCATCCAATTTTGTCTCAAGGTCCGATACAGTTGTTGAGGTTTCGGCCAGGATCTGGTCAGCAAGTTCCCTTTTTACATGAATAACAGGCAGGGTTGCCTGGGAAAGGTTACGCTCTATTCGAAGATCAATTAGCTCATCTTCTGCTTCAAATTTACTGCCACTTACAAAGATAACTCCCGCTGCACCATGGTCACGGGCTACCAATAACTTGTGTCGCAGCGATGAATATTTATCAAATTTGCTTGAGCGGGCCTCATTCTCTGGAGTTCCCCTGAGGATCATCACCCACTTGTCTTTGACATCAACTGCATCATAATCATCCCAGTTAAGTGTGTCACTATCAATCATGAACCCGTAGCCAACAAAACTCACTGCTGCTTCCAGGGTCATACTTGAAGAAAAGGCAGTCGGGGTGTAGGTCTGGGCAGCGATGGCTTCAATTCCAGGTGCGCTGAGACTATTATGAGGACCAAGTGTTACTGATGTGACAACTTCAAAATATTGTTTCCCGTTTTCACCCAATAGGGTAAGGCCAAGTTGGTTAAAATGTTTGGCAATATAGTCTGCCGCCTTATCACCTGTGGGTGTTCCAGGTTTCCGACCTTCAAGTTCATCTGATGCCAGATAAGAAATATGATCATAGATTTCTTTTTCGCTAATGGCAGCTTGTTCATTCTGCATAGGGATAGCACAATGGAGGAGTATGAGGCTGGTGATTGAAATAAATATGAGTTTCATGGGGTTTCCTTGAGTTGAAATAATTTTTCCACGATGTAACCGAGAAGAGTATAATTCTGGTGGTTCTCAATTCAACAGTTTTCATACTCGAAGGGGCACAGAGTAACTAAATAAATGATGGGATTCATTCTATTCTTGTTAAGCAAACACTTCGACATAGATTGGGCTGAATCAGGAGGAATAGCATGAGTCTATCAGTAGCAACCATTCTGGGGATCAGCCCAAAAAATCTGCAAAGAAGTGATCTGCTCAATTTTATCAATCAGAATAATCTGAAAAGGATCACTTTTCACTATACCGCAGGTGACGGGAGACTGAAGCAACTCATTGTTCCCATTAATTCCATGAATTATGCAGAGCGGATTCTGGCTGCTGGTGAAAGGGTGGATGGATCCAGTCTCTTTAAGGGTATGGTGGGGACCTCCTCTTCAGACCTCTATGTTGTTCCTGTTTATGCCTCAGCCTTTATCGATCCATTCGATGAGAAGGGGATATGTTTTCTTTGCCGTTTCCTGGATAGGGATGAAAAATTAGCTGAATTCTGCCCTGATAATATTCTAACGAAAGCTGCAGATTCTCTCAAGGCAAAACACAATTACGATCTCTGGGCCCTGGGAGAACTGGAATTTTATTTAATTGGTGATCAGGATGATGAGCTCTATCCCATGCCGGCTCAGGGGGGGTACCACGCCTCTGGACCTTTCTCTCGCTACATAGAAGTGGTCAAGGAAATGCTGGAAATCATTGCTGACATAACATCACATGTGAAATACGGGCATTCTGAAGTGGGAACCATCAGGAATATTGAAAGTCTTTATGAAACAATAAACGGTAAATATGCAGAACAGTTCGAAGTAGAATTTCTGCCTGCTCCAATTGAATGGGCAGCTGATTATCTCAGCCTCGCCAAATATGTGGTTCGCCGGGTAGCTGACCAGTATGATTTACTGGCCACCTTTGTACCAAAATTGGTATCAGGATTCGCAGGCACAGGTCTCCATTTCCATGTTGAATTATTGCGTGATAACAACAACATAATGACCAATACTAATGGAGAATTATCCACTGTGGCCAAGCAAGCCATTGGGGGACTCTTGAGATATGCTCCATCTCTGACAGCTTTTGGGAATACAATTGCTGCCTCCCATTTAAGGTTGGTACCAGGGCAGGAATCACCTACAAAACTTTTCTGGAGTGAATTTAACCGTTCCGCGCTCATCAGAGTGCCTCTGGGTTGGCGCCATGGAGAGGATATGGCTTCAGTGATAAACCACCGGCTCAAGGACCGCTATATTTCGCCTTTTAAACGACAGACAATTGAATTGAGAAGTGCAGATGGATCTGCCTTCGTTCACTTGTTGTTAGCAGGTCTGACCATGGCTATTCAATATGGGCTGGATCATGGTGATGTGTCTCTCAAATTGGCCAATAAGCGACGAATACGTCAGAATGAAGAGGTAGGCGAAGATATTCCTGAATTACCTCCCAGCTGTTTTCAGTCGGCTCAGTATCTTAGGGAGGAAGCGGAGCTTTATACGAGTTTGATCCCGACTTATATTATAGATCATGTGATTCAGTTTCTGGAAGCCGAGGATGACGAAAAAATGTTGGAAGATCTGGAAAAATTGTCTGACGAGGAGAGAGGAAAAAAAGCTCGGGAAATCATGCATCGCAGTATTCATGTGGGATGATTAGAATTTAAAAGTTAAAAGTTAAAAGTTAAAAGTTAAAAGTTAAAAGTTAAAAGTTAAAAGTTAAAAGTTAAAAGTTAAAAG
>JABMOS010000028.1 GCA_013203185.1 Fidelibacterota bacterium | reverse complement strand
GTCTCTCTAGTTCTGTGTTTGGGCTGATTATTGGCTCCTTTTACGGTTTGTTTGCCGCCCAAAGTTTCTCTTATTTATTTAGATCAAATGAACCGAATTGGTCTGACGCCGCACAGGGTTCAATAATTTTCAGGGGATCAACATTATCCAGGTCGTCTGAGGGAAGCATCTCAGAAAAGGGATGCGCTTCATAAATAAAGAGCTCGCCTGATTCATTGAGAAGTGAGGTAACCTTGCCAAAGAAGCGTTGTATGCCTGGCATCCAACCCAGACAGCCGATGCTGATATACACGATGTCAAATTCACCATGATACTTCTCAGGGATATCATAGATGTCTGTCTGAACAAATTCGCAGGCAATACCAAATCTACTTGCCCGCTCCTGGGCTTCTTGAATCGCAGCATCAGAAATGTCAAAGCCTATACATTCCCCTGCGCCCAAGTTTTTGAGCGACATAAGCTCTACACCATTGTTGCAGCAGACATGGGCGATTTTCTGCCCTTCAATATTCAAGGAGTTAATCAAGGATAATTCAGGCTCGTTAATCACCGAGAAACCAGGCGTCTCGAAAGCCTTATCCCACTTACCAGCATTGGCTTTTTGATGATGGGGCATGGCCTCATTCCAGGCCTCTCGATTGGCCTGGGTAAATTTCTTAAAATCACTCATCTCACACCTCTGTCATTTTAGCAATATTGCTTTTTGTGATTGTGAAAAACGCTGATTTGAAAGCTGAACAATAAAAACTCCAGATGGCAATTCAATCTGATTTTGATCTTTACCATTCCATTTCAAGGTGTGTAAACCTTCTCCACCTGAAGAAACATCACGGGTCCAGACTTGCGTTCCCTGAAGGTTAAAGATGCTGATACTTGCCTGTGGGGAATCCACCAACTCGTATTCAATACTAAGCTCAGCGTTAAATGGTGAGGGATACAAATGCTTCAGAGAAATGGAGGAGGGTGTTATTCGCCCATCATTTTTGTCTGTCCCTGCAGTTGAACTCAACAATTCCAGCATGGCCGTACCCGTTGCATCTTCAATGGTAAAACCCAGCAGCGCCCCTATGGTTGGTGCGATATCTGGTATGGTTCTGGGAGTGTCCGACACCAGACCACTCTGTATATCAGGACCAATGGCCAGGAGTTGTATATGCCGACAACCTGCACAATCATCCCCGTGCCCTTGAAAATTATAATCATGTCTACCGTGGTCATTGGTGATGAGCATAGTAGTCTTGCCAGCGTAAGCAGTATCGGCTTGAAGGGTTGTCCAGAGCGCACCGATTATACCATCAGCTATTGAAATGGCATCGATGTAATCATCCCAGACACCTGAATGTCCCTTGGAATCAACATCTGCCAGATACATGAGTAAAAAACGAGGGGATTGGCTGGCAATGATCTGTTGGGTTTCATTCCAGACATCTGTATCTGTGACACCAGCTTCATGATATTGTGGCCAATAGTCCATGCCATAATCTGGATCCAGGCTGGCCTTCCAGGAACAGAGCTCTTTAAGTGTATACACGCAATCCTCTGCAGGTCGGGACAATTGTTTGCGATAATATTCAAAAACGGTGGGCAATTCAGTGGTATTGTTTGAGGTACCATTGCAATAAGGATCACTAAACGTGTTAATCTCAGTCCAGGCTCCACACCAGATAGCCGGGATAGCCCTACTTGTGTAGGTATAGCCGTCGTTTTGAAAATTGCCTACCAATGCGCCTTGTTCAGCCAGGGAGGCCATCTGTGGCACCATGACATGGTTGACATCACCCAAACCCTCGCTGTAGCGTAAACCATCGATGATAACCAGAACCACCCGCTCTGTGGTGTAGGCAAGTCCGCTGGATAGGCCCAGGCAAACAAGTGTTAGCACGGAGAGGCGTCTCATAATAGATCCCAAAAAATAAGTTTTCATAATTGCCTGTCTATTTCACCATTGAATAAGATGGTGATTTCTTGATAGTGCTAAAAACTATAATTGTGTGTTGGTTATAGCAAGGAGCTTCTATGTTTCTTCCCTCAGGCGAAGCCTTTTCACTTCATCACGACGGCTTCTGGTTTAGTTTCGAGCATGCAGCCCTGGATAACCATTCTCAGACCCCTTAATCTGCTTCAAGCAACTCTGGCTGTTGTTCTCACAACAGCTTTTCTAGGTGAATTGGGGCAATTGGATGTGCTCCTCCTGTTGATTCTGTCGGTTATCACCATTAACGCTGGTGGTAATATCATCAACGACATCTACGATCTGGAAATTGATCGTATAAATCGACCTGCTAGACCCCTGCCTTCTGGTGTCATGAGTGTCGCTCAAGCACGGTTTTATCTTATCTTTAATTTTTCAGTTGGGGTAGTGCTTTCATGGTTTATTTCCATGGAGGCTTTCATTATTGCGGGACTCATTTCAATTCCAACGCTGGTTGCTTACTCGGCCTGTTTTAAACGGCAGCCCCTCATTGGCAATCTGACAGTTTCATTTATGCTTGGACTGGCATTTATCTATGTCGGCTCGGCTTTTGGTAATATTCAGGCGACCCTGGTGATGGCGGCTCTGGCCTTTGGCTTCACTCTGATCCGAGAAATCGTAAAGGATCTGGAAGATATGGAGGGTGATGCCCAGGACAAAGCGCGAACGCTTCCCCTGGTCTGGGGAGAAAGCAAAACGCTTGCGTTGGTGCTCCTGCTCATGGGTATTTTTGTGGGTCTGGATACCCTCCCATTTTTCCTCGGTGTTTATAATCATGTCTATCTCTGGATAGTCATTGTGGGTATCAATCTGCCGCTTCTGGTTATCGCATTCATATTATGGAAGCAGCCGAACAAAAAAAATTACTCCAGGGCACAATTGTTTTTAAAACTCGATATTTTTGTGGGTCTCGCTGCTCTATATTTCGGCCAGACTTTTTAACTGCTTTTCCCTTAAGGGAATCATAATAAGGATACACCGTGGCTGAATTCGTTCACCTTCACAATCACTCCCATTATTCGCTGCTAGACGGCGCTGCTCGCATAGATCAAATTATTTCCAAGGTCTCCGAACTGGAGATGAAAAGCTTTGCTCTCACTGATCATGGCAACATGTTTGGTGCTGTAGAATTTTACAAATATGCCAAGAAAGCTGGGATCAAACCTATTATCGGGATGGAAGCATATGTAGCACCGGGCCTCCACACTGAAAAACGATTGCCTACTGAGGGAAAGCGCGCCTATCATCTGGTTCTCCTGGCCAAAAATAACACGGGCTATCGAAACCTCATGAAATTGACTTCCATGGCCTATCAGGATGGCTTCTATTTTGTCCCCCGAGTTGATAAAGATATGCTACGACAACACTCTGAGGGTCTGATCGCCACGACAGCCTGTCTCAGTGGACAGGTTACCTATCATGCTGCCCGAGGGGATTACGACCGTGCCAGGGAACAGGCTATTGAATATGACGAGATATTTGGTCGGGGTAATTTCTTTCTGGAGATGCAACGTCACTTTACCCTTGAAGGTCGTGAGTTTGAGCTGGAGGCCATTGCACGTGAAGTGGTTCAGAAGGTCTCCAAAGATACTGGCATTCCCCTCGTAGCAACCAATGATTCCCATTATGTCAGCGCAGATCACCACAAAGCCCATGATGCCTTGATTTGTATCGGTCGCGGTAAATATGTCAGTGATACCAATCGCATGAAGTATGACACCAAAGACATTTATATCAAAAGTGCAGAGCAGATGGTCGAACTGTTCAAAGATGTTCCAGAAGCCATTGAGAACACATTGCGCATTGATGAAATGTGCCAGTTCCAGCTAGAAACTGGTGTAAACCACATGCCGGAATTTCCCATTCCAGAAGGCCGTTCTCTCAATGACCACCTCGATGCAATCACCTGGGAAGGCATGGAGCATCGTGTCAAAAACATCGATACCCGCTACAAAGAACGTCTGGATTATGAGCTTGATGTCATCAAGAAAATGGGCTTCCCCGGATACTTTCTTATTACTCACGACTTTGTGAATTATGCCAAAAAACAAGGCATTCCTGTAGGACCAGGTCGTGGGTCTGCAGCTGGAAGCCTGGTAGCATATTCATTAGGTATTACTGACCTCGATCCGCTTCAATATGATTTATTGTTTGAGCGCTTTCTGAATCCTGATCGTGTGAGCATGCCCGATATTGATATCGATTTTTGTTATGACAGGCGAGAAGAGGTCATCGACTACATGCGGGACCGCTTTGGACATGATTCAGTTACTCAGATCATTACTTTCAATAAGCTTAAGGCTCGGGCTGTTATTCGAGATGTGGGACGTGTCTTGGAAGTCCCCATCAAAGAAACGGACCGAATCGCCAAGCTGGTCCCTGAGGAATTGGGCATCAAACTGCCTCAAGCTCTCAAGAAAAGCCCTGAGCTGAAACAAGCTTCAGAAATGGATGAGGTACACAAGCAACTTTTTGACTATTCCGAAGTATTGGAGGGCATGAATCGCAATGCTGGTAAACATGCCGCTGGTCTGGTTATCGCCCCAGGGAAACTCACAGATTATATCCCACTTTATAAGTCGGCGAAAGACGGTTCCGTAACCAGCCAATACGACATGAAAGCGCTGGAGGATGTGGGCTTAATCAAATTTGATTTCCTTGGCTTGAGAACGCTCACAGTCATTCAGGAAGCCATCGAACTTATTAAGCAGTTTCAGGGGGTGGAGATTGATATCAACGCCATTCCCATGGATGACCCTGCAGTCTATAAATTGTTTGCTGATGGTCTCACCATTGGCCTGTTCCAGTTCGAATCTACGGGTATGCGCGAGTATCTGAAGAAGCTCAAACCAACAGTTCTAGAAGACCTGTTTGCCATGAATGCCTTGTATCGACCAGGGCCCATGGGTAATATTAATGACTTTATCGCCCGTAAACATGGCGAGCAAAAGGTCACCTCTCTCCATCCCCTGATGGAAGAGATTCTCAAAGAAACGTACGGTATTATCGTCTACCAAGAACAGGTCATGCAACTAGGGTCAGTGATCGCTGGTTTCTCTCTCTCAAAAGCCGATTTAATGCGTCGGGCCATGGGTAAAAAGATCAAGTCTCTCATGGACGAGATGAAGGAAGAGTTTATAAGTGGTGCCAAGAAAAATGACATCAATGAAAAACTGGCCAGTAAGATATGGGATTTAATTGAGAAATTTGCAGAATATGGTTTTAATAAAAGTCACTCTGCTGCTTATTCGGTCATTGCCTACCAGACCGCTTATCTGAAGACCCACTATCCAGTCGAATTTCTGGCTGCCAACATGAGCTCTGAAAAGGACAACGCTGACAAGATTCAGATGCTTCTGGCCGAATGTCGCAAGCTGGGTATCAATACCATCGCCCCAGATGTAAATGCCAGTATGGTTCACTTTGCACCCGGTGAAGGAAAAAGTATAATTTACGGCCTGAACGCCATCAAAAAGGTGGGCTCCAAGGCTGCTGAAGTCATCATGCAGGAACGCCTGGACAATGGTCCCTTCGAATCTATCTTTGATTTCTGTTCCAGGGTTGACTCACAGAACACCAACAAAGGTGTGGTGGAGGCTCTGGTAGGTAGCGGCGCTATGGACACGCTTCCAGGGACACGTTGGGAGAAATTCCTCAGTGTAGAAGATGCCGTTTATCATGGTCAGCGGGTTCAAACGCTTAAAAACACCAACCAAACCGATCTCTTTGGTGGTGGTGGTGAATCTGCCATGATTCGTGATCCAGAACTCAGTGATGCCCCAGCCTGGAATAATATGGATATGCTCAATCGGGAGCGGGAGTATATCGGGTTCTATCTCACCGGCCATCCCCTACATGGTTTTGAGAGTGAAATCAATGCCTTTTCAAATCTTGATCTCATTGATCTGAGCGCCAGCCGAGATGAGCAGGATGTACGCATTGGCGGCATTATCTCAGGCATGAAAATTCATTATGATAAGCGCAATAACCAGATGGCTTTTTTCACATTGAATGGTCTGGATGGATCCATCGAGGCGCTGGCCTTCTCAGATGCATTTACCAAGTATAAGGAATATATCGCCAATGATTCCAGGGTCTACATGGAGGGTCGAATTTCAAAAAGAAGTGACGATGACCTGAAAGTCCTTGTGAACAAGGTGATTCCTCTTGAAGAAGGTCAAAACGAATATGCACGAGAAGTTCACATCGCTTTTGATCCTGCCCTTCTAGCGGGAAATATCCTGGATGAGACTCAAATTCTTGCCAGGCGATATTCAGGCGCTTGTACTCTGATTTTCCACCTTAGAGAAGGTGATAAACGCGAAAGAATAATGATGGCCAGAAGCGCCAGGGTCTCTGCAAATCGGGGTTTTATCCGAACGCTCCGTGAATCTTTTGGTGAAGAAAACGTCTGGCTGGCATAACATATCTCCCCATCGGTGTCACCTTGCCTGCCAAGTCGAAGCTGTGAGGCATAGACTGGAAATTGAACCCCGCCAAAGGCGGTGGCTCGAAGGCTGCCTATTTACAAATATAGCTGAGCTATGATTGCCGTCGTCCAAAGAGTGAGCAGCGGTGAAGTCAAAATCTCCAGTCGATCCAGAGGCAAGATTGGCAAGGGGTATGTGATTTTGTTAGGTGTTGCCGAGGATGATAGTCAGCAGGATGCCGACTGGTTGGCAGAAAAGATAGTCGGTTTAAGAATCTTTGAAGATGAAAACGAAAAGATGAATTTATCCATCAAGGATGTGGAGGGGAAAGCTCTGGTTATATCTCAGTTTACCCTGCTTGCTGATTATAAACGGGGTCGAAGACCAGGCTTCACCAAAGCTGCTCCTCCTGAAAAAGCCATCCCCCTTTATGAATATTTCATGGACCAGCTCTGGCACCAGGGAATTGAAGTTGAAAAGGGTGAGTTCGGAGCAGAAATGCAAGTCCATATCATGAATGAAGGTCCAGTAACTCTGGTCATGGACAGCACGGTTAAATTCCCCCGTTAATTTTCTGGACATTGAGCTCGTCGAAATGTCCAACCTTTATTAAAAAACGACCTTGGGCTTCGACTATCCCTCGAGAACACTTCGACGAGTTTAGTGTGACACCTCAGGATGACACATCATCTTTCCAGTTTCATCCCATTTCCCCATCCTTAACTTCAGCCACAAACTTATAAGGGGTTCTATGTCTCAAGTTGGAAGAATGAATACGCTCCATGTCATGCGGGAAGTGGACTTTGGGATCTATTTGGATGGTGAAGAACTGGGTGATATTCTTCTCCCAAAACGTGAGGTTCCAGCTGGTACCAAAGTGGATGATATGCTGGAGGTGTTTGTTTACTTTGATTCCACAGACACCATCATTGCATCAACCATAAAGCCTAAAACCATGGTCGGTGAATTTGCCAGTTTGAAGGTCATAGACAATAATGAAATGGGTGCTTTTCTGGATTGGGGGCTACCCAAAGACCTGCTGGTGCCCTTCCGCGAACAAAGCCACAACCTTCTCGAAGGTCGACATTATGTGGTCTATACCTATCTCGATAATGCGAGCAACCGTATAGCCGCCAGCACCAAGCTGGATAAGTTTTTAAGTGACGAAAATCCACGTTTCACTCCTGGGGAAAAGGTTGATCTCTTTATTGTCAATCTCACAGATCTGGGATTTAAGGCCATCATTGAGAATGGCTATTGGGGACTCCTGTTCAAAGACGAAGTCTTCCAGCCCCTGCAACAGGGCCAACGACTTGAAGGCTACATCAAAAATATCCGCGAGGATGGCAAGATTGATCTCACCCTTCAGGAGCCTGGCGTGCAACACATGGATGCAGCCAGTCAAAAGATTCTTGATTTACTCAAAGAGCATCAGGGATTCCTTCCCTTTAACGACAAAACGCCACCTGATATCATTTATCGTGAATTTGGACTAAGTAAAAAGGTGTTTAAGCGCTCACTTGGGGCACTCTATAAAAAACGCCTGATCAAGCTTGAACCACGTGGGATAGAACTCTTAGACGACAATTGATTTCAAAAATGAGGCACTCCTCATGATTCGAGTTACCAAGCTTCACTTTGCCTATGGTTCCAATTCTAAGGACACCCTCAACGGGTTAAACTTCCATATCGACAGCGGTGAAGTTTTTGGATTCCTTGGCCCCAGTGGCGCTGGAAAAAGCACAACTCAAAAAATCCTTATTGGCATTCTGAATAACTACAGAGGAACCGTTTTCGTCAATGGTCTTGATCTTCAAAAGCTGACGTCTGATTTCTATGAATCCATCGGGGTTGCCTTTGAGACCCCAAATTTATATACCAAATTCACGGCCCTTGAAAACCTTGACTTCTTTGCCCAGTTTTATGCCGGCGAAACCCGGAATCCCAATGAGCTTCTTGAGGCTGTTGGTCTTAAAGATGCAGCGAATACCCGCGTCAGTGATTTTTCCAAAGGAATGAAGGTTCGATTGAACTTTTGTCGAAGTCTGCTGAACAACCCGAAACTTATCTTCCTGGACGAACCAACAGCTGGCCTGGATCCTGTTAATCTACGAAAGATGGAGACCTTGATTCTTGCTGAAAAAGCCCGGGGTAACACCATTTGCATCACAACCCATGACATGCATGTAGCCGATACTTTGTGTGATCGCGTCGCCTTCATTGTGGATGGCGAGGTCAGCCTCATTGATTCACCCAGACAGCTCAAGCTGCAGCATGGTGAAAGATTCGTGGATGTTGAATATCGTGATGGTGATTCACTAAAGACCAAATCGATTCCCATGGACAAACTCGGTTCCAACGACACTTTTCAGGACATTTTGAAGAATCATTACATGGAAACAATTCACAGCAGGGAAGCCAGTCTGGAAGACGTTTTTGTGAAGACCACAGGAAGGTCACTTCAGTGAGGCTTCTGACTGCTTTGGGCCAGGATATTCGCTTTCAGTTCAGGCATGGGTTTTACTATGCTTATCTGGTGCTAACCATCCTTTATATCCTCAGCTTGAGATTGCTCCCTGAGAGCCTTGTATATCCAGCCCTGATCATAATCCTGTTTACTGATATCTGTGCCCTGGGATTTTTCTTTATTGGGGCCATTGTCCTGCTGGAGCGTGGACAAAATCTGACCCAGAGTCTCTTCGTAACCCCATTGAGACTTCATGAATATCTGCTGGCAAAAATTCTCTCCTTTCTATTGCTCTCCATAGTGTCTGCTTTTCTCATCATGCTTGGAGGTTCAGTAGGTGGACAGGACCTCTTGTGGTTCATTTTTGGGGCAATTTTTAGTGCCTTGATCTATACGCTCTTCGGTCTCGTTTTCGCAGCCAGGGCTCGGCATGTGAATGATTACTTCGTAAAATCTTTGGGGATTGGACTGTTGATTAGTTTACCGATACTGGCTTATTTAGGTCTGTTTGACACACCCCTCTTTTATATCTTCCCCACCAGGGCGACCCTCATCTTGCTGGATACCCTGGGTGGGGATTATGCTCTTTCTGAAAAACTATATTCAGTGGCCAACCTCCTGATTTGGTTCACTATTCTCAGTGCCTGGGTTTATCAACGATTTGACAGATATGTCAGGCATCCTGTCTGAGATGAAAACACCTGTATCCGTTTTGGCTCGTGGAGACCTGAAGCTCATCGTCCGTGACTCAACCCTGGTCATGGCCCTTTTTGGACCAATAGCCATAACGTGTCTAATTTTCTTCCTGCCTTCAATTGAAGCTCTTGTTCTCAGTAAAATTAGTTTTGACCTGACCCCCTATCGCTCCTTCATTGTGGTTTTCCTAAGTCTCATTCCTGGGATGCTCTTTGCCATGATTTATGGTTTTATAATACTGGATGAACGAGATGAGGATGTGATTGATTTCATCAGCATTACCCCTCTGAGAAAACGAGGTTATTTGACTTATAAATTGATCATGCCCATGCTCCTCAGCGCGGGCTTTTTTCTCTTCATCATTTTCGCCAGCTCTCTGATTCAATTCAACCCTGTGCATGCTATGGGTGTGTCCATAATGGTTGCTATTGAGGCTGCCATTGGCACACTTTTTCTGGTAGCGTTTTCAGAGAATAAAGTTGAGGGGTTGGCTTTTAGTAAAGTTCTGGGGATTATGTATCTCGCCATTCCCCTTGTGTTTTTCTGGACCTCGGGATGGCATTGGCTCTCTGCTTTTCTACCACCCTTTTGGATAGCCAAGGCTTTTGTACATAGTCAGATGTCATCAGCCTGGATCTGGAGCGACCTATTTTTTGGGATGGTAGTTCATATCGGTGTATTGATATTTTTCCTCAGAGTTTTTCTGAGGAAACGATAATTATTTCAGTTTTTGATTAATCTTTTGTATTTCCTCAAGGATGGATTTCAAGACATCAGCGCCAGCTAGTTCGCTTTGACTTACAGATTTTAGCTCTTGAGCACCCTGTCCACGATAGATTTTAATTTTTTCTCTCAGGACGGCATGCAGAGAATCAAAATCTACCAAGCCAACAAGTTTACCCTCATGTCCTCCTGCCTGTGCCCCCTGGCCTGCAGTCTGAACCAGGATAGTTCCAATATCCAGCCAGCGTTCATAGAGAGAGCGGCTCAGCGTAAAGTCTGTTACTGCAGAATATGGAATACTCACATCCTGTTTGTTTAGTATTCCTTTATGGATCGACAGGCGCTCATCCTCAATGGAATAGCGTAAATTCGTAATCCACAAATATTGCAGCCAGGGAGTAAAAATCCAGATCGCAATGAGAAACCCCGCCACCCAGGACCAAACATATTTCACAAACTCAGCATTTGTTACCTCTGGATCAAAATTTACAACCAAAGCCTGTATGCTTAGAAAAATAATGATGATGCTCATCGTGATGGTAATCAGCGTATATATCTCCCGCCGCATCAGCTTGCCAAGATCAGGTTTAATTTCCATGATCAGACTCCCTTATTGTCACTTTAGTTGCTCAGTGGTTTGGGTTGAATATCCAAATACTGTTGAACATTTACTTCATCGATGTATTTAGCATCAAGGAATTGATCTGCATACTCCTGAAAGACACCCTCTGAGAGGAAGACATCAAACAAATCGGCATCAATATGATGGTCGGCTTTGAAAAAACCCATAATGCGCATAGCTTCCGAAAGCGTTTTTCCTTTTTTATAAGGACGATCACTGGCTGTGAGGGCTTCGAAAATATCAGCGATACCCATAATTCGCGCCTGAACAGACATATCAGCCTTAGATAAACCCTTGGGATATCCTGTTCCAATCATGGTCTCATGATGACCCCCGGCAAACTCGGGAACTCGCTTGAGATGCTTGGGAAAGGGCAGTCTTTCCAACATTTTAATGGTAACCACAATATGATCATTAATTTTTTCTCTCTCATCATTATTCAAGGTACCACGGGAAATATTTAAATTTGCCACCCAGTCATCAGTTAGAATGTTCTGCACTTCATCATTAAGAACAATCTGTCGCTTGGAGATATTGATGACTCTTTCTTTTTTATCATCGGCCATGAACTCACCACCGGTATTGCATTCATTAAGGAATAACCGATCATCTTCTATCTGGGCAATCTCAGCAATTTTTTCTGCCTCTAACTCTGCTTGCTTTTCAGGGTTTTGAATCAAGGCATTTAAATGGCTGATTTCAACATCCCTTTTTATTACTTCAAAGCGAGTATTCATTTCATTGACACGATCATAGATGGTTTCCAGCTTGGTTGCCTTATCAACTACATATTCCGGGGTTGTGATTTTTCCAACATCATGCAACCAAGCAGCAATCCTTAACTCATCCATATCCTCCTGTGAGAATTGGATATCTGCAAAGGGACCCTCTCTGGTCTGATTGACTTTTTCAGCCAGCATGATGGTCAGAGCAGGGACACGGGAACAGTGTCCACCGGTGTAGGGTGATTTTTCATCAATGGCGTCAGCAATCAATTGAATAAAGGATTCCAATAAGGTTTCCAGGCCCTCAATGAGCCGCACCGTCGTGATGGCGACCGCTGCCTGGCCAGCTAGAGATTCAATTAGCTTTTGCATGTCTTCTGAAAAGGGAATTATATCACCCGTAATTGGATCCGTCGCATTGATGAGTTGTAGGACACCAATAATATCGCTCTCATGATTTTTCATGGCAATACAGAGAAAAGACTTCGATAGATAATTGCTTTTGGAGTCAAAAGCCTTGGTGCCAGAAAAATCAAAAACATCATTCTCATAAGCATCCGGAATATTCAGAGTCTCTCCCGATAAGCCCACGTGGGCAGAAATCATATGATCATTAGGCTCGCCATCTTGCATGTAAAGCTTCACCGGGTATATGAACTCAGGGATGGCAGTTCCACTGACACCGCCCCAGTCCGTCCCCAGTGTTTTGGTCTTCATGATTTCAAAGGCCAGACGATCATCTTCAGTTCGTAAATAGAGGGTGCCACCATCTGAATTGGTGATACGCATGCCTTCTTCAATTATAAGATTGAGCAGCGTTGGGAGGTCGCGCTCTGCAGAGAGTTGAAATCCGATTTCGGCCAACTTGTCAATCTGTACTTCACATTGTTCAATATAATTCAAAACAGTAGGGTCAGCAGTAGCGAGATAGTGCTTCACATCAGAACGATTTATATATGCTTTCTTGCTCATGTAGGAATCTCCGGGTTTTAATCACTTTTAGAGCCCTAAAATAACCGCAGTGATGTTAAATAGGTCTCTTTTTTCAATTGGACGGCAACAATTCATATGGATGATGATTTTTGTTTCTACGCTCACTTACAAAAAACGTGGAGTATTCTTCATTTCCAAATATTAGATTATTTACATTCATTTTCTAAAGGAGAACTCATGAAAAAGACGCTCGTTCTGGATACCAATGTCATTCTCCATGACAGTGACTGCATCTACCATTTTGAAGACAACGATATCGTATTACCCATGGCTGTATTGGAAGAGCTGGACCATTTCAAGAAGGGCAATGATGTTCTGAACTATCACGCCCGGGCCTTTGTGCGTGCTATTGATAAACTTTCCACTGAAAAAATGTTTGAAAAAGGGGTCAAGCTGGGCGCCAAGCAGGGCGTTTTTAGAGTGGAAATTAATTCAACCAGCGAGGAACTGGCTGGTGTTTTTGCCGAAGATATTACTGATCATCGGATTTTGTACACAGCCTATGAGCTCGCCAAAACTCAAAAACAACGGGTGGTACTGGTAAGCAAGGATGTGAACCTGCGCATGAAGGCTAAAGCCCTGGGAATGGAAGCCCAGGATTACTTTACTGATAAGGTGGCCAGTGTTGATGAGCTCTATACCGGAAAATCAATCCAGGAGCACGTAGACACAGAAGTAATCGATACACTATATAAAGCGCCCTTTGAGATGCCCTTTGACCAGACCGGGATTGAAGAGACACCAGCCCCCTGGCATCATTACATTCTTAAAAACGATCAAAAGTCTGCCTTGGCAGTTTACAATCCCAATCAAGACCTCATGCAGCGTCTGGATAAGCGCCCCGCTCATGGCATCATTCCTCGCAACGCGGAACAATTGTTTGCTCTTGACGTGTTGATGAACGATGAAATACCTCTGGTTTCCATTTCTGGTAAGGCAGGAACAGGTAAAACCTTGCTTGCCCTGGCCGCTGCAATGGAGAAAAAAAGGTCGTATCGACAGATATATATCGCCCGTCCCATCGTTCCCTTAAGCAATAAGGATATCGGGTATTTACCTGGTGATATTAAATCCAAGATTGATCCTTATTTACAGCCTCTTTGGGATAACCTGAAGGTGATTCAGAATCAGTATTTGAATGACAATTCAGAGTTTGAAAAAATCAATAAGTTGGTGGAAGAGGAAAAGATAGTCATCGCTCCACTGACTTACATCCGCGGTCGCAGTTTACAGAAAATATTCTTTATCGTTGATGAAGCTCAGAACCTGACCCCCCATGAAATCAAGACCATCATTACCCGAGCTGGTGAAGGAACCAAGGTTGTTTTCACAGGAGATGTTTTCCAGATTGACCATCCCTTTCTGGATAGTCAATCCAATGGACTCTCCTATCTCATCGATCGTTTCAAGGGACAGCGCCTGTATGCCCATATGAATCTGGAGAAAGGCGAGCGTTCTGCCCTGGCCGAGTTGGCATCGAATCTACTGTGATAGGTATTGGGGGAATGGATTCCCGGCACTAAAATTAATTTAGAACAGGGTTGGCGTGTATTTCTGTTGCTCCAGATCAAGGAGCTTCCGCTTTATTTCCAGTCCACCAGTGTATCCACCCAGTGAACCATCTGCTGCAATCACCCTGTGACAGGGAATGATAATGGGAATTGGATTTTGCCCATTGGCTGCACCAACAGCTCTCATGCCTCCTGGATTTTCCAGGCGATCTGCCAGATCACCATATGAAATGGTTTTACCATAGGGAATCTCCAGAAGACCATTCCAAACTTGCTTTTGAAAATCTGTTCCTGTTAAAAACAGGCTTACATCAAAATGGGTACGGCCTCCAGAGAAATACTCCGTGAGTTGCTGAATTGCATCTTGAAGGGGTGGCTTGGAAGCCTTGAGTTCAGCAGTAGGAAAGATTTTCCTAATATAGGAATAAAGTTTATCCTGGGCACCCCCACCCAGACTCAAACAACATAGGCCGTTTGCATGTTGAGCCAGATAGAGCTGTCCAAGGGGAGAGTCTACTGCAGTGTAGTATATAATCACGTCGAGGCTTTAAGCCTGGCTTGACAAAAAATCCTGAATCCTTTGTTTCAAGTCATCTCTGGTGTTGCGGTAATCAGGAAGTTTGGTCTCATCTACATCCCAACCATGAAAAGGGTCCTTGAGGCCCCAGTGAATCCGTTGCACATTCCCAGGAAATGTGGGACAGGTCTGTGCAGCATGATCACAAACTGAGATGACGATGTCTATCCCCGTATTCAGATAATCATTTACATCATCTGAGCTTTGTTGGCTGATATCTATACCGATTTCATTCATGACCAGGACTGACATGGGATGAATACGACTTGGCTCTACGCCAGCTGAATAAACCTCGTATTTATCAGCGGCCAAATGGCGCATCAACCCTTCACCTATTTGGGAGCGACATGAATTTCCTGTGCATAAAAAGAGAACTTTTTTCTTCATTTTTTATATTCTAACCCCTTCAATAATAAATAATATTCCTGTTAGCCCTGCTTTTCTCGAACAGCAATTTAGCCACTATTTTGACAGAATAAAGACCAAGCTCTCCTATTTTTTGATCATTTCTTACTTTCACTGGTACAGGTAAATATCGCACATCAACAGATCATAACAATTGTAAGTAAAAGAGAATACATTATCTTTACCATATAATTGAATAAATAACATAACTATTATTAGGTGATTATGGGTTTAGATAAAATTGACAGGCAAATTTTAGACATTTTGCAGGAAAATGGTCGCATCTCAAATGCAGAGCTAGCTCGACAGATTAACATGTCCCCTCCGCCAACCCTGGAACGTGTGAAAAAATTAGAGCGTAATGGAATCATACAAAACTATGTTGCTCTGACCAACCCGGCCAAGCTTGGATTGAATTGCTTCACATATGTTGAAGTCACTCTGGTGCGTCACGGGCGCGAAGGGGTTGAAAGATTTATGAAAGCTATTACTGCTCTAGATGAAGTCATGGAATGTCATCACATTACTGGCGGCGCTGATTTTCTGCTTAAGGTGGCCAGTCAAGATATCCCTGACTATGAAACTTTTGTCCTCCATAAGTTGACGGCCCTACCTGAAGTTCAGCATTTGAAAACCATGGTGGTCCTTTCCACTCTGAAGCATGAGACCAAAATGCCCACTAACCTTAAAGACTCCCGGTCTGTATAGCATGCTCACGAATAAAGGCTCTGCCCGGAAGCACCTTATCGCCCTGGTGGGTTTTGGGACTGTGGCTCAGGGGCTGTGCAAGATTCTGATTGAGAAACGAGACACCCTGAAGCGTGATCATCATTTTGAGTTTGAAATTGTCGCTGTGAGCACCCGTAGCCGTGGAACCATGTTTCACCCTGCCGGTTTATCTCTCTCCTCTCTCAATTATCTCAGCCAAAACGACACTCCTTTTGTGGAGAATGTCAAAGACTGGGATGCTGAAGAGATGATAAGAGAGTCCAATGCAACCGTCGTTGTTGAGCTCTCCCACACCAACCTGGTAGATGCAGAACCTGCCCTCACCCACTGTCGAACCGCCTTTAAAACAGGGAAACACATTATCTCTGGAAACAAGGGTCCGGCGGCACTGGCTTATTCTGAAATGAAGGGCCTGGCTAGAAAACGAGGGTGTGCTTTTCTAAATGAAGCGACAGTCCTCAGCGGGACACCAACCCTGAGCTTTTTTCACAGTGCCCTCAAGGGTAACCAGATTAGCGGTTTGAGGGGGGTTTTGAACGGAACCACAAACTTTATTCTAAGTGAGATGGAGAGCGGCTCAAGTTATGATGACGCACTTCAACAAGCCGAAACGCTAGGATATCTAGAAGCTGATCCTTCTGCCGATATAGATGGATATGATGCTCAGGCAAAGCTGGCAATTTTAGCCAGTGAACTTTTTGATCTCACCATTGAACTTGGAGATATCAAGCGGGAGGGTATTTCCGCTATAACACAAGTACATATAGAAGAAGCACGTCGAGAAGACAAGCGTTGGAAGCTCATAGCCTCTCTTTCAGTGAGAGATGACAAAATCATCGCTCAAATACGACCAGAGAAACTTGCGCTTTCAGATCCTCTTGCTCAAGTCAATGGTACCCTAAATGCCATCACTTTTTCTACTGATCTTCTTGGAGATGTAACTATTACGGGGCCTGGAGCGGGTGGTGTAGAAACCGGTTATGCCGTGTTATCCGACCTTCTAACATTAAACGAAGGAGTGTTCGCATGAGTCTTAACCTAAAGAACAAAGGCATAAATACACGGGTAACCCATGCCGGTGAAAATCCTGACACAGTTCACGGCAGTGTTGGCATACCAATCTATCAGACTTCAACTTTCAAATTCCAGGATGCAGATCATGGTGCTCGCCTGTTTGGTGGCGAAGAAAAAGGATATATCTATACTCGTATTGGTAATCCAACCACCAATTCATTTGAGGAGGCTGTGGCCTTACTTGAACACGGGGTTGGTGGGATCGCAACAGCATCAGGTATGGCGGCAGTTTGTGGTGTATACATGGCCTATCTGGGGGCAGGTGCCCATATGGTAGGAACTGACGCTGTTTATGGCTCTTCAAGAATGGTTATTGAAAATGAATTTAGTCGTTTTGGCGTAGAGAGCTCTTTTGTTGATACGGCTGACCTGGATCTTGTTAGACACTCCATGAAGCCAAACACAAAGTTGCTGTATATTGAAACACCAGCCAATCCAACCATCAAGCTTGCAGATATTGAAGCCTGTGCGGAAATTGCTCATGAGCACGGCGCCCTGTTGGTTGTTGACAATACTTTTATGAGTCCCATTCTTCAAAACCCACTGGATCTTGGGGCTGATGTGGTTCTACATAGCATCACCAAATATATAAACGGACATACTGATGTTGTGGGTGGCGTGATTATTACAAAAACCCAGGAAAATTTTGATCGTATTAAATCAATAGTCAATGCTACAGGTGGAACCATGGATCCCCATCAGAGCTGGTTGGTGTTGCGGGGCATGAGAACCCTCTCATTGCGCGTTCAGAGAGGTGAAGAGAACGCCCAAAAACTGGCTGAATTTCTGGAAGCTCATCCCAAGATTGAATGGGTACGTTATCCTGGATTAAAGTCCCATCCCCAGCATGATCTTGCCAAGCGACAGATGAAGGGTTTCGGATCTATGATCAGTTTTGAGGTCAGGGGTGGTGTTGAAGCTGGAAAAACCGTTTTAAATAATGTAACCATCCCTCAGTTGGCTGTTTCGCTCGGTGGTTATGAATCACTCATCCAGCACCCGGCTTCCATGACCCATGCAAATATCCCTGAAGAAGAACGGGTTGCTGCTGGAATCACAGATGGCTTGATTCGTTTCGCCATTGGAACTGAAGATGTCGAGGATTTACAGGCTGATCTGGAACAGGCTCTCGCTTTAATCTAAACGACTATCTCTGCTTCTTTTTTATCTATCCCCGTTAATTTTTCAGCGGGGATTTTCTTTTATAGGCTTCCCCTTTCATGATCATATTATAGGCTAGCGACAAACACTCCTGTCATCCTTGAATAACGAGGTCAATATGTACCAAAAAATTGCAATTATTATTTTCGTCGGCCTGGTGCTATCAGCTTGCGTGGGAACTCAATCCATGCTTACTGAAGACCAACCCTTAAAGGGGGTCAACATTACTATTGATCCTGGACATGGAGCAACAGAGGCCTATGATTCTTTCCGAATTGGACCTACAGGAGAACGTGAAGAGTGGATTAATCTGAGAGTTGCCAAGATACTCTCCCGTAAGTTGACCCTGGCTGGTGCCAATGTGCTTATGACCCGCACCAAAGATCGAGATGTGAGCCTGGGTGGAAGAGCCGCCCTGGCCAAGCAACATGGGAGTGATCTATTTGTTTCCATCCACCACAATGGGTCACAAAATGACCCCTCTATTGACCTACCCATCGTCTATTTTTATGGCTCAGCAATACTGAATCCCGCTTCAGTCGATTTTGCAAAAATTCTCATTGACAGCTTGCGTGCCGGATTGATCTTCAGGCAGCAGCAAGATGGCGCCGTCTACAGTGATCATCTTATTTATAGCTCTGGTACATCGGTTTTGAGAAACACTATTGGTGATATGCCAGGGGTTATTGGAGAGGCTGGGTTTTTTACTAATCCCGCCGGTGAGGGACGGCTTAAATCAAAGGATTATAATAAGCTGGAAGCAGACATCTACTATCAGGCTATTCTGGAATATTTTAATCGTGGAACCCCCTTCGCCACCTGTCTACTGGCTGATTCACTGAAGTATATTGACCTGAGTCGGCCCATTGAATTCGAACTTGACGATGGTTTTGGCAATACATTCTTTGAAGAAAACAGCTTCATGATTTTTCAGGATGGGGTACAACTTCAATCCCACTGGGATTCGAATTCAGGCATTCTCACTGCAACACCAGATTCCTCGACCGAAAACAGTGTTTCCTTCCAAGTTTTCGCCCGGAATATTCAAGGCAACGCCATGCATCCAGCTCCCTTTAGTTTTTTTACTGCAGCTGGATATGAATGGTATTCCCTTGAGAATTGGTTTGAGGCATTTAAGGAAGCCGAAGTCCTTTTCAACCAAATTCATGGGGAAAATATTGAACCCTCTGCACACCTCATGGGTCAGATTGATTCAGCGCTACACCTCTACCAGTTAAGCCTGGAGCTTCAAATCGTTCATCCTCGAGCCAGGATCGCTGAGGAGAGAATCCTCTGGATTCTACAGCAAAAACAAGCGTTCTCAGAGGATGACTTGAGTGAAGCTATTGAAGCTCAGAAAAATAGAATAAAGAATTACTACCCGGAGTAAGTGGTGATAAACTCGCTCAGGTCTGAATGAAGCAGCCGCTCTAATTCAAATAAATTGTTTGCCGGAACCTGGCACATGAGAAAACCAAATAGGGGGAATCTGGTAAAGTCCGTTTTGCGCAGTTCCAGTGGATTCTGAATATTTTCCAGCAGCCTATCATAATCAAAATTGACAATTTCAGTGCCGGGTACACCGGTGCTATTGTTTAACACAATGAGAGCATACACCCGTGATGGAGCACGCAGAACCAGCTCGGTCCAGTCTGGCTTGGATTTGGTGACCAAGGCCTCGTAGATGTTCATGCCCCAGGCATATTGAGCAAGATCTGCAGTAGAGCACCACCCACCAAAACGCAGTGGATTTATCTCGATGGCTGCTATTTCATCATGATTAATTCTAATTTCAATATGGGCCTGGAAATGCTTCAGGTTAAAAAGTGATCCAAGCTGGTTCAAATATCTCTGGATGGGGGTCAAATACTGCTCTACAATAGCTGCAGAGGTGACATATACTCGATCATTCACATCGTCCCCAGAGGCAAATAGATGTTTCATCATATTCAAAATGACAACCTGCCCCTGATCATCATAATAACAGTCTACTGCAAATTCATCGCCGGGAATTACTGCTTCCACAATAAAGGTGTTGTTGTCTAGAACCCCTGTGGGGTAAATATCCTCATAGCTGCCAATAAGTTCGTCAAGTTTGGATAGCGTGCTCTTCCACTGTTTTTTATCCTCTATCCTTTGAACACCCAAACTAAAAAAGCCAATTGAAGGTTTCAGGATGATGGGAAATGGAATTGAGTCTGGATCAAATTTCTCTAACTCAGAATACGGGCAGGCCCTGTAGTAGTATGCAGGATGAAGCTCAGATAAAACATCCCTGAAGCGCACCTTATCCTTCACCTGTCCAATGGTAACTGCAAGCGCGCTTGATGGGAACTGGCTTAGAATCCATTCCAGTGCATTTTCAGAGTTTGTGTAAAACTCGCTCTGCACATCAAAGGCCTGAACTGCCTGACGCTCAGTCACGAATTTTACCTCATATCCCGCCAATGCCTGTTGTGCATATGCGGTTTGAATAATTGGGATTTTGAGGTTTTGAAGCGTCTGTTTTAGGTAGTCAGAAACGTAGGGTCCATCTATTAAAAACATGGGGCAGGGGTCTTGAGGATAAAATTCAAAGATATTGACAGTTCTACTAATTGAGACTTAATAAACTTGTTCAAGAATCTCTATTTCAACATTACCCAGAACAGGAATAAGATTGGTCAGATTCTCAAAATCACCTTCAACCAGAGCGATATGCGTGGCATCAGCAGGGAATTGATTCAGACTGGGGTCTACATCTACCCACTCACCATCTATGGCAACTACGGGCCAAGCATGGAACAGGAAGCGCCCCTGGAGATAGACCAACCCTATATGAATCTTGGTGGGAACACCTGCAGCTCGACTTAGAGCAGTATAAAGCGTGGTATGTTCTGTACAATCTCCTACCCCAGTATTGAGAATATCCACGGCACCCGAAATACTGGCTACTGGCTTTTTCTCCAGATAGTTATATACCCACTTGGTCAGAGTATGACTAATGGCGATGGCTTTTTTCTCACCTCCTAAAATCTGAATAGCCTTTTCACGAATTACCTCGTGATCACTCTGGACCATATCTGACGCTTTCAGGTGGAGGCCTTGTTCGTCAGGATTCAAAGGCGTGGCTGCTTGACTTAAGGCGACGACGAATGGATCTTCACTCACAATTTTCTGTCGCTCAGATGATAGTCCGACCAGGACATCGGGTGTGACACCAGACAGACCAATTTTTAGCTCTTTTAGCTTCTTCGTGTTGGAGATGGGGTAGCTGGGGATCACAGCAAAACCATTTAATAAATCAACTTGACCTGCCTCAGACTTAGCCAAGGCTAATTCTGGTGTGGTTCTCTCCATCATCATCCCCATGATGGTTTCTTCCTTGTAGGTAATTCCATTATCGTCCAGCCACATAATGGAAGGTATACTTTTAAACTCAATACGGAGCTTGTTCAAAAAGTGTTTCTCACCAGCAACAGTTACGAATTCCTTGCCTTCGTGGGTAATGGTCACGTCTGCCATCTCATTGGACATGGCGTCATAGGCTGGTACTCTGACAGTTTGCCCCTCTAGAATTCCCTTGCTTGCAATCATGGGTTGAATGGCAGTATATGTGTACAAATCCTGGGGTACCGTTAATTCAGTTCGGGTGGTATCCTTGCCCTGAATGAATTCCAACGCCATTGTTGTGCCGTATTTTTGCCCCTGGACGTGGGTTGTATATTGATCGGATACCATCCAGAAACTGAAGGCTTGAAGTCTGAAGGATGTATCCATTATAGCAGAATTTTCGAGGTGAATTTCTGACTCCAGGCCACCAAAAACCACATTCAAGTTGCTTGAACTTTTGATGGTATAGCCATTGGCACCCTGATTTTCAATGGAGTATACCGTATGTCCCATTTTTTTGCCATCGAGAAATATATTCATCCACTCCGATTCGCTGGGCAGTTCGCGCATACCCGAGGCCAGTGATAGGTAAGATCCAGATCCCCCGTGAAAGTAAGTCATATAGAAAAGGCGACCAGACAGGAAAAGCCAGACTAAAACAAGTGCGATGAGATAAATTCTTTTCTTCATTGAAAACTTCCGGGGCAACCTTTCGTATGATATTTACAATTCTACTAGAATAATAAATTTTGGTTTTCTTCAACCGTATTGGGCGCAAATTTAGGCGTGATTCCAAATATTGGAAGCAAGATTAACAGTTCGTTTTGTCAGAGACTCTATCCCTGGCTAGTCTCCTGAATAGAAAAGGTATTGAAAATGCAATCCAAAGCCACAACCATAGAAGCATATTTAAGTGAATTGCCTGAAGACAGGGTATCACAAATTACTCAAGTTAGAGAGGTCATCCTTGCCAACCTGCCAGAGGGTTATGTGGAATCCATGAATTGGGGAATGATCACCTATGAGGTTCCTCTGGGTGTTTACCCGGACACTTACAACAAGGAGCCACTCCTTTATGCCGCTCTGGCCTCCCAAAAAAATCATATGGCCGTATATTTATCAGGCATTTATATGTTTGAGGACAAAGCCAAGAGCTTTCATAAGGCCTATAAAGAAACAGGAAAACGAATGGATCTGGGCAAATCATGTGTGCGTTTTAAAAAACTGGATGATCTGCCACTTGAATTAATAGCAAAGACCATCGCATCACTGCCCATGAAAACATTTATTGAAAAAGTGAAAGCGGTTAAAAGTCTGCGAAAGGCTCGAAAGAGCTAGAAGAAGATTAGGACGCTACAAAACGTGATTCGGTAAACGAGGGACTATCAACATCACCCAGGAACTTTAGCATCTCTATGATCACCGCACTGACCGGCTGCAAAGACCCGCTGGAATGAAAGCCTTGAAATATCTTCTGAGAAGGAAATCCTTCGGTAGAGGTTCTCGCCGTGACCTGCATTTCAGTATCCACAATGCCGGGTTCATAACTTAGGATGGCTGCCTTAGACCGCCTGAACTGCTCAAATTCACTTGCCAGGGTCATGCCTGTGAGACGCAAGGCTGCTTTACTGCCAGCGTAATCTGCCAAGCCAGGAATCCCTCGATGAACAGCGCCTGTGGAAACATTCAGAATCCTGAGCCACGTGTTATCTGGAACATGCTTGCTGACCAGTCCCATGAAAATCCCGGCTGCAATTACATTCACATTATATACAGTCGTTAGTTCCTGTGGGGAGATCTCACCCAGCCCCTTTAAAGAACCAATAGCAGCAGCATTATTAACCAGAGCAATACGCTCCCAGGTGGACTGATGTAGCTTTTGAATAAGGTCTGGAAATACTTGTTCTGCAATGAATGGTATGTCTGACAAATCAGCCCTGATATGCGTATAGTGAGGAGATTGAAGATCCACATTTCGACGGGCTAGCCCCACAACCACCCAATTTTCATCCAACAAAGCCTGAGTCAGGCCCGCTCCGATGCCAGAACTGGTTCCAGTTACTATTGCCAGTTTTAGTGGCTCAGACACCATTTCCATACCTGAGATTTAATTGTCCTCTACCAGGGGGCAAGCGACAAAATGATCTTTGGCTTGTTCCTTAAACTCCGGTTTTGATTCTGCACACGAGGGTTGAGCGATAGGACAGCGTGTTCTGAATGCACAGCCGCTTGGTTTATTTAGGGGTGTTGGGACATCTCCCTGCAACACGATCCTTTTTCTGTTTTTGCGACTTGGATCAGGCAAGGGAACTGCAGACAACAATGCTTTACTATAGGGGTGCCTTGGATGATGGTACACATCCTGGGCATTGCCATATTCTGCCATATCTCCCAGATACATCACTGCAATTTTATCTGAAATATGTTCGACTACGGAAAGATCGTGGGCAATAAACAGGTAGGAAACATCAAATTCCTCCTGAAGATCCAGCATCAAATTGATCACCTGGGCTTGAATGGAAACATCAAGGGCTGAAACCGGTTCGTCACAGATAATGAGATCAGGATTTGTGGCCAGCGCACGGGCAATTCCAACACGCTGTCTCTGACCACCTGAAAATTCATGGGGATATCGTTTAGCTTGTTCAGGCTGCAAACCAACCTTATTCAATAACCAGCCCACGCGTTCTGTTTGTTCTTTATTGTTCATGTCGGTATGAAGCTGCAGGGGCTCACTGATAATTTGTGCAACTGTCATTCGTGGATTAAGTGAGGCATAGGGATCTTGAAAAATCATTTGAACTCTGGATCGATATTTCCTCACTTCACTGGAGCTTAATTTGGCAAAATCGACCACTTCATCGCCGAAATGATATTCAATACTGCCGCCGATTTCAACACCTGGGGCGACATGACGCAGGATGTTGATCATGGCTCTTCCAACGGTGGTCTTGCCACAGCCGGATTCTCCAACCATACCAACAATTTGCTTCCGGTCGATTGAAAAATTGATACCATCCACGGCCTTCACAGTGGCAATTCTTTTTGAAAAGACACCACCATACACAGGAAAGTGTACCGACAGGTTTTTTACATCCACCAGTGTGTTATTGCTCATGCTGACACCTGCTCTTCCTGGGTCACAAAACAGCGTACAAAATGACCTGGAGTAATCTCCTGAAGTGGCGGTTCTACTGTATCACATTTATCTAACTTGACCGTACATCGCGTACAAAATTTACACCCTACTGGTAAATCCAGAATATTGGGGACCATGCCCGGGATCGTCTCCAGCCGTTCTCGTTTAGAGTGTTTTTCAGGCCTGGGAATTGAATTCAGCAATCCACGTGTATAGGGATGCAAGGGTCTACTAAATAGATCATTCACTTCAGCATTCTCCTGAATGACTCCACCGTACATCACAATAACCCGCTCACAGGTCTCGGCCACAACAGCAAGATCATGGGTAATCAAAACCACAGCGGCTTCAGTGTTATACTTTTTAAGGTCCAACATCAGGTCCAGAATCTGAGCTTGAATGGTTACATCCAGTGCTGTGGTTGGCTCATCGGCAATGAGCAGAGATGGATTCTTAGCCAGGGCCATGGCAATCATCACCCGTTGGCGCATTCCCCCTGAAAATTGATGAGGATAATCCCCCATCCGTCGTTCTGCATCTGGAATACCCACAGTATTCAGCAATTTTACTGCATCATCAAATAGTTTTTGATGGTATGCTTTGAAGTCATCACTGATTATTTGATTCATTCCAATAATCAAATATGCCACAATCGTAGGTACCAGACTTCCAATCACCATGGCTGTAACCATGGCACCGGGTGCAAAACTCCATCCCGAGGCGAGCTGGGAGAAAACAAGCACGATGACGCCAAAAGCTACTGATGTCTGGGCACGACTCTTTCGGGAGTATCCCTTAAGGCTTTTTGAGCGACTGATAAACCAGGCCTTGATCGAATCTATAATCGGTGTCGGTCGAATGGATTCCATGACCTGCATCCCGATAGTAAAAACGGGATTGAGCGATGTCATGGGTTCCTGGAAAATCATTGCGATTTCTGAGCCACGGATATCCCACATACGACTGTATATCTTTTCTCTGAATTCAGCCATCGCTTTTGAAAGTGGTGAATTGTAAAAGAGATGAACCATGACCGACAGACCGACGATCAAAGCTAAAATTCCCCAGAGCAAACCTGTTATGGGAAGCTGAGAATACAGCAAAACCCAGAGCACAAAGAATAGACCTGCACCCTGATTACGTTTTGCCTCGGGAATAAATTGGAAATATTTAAACTGTGAAACTTTTCGGACAGCAGCCAGATCATCGGCATCAAATATTTTTTCACCCTTGAAAATAATTTCACCGTCAAAGACTTCACCTGGTGGGTTCGGAATCAATTGAATCAAAGACAGAACTGAGACCGATTTACCTGACCCGGACTCACCTACGATACCTAGAGTCTCGCCTTCATAGATATCAAAACTGACACCATCTACTGCCGTGGCCCACTCCCCACCAACATTAAAGCGGGTTTTTAAACCCTTAACCTCAACAAGTTTTACCCGACTCATCGCAACCTCGAATATACTTTGGGGTCAAAGGCTTCACGAACAGCCTCCCCGATAAAGACAACCATGATAAGCGTTACGAATTGTGCTGAGACCGGGGCAAAAACCATCCACCATTTAGGGATATTAGAGAGACCCACATCTAGCATCTGTCCCCAACTGGGGGTTGGTGGTGGCATGCCAAAGCCTAAATAGTCCAGACTAACCAGGGCTGTGATCCCACCGACCACTGAAAACGGGAAGTAGGTTATTACTGGAACCAGTGAATTGGGTAAAATATGTTTGAACATGACCTTGAAATTGGTTTGACCCATTGAAAGTGCGGCAGCCACATAATCCTTTGATTTTTCACGATAGAATTCTGCCCTCATCAGGTAGGTCATACCGATCCAGTTCACAATGGTGTAAATAAAGATCAGCAAAAAGAAGGTTGGGCGAATAATGGAACTGATAATGATGATCACAAATAACATGGGCAGGCTGGACCAGATTTCGATCAACCGCTGGAAAATGAGATCAAATTTTCCTCCAAAATACCCCATACTTCCACCAATGAGGATACCAATGAAGTAATTGAGGGTGGAGAGGATCAAGGCGAAGGAGATGGAGATATTAAATGCATAACACAGACGCGAGAAGACATCCCTCCCGGTGTTGTCCGTACCTAGCCAGTGTGTACTGCTGGGTTCTTCAAACATCTTGTTGCCCTGTACAGTTATGTCTTCATATGGACTGTAGGGATAGGGTGGCATGATTAGCCAGTTCTCACTATCAGCCTGCTTCCACTCGGCCTTGAGCTCTCGATAGACAGCTTCGCCAGGAACATCTTGATGAAATACAGATCCAGCATGATAACCAGAGAACACTGGAAAATACAAATCACCCTCATAACTGACGACCAGTGCTCGGTTGTTGATGAGAATAGGCAAAAACCAGGACAGAATATAGAGCGTTAAGATGATGATAAATGAGTAATAGCCACGCCTCAGCGTTTTAAACTTCAGCCAGCGTTTCTTAAGAATGGAAAGGGATATTTCTTGCTGTTCGGACATGTTCTTGCTTTCCATTCTACCTAAACCTGATTCTTGGGTCAACGGTGGCCAGTGCGATATCCGACAGGATGTTGGCAATCAGGCGGATAACAACCACAATGACCAGGAAACCTAATGTAATAGGATAATCACGATCCAGAATGGCCTGGAAACCCATCTTTCCAAAGCCATCAATATTGAATACTTTCTCAATCAGATAGGAACCAGCGATTACCACGCCAATGACACCACCAATACCAGAGGCAATGGGAATGACCGAGTTGCGAATGGCATGTACCCATATAACTCTTTTTTCCTGTAAGCCTTTGGCGAAAGCAGTTCGGATATAGTCCTGAGAGATATTTTCTAATAAGCTATTTTTCATAAGAACTGTTAGCCCTGCAAAACTTCCGATAGACCAGGCTATAATCGGTAAAACCGCATGCCAGAGTTGATCCTTGATTTGTCCCCATACCGAAAGTGTTTCCCAGACCTCTGTAGGTGATCGAAAACCGCCGAGAGGGAAGACATCCCAAAAAGAGCCCCCTCCAAAAAGCACGAGGAGCACACCTCCCAGGGCAAAACCAGGGATTGAGTAGGCAACAAAAATGACCACACTGGATAGAAAATCAAAGGCTGATCCATGATTCAAAGCTTTACGAATACCCAGGGGAATGCAAACGAGATAGGAGAGAAACATCCCTGTTAGACCAAAGAACATGGATATTTTAAACCGGGGAGCCATGACATCCGTTACTGGCTGGTCGTAAGTGTAAGAAGTTCCCAGATTCCCTGTGAGTATTCCCGAAAATTCAGATTGAAAGATAGTGGCTAGAAGCTTGCCGTCTTTTGATGCATCCTTATCAATGGCAGCTTTCCATATTTCGCTAATCGTCCCATCGCTATTGTAAACGCCGACCTTTTCACCCTCCAGCTTCAGGGTCATATAATTACCCCGGCCAACATTCTTTTGAAGTTCGATTGCGCCATCCTTGAATTCGACTTCACGATGTTTTGTTTCCCGTGGCCAGATACCCAGCCAAATCATATAACGTTGATAGATGGGCTTATCAAAGCCATAGAAACGTTTTAACTCCCGCAAGGCTGATTCAGGGAGGACAGAACTACCGCCGCCCATAATATCGCCTACACTACCAACGGATTCTCCCTGTTGCATGGCGCCAGCCTGCAATTGCTGAATCGTTCGTTCCAGGGGACCACCAGGTGCCATCTGAAGAATGACAAAAATGAGGATGGTCGACCCCAGAAATGTGGGGATCATGAGTAAAATGCGGCGTATAAAATATGTCGTCATTTGTAATTAATAAGTAATAAGGAAGAAGGTTAAATCAGTTTCCATTGCTTTTGGCTTTAATCCGAGAAGCTGCAAATATTTTAGTAGGCTCTACTGCTTCATCATACAGGTCATTCACTTTTTCTCGGCTCATCAACTTGGACTCCACAATCAAAGCGAGCCAATAACAGCATTCATCTGCCTCTTCGAGTACAATACTCAGTTTGGCTATGAACGATGCTTTAGATTGAGCTAAACTTGCGGCGCGATAATTTGCACCAACAGATGTTGAAGACCTCAATATCTGTTTTCCTATAACACGACCTGTATCAGAATTTGGAAGTGCCTCCACTAGCTTGATACACTGGAGCGCAAAGGCTTTCGTTCTTGCCTTTAAATCCCAAGCTTTGTCTGGTTCCGAGACAATCGTCGGTGCATCAGCATGTTTGGCTTTGTACTTTTCTTCCAAAACGTTTTGCAACCCTTCTTCGTTTTTCCTTATTCCTTTTTATTTCTTAGTTATTCATCGCTTTTAAATAGTCTGGCCAGAACATCACATCAATCTCACCCTTGGGGAGATCTGTGCCATTGGTCATCGCTTCTTCAAGAGCTTTCTTTTTTTCATCTTCAAACCACCAATGGGTGAATACCGTACGATAGTCACCGGTGTAACGTCCCACCATATATTCTGGATATCCAAACTTATCCCAGAAAAGCACGCGTTGATAATTCCGGGCAATACCCCAGGCAGCAGGATGGATATCAGAGTAGATACCATCAATCTCACGGATAATTTCAACACGTCTTGCCTGATCAAAGGTGACATCATATTCTTCCAGAAGTTCGTCAACTCGCTCGCTTTTAAACCCACTGATATTGTTATTGTTATCCTGGTCTGCTAAAGAAGAGTGCAATGATGTTTCTGGATTTGGAAAGACCAGGCCGCCCCAATTTTGCATATAAATGGTGTAATTTCTTTCCATGAGGTTTTTCCAGTTGGCATTTCCATCGATATACTTGATTTGCATATCGATGCCATACTCCTTCATCATCTGCTGAACCGGTGTAACCATATAGTCCAACCCCTTTTGAATTGCCAGCTCGAAGCGTAATACCCGACCATCTTCGTGAACCAGCCAACCCTCTTGATTGCGGGAGGTGTAACCCGCCTCATCGAGAAGTTTTGCAGCTTTTTCAGGAGAATAAATAACTTTTTCATTATTGGGGTTTTCATAAACAGACCCAGAATACAATGAATTCATCATGGCGTATTCACTGTAATACATCTCTTCATTCATTTTTTCACGATTATAGAGGTAGGCAAAAGCCATGCGGACCCGCTTATCGTCAAAGGGCCATTTTCGCATGTTGAAGGCATATCCAGAAGTACCAGCTGGTTTTTCAGAATAAATTTTGTGCTTCTGGACCCAACCCTTCTGAACAGCTTCAAAATCAGTTTCTTCAATCCATTCCCTGGCAGCAGCAACTGTATAGAAATCAGCCTCTCCCTTTTTGAATTTTTCGAAAATCAGGGCGTTGTTGTCTTTTACAACAATGAATTTGATCTTGTCAAAATTGGAGGTGTATTTGCTGGTTGGATCATCTATCCCCCAATAATCAGTTCTTCTGGTTAGGGTAAATGACTCCTGGCTGATAATATCATCTTCCTTGATCTCGTAAGGACCTGTTCCTGGTAACATTTTAAACTGGTACTCTTTCAGGTATTCAGATCCATCAATCTGGTTCAAATAGTAGGAGGGTAGAATGGACATACCACCAAAATAGAGGAAGTTTCTCCAGCTTAGCTCTTTAGCAACGACAGAAACGATGTACTTTCCTTCTGCAATGGGACGCTCAAACTTCCCAAAAACCAATTGATCGGAAGGAGAGAGGATGGTTTCATCCATATGAAGATCCCAGGTTGCCACAACATCTGCAGCAATCACTTCGCGGCCATCTGACCAGCGGGCATCTGGGTTGATGCGGAACCAGAATTTCATTTTGTCTTCAGAAACTTTCCAGTGTGAAGCCAGGGCAGGGACAAACTCGAGCGTAAGGGGATGAGTCGAAATCAGACCTTCATAGCAAAGTCCAGCAATGGTGTTATTCTCAACATAGTTGGCATTTTGGCCTTCCGTGCGCATGGTTGCTGGAAAACGTGTTGTGATATGACGAAACAAGCCTCCTTTTTTGGCGCGGGGGTCACCGAAAAAGACCTGCTCCTGAGGTTTCATCTCATAAGTAGAATAGCCTAAAGCTGCTGACATCTCCTCAAATCCATATCCACCTGCTTCAGGGGGGGTGGTCATATCTTTGACAATTGCCATGTTGTCAATCCCTGCAGTTTCTGCAGCTGGTTTATCACCACCACCGCATGACCAAAACATCAGGCAAACAGCGAGAATCAACAGAATAAAAATCTGATTACGTTTCATGTTAACACCTTAATTTATCGTTAATATTTCTAGATTTTTTGTGCTATTCATTTGAGCATCCAACATACATTTTTTATGCCGTTTTGGCTACCTTTTGATCTGAGGATTTCTTGCGTTTTTATAACAATAGGTGAAACAGAAAAGCGCTGTCCATAAGTAGGTGTAAGCCCAGGAGTCCTATCATTTTGTTCTGTTGTAAAACTTCACCATCATCACTCCCACACCACCTATTATGAGTGAAAAGAACAACCTGTATGAGATTGATAGAGAAGGTTCTGGAATGGTCCGAAAACCGTGAAAAGTCAAACCACTCAGAGCGCCTGGTGTTTTTCTCTCTGCCTCATTCACAATGAATAGAAAATCTTCAATACTACGATATCTGATAAGCACTTCACCAGATGAGACTCTCCGAAAGCCTGCCAGAGGGTCTGAATAGGAAGCTCTGTATAGACACGTCGGCCAGGCGTTTTGAGGGTCTGGGCCTATGACATAAAAACCCAAAGCGCTATTCACTGAATTCAAATTATCCGTCAAAAGGTTGAGCCCAGGGTTTTTAAATCCAAGTTCTGCTATTGATACTTGTTGGGCTTGTTCTGAGAGTTTCCCTGGGGCTTTATTGTGCCATACAGTAAAAGATGTAAAAGCAGTCAGCAGCAACACCGTGGCAATTATGGTTCGTGCGGATCGTCTGATTTTCATTCGCTGCTCACCTGTTTATCGGTATGTAAGAAGAATTGAACTGATAAATTGAGACCATTACTTGTGTTTAAACAGGTATTGTCTGGAATGCATGACCAGACCTAACCAGTAAAAGATCAGGACGCCAAGAATCCACTTGAAGTCAGAGCCACTAATGGCAGGATCGAGTTGCTTGAAATCGGTAACAAGTGTGTTGAGTACCAGGGCAATGACAGCAATCATGCCTATGTATACAATGAGTTTTATGAGTTCTTTGTCCATCTTTTTTGCCGTCAGAAGGAAGAGGCCACCCCACCCAAAAGCCAGGAAAGAAATGATCCTATCCTGATAGGCATAGGATGGTACATTGTAGTAAACATACAATCCTGGAATCTTCACACCCATGCTGTGTACCAGCGCTACCCCAAAAAAGTAGACCGCACCTGCATACAGAAGAAAGTTCAGTATTTGATTCTGACTCCGTTTTTTCACTTGTTGACCTTGAGATAGTCTTTGAACCAGGTAACCGTTTCTTTGATGGCCGCCTCATGACTGGTGGCCTCAGATCCAAAGGCTGCTTCAAATTTAGAATGGTCTACTACATATGCTTCTTCCCAGGTATACATCATTTCTTTGGTTTCTTTGATCATGGGGCTAAACATCCCAAGGAGAGAAATCATTGTATTACCGGCTATACGGACTTTTACCTTAGTATCCAGCTCGGCTTCTATCATCTTGAGCATTTCCCTGGTGGAAACGGTTGGCGCACAAGGCGTGTGCCACACCTCTCCAAAGGCTGAGTCATTACTGCCTAGGGTGACCAGTCCTTTAGCAAAATCCTTGATGTAACTAAAGGTGTGGGGTAGGTCAATATCACCTAGGAGATTGGCGGTTTTTCCAGCCAGAGCAGGCTTGAAAAACATTTCCCCAAAAACAGCATTCAGTGTTTCAGGGCCATAAAAATCGGATGTGCGTCCGATGGTAACCAGATTATCCTCCCGTTCATGGGCTGCCATAAACTGACGAGCGACAAATTCCCTGGTGCGACCTTTATGACCCACTGCATCGTGGGCGACTATTTCACTAATTTTAGTTCCCTGGGTAGGTCCATATAAGTAAAGATTATCACCAAAAATCACCTTTGCCTTGGTTTTGGCAATCCCCTTAAGAAAGCCAATAGCAAGAGGCGGAAAAAGATCAGGCCAATTGGTATAAGGTGGCATGGCACAAAAATAGACTGCATCCATATCCTTGCAGACTTCGGCCACCTCATCAGGCTGAGTGGCATCACAGGCATGAATTTTAACTTTGGCTGGCAAGGTCTTATTTATTTTGCCGCTGCGACTGGCCAGGGCCACTGCGTCACCCTTCTCCAGTAAGATTTGCATGACCCACCAGGCCAGGGGACCCGTTCCAAACACCAAATTTTTCATACGAACTCCTTTATCATATCACCCCGGAATTATTGTCAATACTAGCTCGAAGATGGATTGTTAAAATGGGTAAGTCCATATCCAAGCGCGATGAGAACAATAGGTCCGCCATAAGTCATCATAATTGCTTTTGCAGCCTCCCAGCCTGTTTCAGCGTCAACATAATAATCTATACCAGCGCCAAAGAATGCAGCAATACTTATTATAAGTGTTCCCGTAGCAACAGATTTAGCCAGTCTATTGGACCGCATCATGGTAAAGGGTCCAGGATCATTATTCATTCTAAATACAAGATATGCTGCAGCTAAAATCATATAGGGTATCACCAGGCTCAAAGCCGTCAAATCAGTAATCAACCGGAAAAATGAATCTATGGATTCAAGTCCGATCAGGGGGATGGCAATAAGAATAATCACTACGCCAGCCTGGATCCATAGGGCGTGAGTCATTCCACCCTCTGCATCTTTTCGAGTCAAAACTTCAGGGAAGGTTCCTTCCGGTACTTCTGAAAACATAGCCCTCAAGGGAGACTCTATCCAGACGACATAGGCCGCCATAGACGTCAGCAGGAAAATTAATGCCAGGAGTCTCACAACCAACTCTCCATTAATACCCAAACTTTCAGCCAACAGTTTATGGACAACAAAGATGGCGTCTTTCAAACCGGCTTCTGACAATACCTCTGGAGAAGCCACCAGGCTCACGGCTAAGGATCCCAGGATATAAGCAGCCCCCACCAGCATGGTTGCCATGATTACACCTCGAGGGAAATTTCTCAAGGGGTTCTCAATTTTATCAATATAGGTCCCCGCCACTTCCGCACCAGCAACGGCTAACAACAGCCAGGAAAAGGTAGCAAAGTAGCTGGTTGAAAAATCTGGCATCATGCTTTCCACAGAAAACTCCGTTGCAGAAGGAGTGCCTCTAAAATATGCAATGAAGGCAAAAACAATAAAGCCGCCGGTCACTGCGAAGGTCAACTTTCCACCCAGGTTACTCAATTTGGAAAATGTTTTCACTCCCCTACTGGCGATCCAGGTCAGCATAAGACACAATAAAATGGAATAATAGGGAAGCAGGCTCACATTTGCATCTGTAAAGCGGTTTTCACCAAAGAGGGCCCACGAGGCCATGACTGGAATGCGGGCAAAAACAAACTGTAGATAAAACAAATTTGAAATAAAGTATGACCACGTACCAAAAAAGGCCCATCGATGCCCCAGACTGTAAGCGATCCAGCTGTAGATTCCTCCACGCTTGTTCTTGTTTACCGATGCCAGCTCTGCGATGATGGCTGTGAGGGGTAAAAAGTAGAAAATGCAAACTAGTATCCAGGAAGGAACGGCTGCTGGTCCCAGGGCCACACCATTGGTGGTGATATTATTAAAACCAAAGGTGGGAACAAAGATCAACATGACCAATGTCCACAGGGATAAACCTTTTGTGGTTTTCGCCAGCTTCAAAACCGACCTTTAGCCCTCTATTATGCTTTTTTTGTAGACAACACCTCTCTGCTCGAGATAATCGAAAACGGTCTTCAAGCAGCCCTTTATCACACCGATAAACTCAGGTGGACTGATCCCTTTACGCGTGTACTGGCCATCCAATATGAGTTGGGTAATGGCCGTACAGGTATAACCCGTGGTTCTGGCCATAGAGGACGTTTTGGTCTCAGGGTCATAACGATCCAGCAATTCAAATTTATGCTTGAATTTCTTACGGCCAACCAGACCCTCAATGAGGATATTCATAATGGTGAATTCCTCTTCCTCAGCCCCCAGTTTCCATTTTGGAAAAAGCAAAGAAGTCGTCAAATCAATGGGCCTGATGCTTTGATCACCAACTTGAACTTTATGCTCTCCAAAAAATCCTGTTTCGCGGAGTACGCGCATAAGTTCAATGTGACCTGGATAGCGCAGCGTCTTTTCCTTCATGTTGGGTATTTTCATGGTGTGGACCAAACTCCTCAGACCATCCGTGTTGAAGGCTTCCAGTGTTCCTACTTCAGGGAAGTCGATGAGTTCAGGCTCTGAAAGGGCTGCTTTCTGTATAATTTTACCATTTTCAATGATACGGGAAGGTCGGGTGTATTCTTCAATCACATCAATAGGTGAAAAAGGTGCTTTGTATTCGTAGGGCCAGGTTCGTACCCTGGGTAGACCGCCAACATAACAGGTGAAGTCTGTTACTTGCTTTTCACTTTGATAAGATCCTAAAATGAGATTGCTCATCCCAGGAGCAACCCCGGCATCCATGACAGCAATCACGCCCTTAGATTTTGCCAGCGCATCCAGCTCAAAAGGGTCTTCAGGGAAAAAAGAAATATCCACAATGTTCTTACCAGCTTCAATGGCGGTCCTCAAGGTCTTAAAGCCCATAAACCCAGGAACTGCACCAACGACGATATCTGCATCTGCAATTACCTTTGTGACTGTGTCAGCGTCTGCCAGATCCCCAGTGATGGACCTCAGTTTTGGATGGCCGTCAAGGAGTGCCAGAGCACCTTCATCCCTATCAACTGAGGTCACATCATGTTGTTTGCTCAAATCGATGGCCATGGCTCTTCCAACCATACCTGCACCCAATACGACAACTTTTTTGCGCATATCACATCCTGTTTTTGAGCCCCGGCTTTTGCCAATGGGGAATTAATTAAAAAGCCATCCCCAGCGTGTTGGCTTGGATGGCTTTGGAATGAGTTTCCAAATGTCTGATTCGACAGGGAAAGCTTTTATGAAAGCAATATCAGTTCGTAAAAAATTTGGCCTGATCCACCAATTCCCGATATTCAGTATTTGGATTGATTTCAAATGCTAATTGTGCTTCAAGAATAGCAAGCCTTGGCTTTTCCTGAAGCAGATAAATTTTGGCTAGCAAGGCATGGGAGTAATGATCATTCTTATCAGTTATTAAAGCCTGATCACATTGTTGTCTTGCAGCATCCAACCAGGAGAGACTTTCAGATCTGGCCAGATCAATATATAGCTCAGCCAGACTATGTCTTCCTTCGATGACCTGAGGAAAATGAGAAACGTATTGTTGAAGAACCTTGACAGCCTCTTTTTGGTCTTGACCCTTCATCATGAAATCGACATAAGCATCCCATATGGATTTATCATTGGCTGACAATTTGACGGCCAGGGCATAATTTTCCAGGATATCTTTATCTTTTGTGGCGGTTTGTTCCTGTGCCATTGCCAGAGCACCATACGCGGCACCTAACATGGGTTCACTTTTCACCGCCTCCTCCAACATTTCAATTGCAGCAGCCGTCTTGCCAGAATTTCTCAATGTCCTCGCCTTACCAACTGTTGCTTCATAATTGGCTGAATCCAGCTCAAGCGCTTCATCAAAATGTCTCAGGGCTTGCTCGTATAAATCTTTTTCATCGAGTATATATCCCATACTGATACGGGCGTCAACATCCTTTGGATTAGCCTGAACAGCCATGCGATAATATTGGTAGGCATTTTCCATGCTGCCGCTCAAATGATAGATCTCTCCGATATATCTTAATATTTGAGATGAGTCAGCCTGAGCGTCCAAGCCGCGTCTGCATTGATTGACTGCATCTGTAAGATTATTATCCTCAAAAAAGAGACGTGCAGCAAATAAATATGCTTGTGTATACTGGGGGTGGGATTGTTGAATGACCAAGAGCAGACTCAAAGCCTTTTGGCGTGAGCCAAGGGCTGCTTCAGTTTCGGCTTTTGAGAATAGTACATCTGGATCTTCGCTGCATGCAGTTAGAATAAACATCCCAAGAATTGTAAGAATGAGCCCGCGTTTCAGCCCCATAGTATATCTCCTAAACCAATTGGAAAAAATTAACTTGAGCTACATGTTCAGCAAGGGTTATTTGTTGGAGACAATCCTCCCAAAGGCTATCCTTCAGTCTTGATAAATCTCAACCATTCTATCTTTTCCCCTTTATCATAAGTGGTTTTTCCAGATAGTACTCTTGACCCCCACTGGTCCAACTAAGCTTTACTCTCCACAGGCCAGGGAGCATATCTGGAAGTCTTATTATCTGTAGACTGTCACCAGCTAAATCCAGAGGGAATAATCGATCTTCATGGAGGTCAGCAGGACGAAATATCAGAACTGTTCCTTCTGTGGGGGTGTGTCCCATGGCCAGGGGGTAGTTCAACTGGAGGGTCTGTTTATCTGGTCTGTATTTTATGGTCGGTTTAAATGACAATGCTTCTGTTCTGCCAATCCGCTTAATCTGCTGTTCAAAAACCACATCTTTTTCGTAGTAGTTGTCATAAACCAGCTCAACATCATCCTGGAAGGTCCAGATGGCAAATCCCACAAAGAATGCAATAAAGACCACAATTGAGGCCGTAAGGCCCCACATCCACAACTCACCAGATTTCCCTTGTTCAGTCATTATTTCCTTGGTCCCATAAATGATGTTTTTACTGTTTCCAGGAGCCTGTCACCACTATGCACAGTAATCTTTAGTTTGGTTTCCGTACCATCAAGTAAATCGCCAGATAAATCGATAAAAAACGCGCCCTCAGTTTGGTCCTGACCGCTTACTTCTAAATCGTCTCCCACCATCTTCAGTTCTCCTGAGGGTTCCAGCAATTCAAACCGGAGAGGAAGATCACCAAATGTTTTATTGAGCACTTTAACTGTATATAAATTTGTGAAATGGTTATTCCCAACATCCTGATACATGGTACCATAGGAGCGCAAGATGGTTGATTCAACATCTGAACGGGTGACCAGTAGGAAAAAGAAGAAGACTATAAGGGCTACCAACATTGCAGAATAACCAATATTTCGAAAATTCAGACTCAGTTTTTCGCCTGTTCGAATACCATTAAATGAATCATACCGAATCAAACCACGTGGTCGTTTGACCTTGTCCATGACCGTATCACATGCATCGATACAGGCCGTACAATTGACACATTCCAGCTGGGTGCCATTTCTAATATCTATGCCTGTAGGACAAACCTCAACGCACTGATTACAGTCAATACAATCTCCTAGCTCCTCTGTAGTATTCTTCCTGGGGTTGCCTCGAGTTTCACCTCGAGTGAAATCATAGGCGACCACGATTGATTTGTCATCCAGCAGCACGGACTGCAAGCGACCATAGGGGCAAATTTGTGTACAAATCTGTTCCCGAAAAGAAGCATAGACATAGTAGAAGATTGTGGTAAACAGAACCATGATTGCAAAGCCACCTGCATGCTCTGAAACCGGCGAAGTGATGATCTCAAATAATTCATCCTTACCAATGATATAGGCCAGAAAAGTATTGCCGATAATAAAGGACAGAACCCAAAAGATGGCGTGCTTTGAGATCCGTTTGAAAATCTTTTCAGCATTCCATTTCTGGGCCTTCAGCTTGCGCTGTTTATTGGCGTTGCCATCAATGAGATATTCGATTTTGCGAAAGACCATTTCCAGGAAGATGGTTTGGGGACAAGCCCAGCCACAAAAAAGCCTGCCAAAAATGACCGTAAACAAGAGAATCCCCACAATAAATGTCAGGGTGGCCAGCACAAAAATAAAACTGTCCTGGGGCCAAAAGGCCATACCCAGAATAATAAATTTGCGCTCAATAATATTGAGCAGGAGAAATGGTCGTCCATTGATGGTAATAAAGGGACCACTAAACATGATGGCCAGGAGCAGATATGAAAACCAGGTTCTGGCGTTATAGAAACGCCCGAAGGGTTTTCGTGGGAAAACCCATTTTCGCTTGCCATCATCCCCCACGGAAGCAATTCTATCTCGAAACGCCGAAGGGGCATCAATGTTAGTGAGATTTCTATCTGGCTGATCCATTTACCTGCTATCTCCAAGTATTTGTTTTCTGTAAATTAATATGGCAAAAGGAACTCACGTCAAGCGTGAGTTCCTTCCCCAGTAATATCCTTATGGGCTATCCCTCAAACAGGTCTCCTTGTGGTGCCTTGGGCACAGCTGGAGTTGTACCATGAATTTTAACCTTGATATAACTGGCCACTTGCATGATCTGATCGGGAGTTAAGGTAGTTTCCCAGGGAATCATACCCTTGGCTGGCACACCTACTTTGATGATACGTACGATTGACTCCATATCGCCACCATGAATCCAGTAATCATCAGTCATGTTTGGACCAATACTTCCACCACCATCATTGAGATGGCAGGTAAAGCATTGTGTATCCCAAACCTTTTTACCTGCTGCCAGACTGGCATCATCGGTGAGAGCGGCCATTCCTGAGGAAGCGGTTGCTGCAGGTTCTTCTTTTTGGGCAGGTGTTGGATCAGGTGAAGAAATAGATCCACTTCCGTAAGCTGCAATAACATCTGGAAAAGCTGCCTGCAGTTTGGCTAATTGATCAGGGTCAGCCTTTGCCATGGCCCGCATCAATTGTTCATCAAAAGGAGCATCCAGGATTTTATCCATTTCTGCTCTTAGGGCTGGCGTGATCTCTCCATCACTGGCCCAGGGGGATGAGTAGGCTGTAAAAGCGCTGCGACCTACGCTGGCTTCAACATAAGTACCCATTTCCTTTTGATACTCGGCTTCCTGCAGATCACCATATGTGTGATAGTAGGGTACATATATTATTGCTATGATGATCGTGATCAGGAATAATGCTTTCCACCAACCTGGTAGATCGTTATCATATTCTTGAATTCCATCATAGTCGTGATCAATGAGTTCATTTGTGACTTTACCCATTATTAAAGGCCTCCATTATTGTGATCATCCCCGCTCTCGAGGGGCATATTGCTCATTTTATCAATGTGTCCCTTCCCCATGGTCACGATCATAACGATAGCTCCCACGAAGACGAGAAAGAACAGAACCAGGGAAAGGCCTTGAAAGAACTGTAGGCCATCTGCTCCTGGATAAATGCGACTTAACATCCGAAAATAATCCTTCCCTATTGGGGAAGAATTCCTGTTCCAAGTTTCTGAAGATATGCGATAAGAGCGATTATCTCTTTATCCCAGGATGTTTCAATGCCTGATTCCTTTAGATTTGCGACAATACCATCTGCCTGCTTCTTAAGATCATCCAGAGCCTGCTCTTCATAACCTTCAGCATAGGGCACACCCAGGGTCCGCATAACACTGATCTTCTTGGGAAGATCGTCATAATCATTGGATCGCTCCAATAACCAGGGGTATACCGGCATAATGGATCCAGGACTCATTGAGCGAGGATTTTCCATATGGTTGTAATGCCAGGCATCAGGTTTTTTTAATTTGCCAACACCCTCGCGATGAAGATCTGGTCCCGTTCGTTTTGAGCCCCACAAGAAGGGATGATCATAAACGAACTCACCGGCCTTGGAATATTCACCATAGCGTTCGGTTTCACTTCTGAAGGGACGAATCATCTGGGAATGGCAGTTGAAGCAGCCCTCCTTGATGTAAATATCCCGACCCTCAAGCTCCAGGGGTGAGTAAGGTGTCACAGTGCTGATGGTTGGAACATTTGATTTCACAACAAACATGGGCACAAATTCTACGATGCCACCAATAGCCACAGCAACCAGAGCCAAGCCCAGGAGGTACATGGGACGGGCTTCCAGCCAACGATGTTTGTGGTCGCCAGGTTCAGTTACGATGGGCTTCAGGGGTGCAGCTTCCATTTCAGGATCCGGGATTGGGGCACCAGAGCGAGCGGTTTTAACCAGGTTGTAAACCATAATCAATGACCCTGTGAGATAGAGTGTACCACCAAACGCTCGCGTCCAATACATGGGCACCAGTTGTAGGACTGTTTCCAGAAAGTTTGGATAGACCAGCATTCCCTCTGGAGTGAATTGCTTCCAGAGCAAGGCCTGGGTAATTCCTGTCCAGTACATGGGAATCACATAGAAAATGATTCCAAGCGTGGCCAACCAGAAGTGAACATTGGCCAGCTTAACGGAATATAGCTTGGCATTCCATAACCGGGGAGCCAACCAGTACAACATACCAAAGGTCAAGAGTCCGTTCCACCCCAGTGCACCGATATGGACATGTGCAATTGTGTAGTCCGTAAAATGTGTGATGGCATTATAGTTTTTCAATGACATCATGGGTCCTTCAAATGTGGACATTCCATAAGCGGAGACAGCCACCACCATAAATTTCAGGATGGGATCCTGGCGAACTCGATCCCAGGCGCCACGTAAGGTGAGGAGGCCGTTGAGCATGCCACCCCATGAGGGAGCAATCAACATGATGGAAAATACAGTTCCCAGGGTTTGTGCCCAATCTGGCGTTGAGGTATAAAGCAGGTGGTGGGGACCGGCCCAGATATAAAGAAAGATGAGCGCCCAAAAGTGAATGATAGACAGTCTATATGAATAGACGGGCCGCTGAGCGGCTTTGGGCATGAAATAGTACATCAAACCGAGATAAGGCGTGGTGAGGAAAAACGCGACAGCGTTGTGACCATACCACCATTGAACCAGGGCATCCTGCACACCGGCGTAGAGCGAATAGCTTTTCCAGAAGCTCACTGGAATGGCAAGAGAGTTCACAATGTGGAGCATGGCAACGGTGACAAAGGTGGCGATGTAAAACCAGATTGCTACATAGAGATGCTTCTCACGGCGCTTAAGGATGGTCCCCATCATGTTCACACCCCAGGCCACCCAAATGAGTGCGATGAGAATATCAATTGGCCATTCCAGTTCTGCGTATTCTTTAGCTGAGGTGAGACCTGCAGGCAGTGTCAGTACCGCGGAAACAATGATTCCCTGCCATCCCCAGAAATGTATTTTACTCAGTACATCGGAAAAATTTCGTGCTTTTAAAAGTCTTTGAGCTGAATAGTAGTATCCCATAAAAATACCGTTGCCCACAAAAGCAAAAATGGCAGCATTGGTGTGTAAGGGACGCAGCCGACCGAAGGTCAACCATGAGGTGCCGAAATTAAAGGCCGGCGCTGGTAACTGAAGTGCAATAGTGAGCCCCACCAGAAAGGCAGTAACACCCCATATAACGGTGGCCCAGAAAAACATTCGCACGATTTTATTATCGTACTGAAATTTTTCCATCTCCATTATTTAATCTCCTCGTTTTTATCTCCCGAATAAAGACCGGGTTCCGTTTTTTTTGATATTTTTTTATCTTCGAATAACATTCGTACTGAGGGTGTGTATTTGTCATCAAACTGTCCGCTTTTAACCGACCAGATATAGGCTCCCAAAAAAAGAAGGGAAGCCCCTAGACTAAAGGCCATCAGAATAAACATTACATACAATTGTGAAGCTCACTTTTCATCAAGTTAATCTCATCATTCTGGCTCGCAAGCTCGTTGTAAATGTGGTGAAAGCCACGACAGAAATAGAGCTGGCTGGCATAAGAATAGCCGACACCAGTGGGGACAGCTTTCCCGCTACTGCGAAACTAACACCAACCACATTATAAATAATTGAGATTACAAAACTGGCTACGATAATCGAGGTGGTCGCCTTGGACATTTTTATAAATGACCCCAGTAAGTGCAGGTTTTTACCAGTAAGGATTCCATCACTGGCAGGAGAAAAGGCAGAGACATCATCAGTGATGGCGATACCGACTTCACTGGCCCTCAAAGCGCCGGCATCATTGAGACCATCCCCCACCATAAGAACATGAGCGCCCTCTCCCTGAACCTTTGCAACAAAATCCATTTTATTCTCAGGGGTCTGTCGAAAGAGCAAGTTTTCATTGCTTCCAAAGAGATTGACCAACTTGGCTTTTTCGCGTTCTGTATCACCAGAGAGGAGATACATGTCGAATTCCTTATTCAATTCAGAGAGCAATGGACGTAAGCCCTTGCGAAACACATTTGCAATTAGGAATGAGCCCCTGACTTCATCATTCATACTGAGAAAAACCCGTGTTTTCATATCTTCAGCATCATTGCTGGATTCTTGAATCCCCAACCATTTGGCAGAGCCCAATTTGATGCTGTGACCACCGATGACACCCTGAATTCCCCGACCTGATATTTCCTTATATTTGTCTACTGGATGAACAGAATGAATATGCAGTGCTTGAAATATTTTTTGACTCAAGGGGTGCGTGGAATGCTGGACCAGGGACTTGATAACTTCCTGATCCTCATGGGAAAGCACCTCTCCTGAGAATTCTATGGTTTCCTGTCGGGATTCTGTCAAGGTGCCTGTTTTGTCCATCACTATAGTGTTAATCTTGGAGAGGGCTTCAACTGCATCCGTATTTTTCACATAAAAACCTTTGCGGCCAAAAATGCGCATGGTGGTCCCCAGTGCAAAAGGCGAGGACAAAGCCAGGGCACAGGGACAGGCCACAATCAGGACAGATGTAAATACTTTGATGCCCGTGGCAGTATCAATTTGAAGCCAATAAATGGATGCAATAATTGCAATGGCTAAAACGCCAAATGTAAAGTAGTGACTCACCTGATTTACCAGCTGATTCAACCTTGAAAATCTTGGTTTACTAAAGACGTCATTATTCCAGAGTTGGGTCAGATAGCTTTGTGAGGATTCGTTTATGACTTCCAGTTCAATAGTTGTTCCTGCCTGGCGACCTCCAGCGTAGATAAAATCACCAGCATTCTTTGTCACTGGGGTGGATTCGCCACTTACAAAGCTATAATCAATATATGCAACTGTTTTAAGGAGAACAGAATCGGCTGGTATCAATTCCTGATTCCGAACCACAATTCGATCACCAGGTTTCAGTTTTGAGACGGGAACCACAGCCTCCACATTGTTGATCTTGCGGGTGACTGACAGCGGGAAAAAGGATTTATAATCTCGTTCGAAAGAGAGCATCTCATATGTCTTCTGCTGAAAGAGTCGGCCCACCAACAGGAAGAACACCAGGCCAGTAAAGGAGTCGAGATAACCCACACCAGTTTGAGTGAGGATTTCCCAGGCTGACCTGAAAAAGAGCATGCCGATACCCAAGGTGATAGGGACATCAATATTAACCGTGCGGCTTCTGATACCGGCCCAGGCTGATTGGTAATAATCTTTGGTGGCGAAAATGAGAATCGGTAAAGACATAACCAGGCTGAGATATCCAAACACCATCTTGAAAGTGGTATCGACTGAACCAACCCGGGAGAGGTATTCTGGAAAACTGAGGATCATGACATTGCCAAAAGCAAAGCCAGCCAGGCCAATCTTCAGATATAGTTTCTTTTCAGCAGAGGATTGTTCTCTTTTCCCAACTGTATCAAGGCTAACCAGAGGTTCGTAGCCCAGTGATGAGAGCAGTGCGGCTGTCTCGCTGAGCTTCATTTGTTCACGGTTAAAAGTGATGGTCACTTGTTTCCTGGGGAAATTGACCAGAGAGCTGAAAATTCGTGAATCCATCTCATGCAGTTTTTCCAGGAGCCAGATACAAGAAGCACAGTGCATGGTGGGCGTATGGAAAGTCACCTTCTCAGTTTTGCCATCTGAAAAATCAATTACCTGGGGTCTCACTGTCTCGTCATCGAGATAGTCAAACCGATCAGATATCAAATCCTGCTTGGGTGTTATGCCTGGGGTATCCTCTATGGAATAGTAGTCACACATCTCATTGACATTGAGAATTTCAAAAACCGTTTTACAACCATGGCAGCAGAAGCTTTTATCCCCAATTGATATGGTGTTGTCCGGGCAGGGTTCACCACAATGAAAACAACTCAGGACTTTCCCCTGTTCTGTGGGCGCCCGACCCGTTTCGTATTTATCAAATTTAATTGCCACGGGGGGCTTTCGTTTCTTCTGTGCTCACAGGTATGCCACACATGGCATCAGAACCTGCACCGAAACCGTTGGCAGCCAGGTCGAAATTCACCTGGGCTAGTTCTTTGATTTTTTTTCCACCTAATATTTTTTGAATGGCATCTTGTGCTTCATGCCAGACAAGGTGAACAGCACACTGACTGGAAAACTGACAAGCCACTTCACCCTGCATGCAGACATTCAAATATATGGGGCCTTCAACAGCCTCAATGATTTCCAGTAATGTTTTGTTCTCAGCACCTTCAGCAAGACGAACCCCTCCGCCATTACCCTGAAAAGATTTGACAAACCCCAACTTAACAAACTGAGAAACAATGGTTCTGAGAAAGCGCTGGGGGATGTTCTGGTTTTCTGCTATTTCCCGGGCTGAGACCAGTTGTTCACGATCCCGTCCCGCCAGATAAACCATGAGACGAACGGCATATTCACCTTCATTGGTTAATCGAAACGGCAAATTATTCTCTTCCCCATAATCATTTTATCTGTTTTTGAAAAAATATGAAGCCCCTTGTACGGCGAAATCAGCCCAAAATAATAGTGAACAATTCAAATGCCATGAAAATAGTGATGTTTGAATGAAAAACGCTGATTATTGGGAGGGTTTTCCCTGGACACGCCGCTTCATTGATAAACAAAAGGGCAGGCGCAAGCCTACCCTTTTGTCCTACTACATTTGAGACTAGTTAATTTTGATCAAGCCTCAATTTAAAGCCGACCAGTATGGCGGCATTGGGTGTCCACTCATTATCCGCTGTATAGACTAGCACAGTAAGGGGCAACCCTAAAGTCTTGTTGACATTATATGTGTATTTTGTCATGATACTGGGACCCGAAACCTGAAACACAGCTTCATGACGCGGGTAGCGTTTCTTTATTAGTGGCGATGCATAATCGAGACGAAAGAAAAGTCCTGACTCCTCCAGTGAGGCTGCTTCCCCGTTTGTAAATTCCTCCGTGGTGTCTCCAGTCGCCACATTGTAGCTGCGTTTCAGATTCTGGAAGCTGATACGATCATCTACAATATTACTATGGTCAACGCGGGCGATAACACCCCCGAGGCGGATCTGCAAGGCACCTGCAAAAAGGCGTTTTTCTTTGCCCAAGGGGAAACCTGATAGGGTGGTGTTAAAGCTGAGATTCATCAAACCACCTAAATCATAGCTATTGATAAAGCTGCCACTGGCCAGGCCGGCCTCTAGGGACTGGAAGAACAACTCTCCATACAAAACTTTGTATTTAAAGGCACCAAAACCACCTATACCACCAGTAAGGTGATCATCAGCATCGTCTGTACCTGTACGGAAACCTAGTGGAATGGAGGGCGAGGGAACTTGAATTCCCATTTTGAAGATGGGAGTAATCACGCCAAGCCGGGCAAAGCCAGCTTCACCATAGGGACGACCCAAAAGCTCATTGCCCCATTCAACGGTTATTCCTCCAGACTTCCCAAAGAGATAAACCAGGCGATCCGTACCAATCTGTAAATCAGTGTGGGTCCAAAAAGACTCCACTTCCAGATAATCAATTTCTGGCTGATGTTTCGTGGATTCATATGGTTCAGAAGTATCCAGGTGATAATAGGTTTCTTTCTCGGAAATGGTCTGAGCCAGGGTCGAACCCAGCACCCACATCACCTCCATATTGTCGATAACGTTGTACCCTTCTGAGACGGTTCCATAGCGAATTTGATACAGCTGTCGTTGACCCGACTTGGATCTGACGGCAATGACGTTGTCTGTAGATGCAATGGGGGGTAAATCCGTATCGTTAAGGGTAATATACTCTTCCACGGCATTTTCTATAAGCAGACGGAAGGGTTCATACTCAACAGTCCACGCATCAAAGCGTCGGGGGTCCAACGTTGGAGGAGCTTTGGGCTGGGCCCATACTGTAGAGAGTGAGACAAGCAATGTGAGTGTCACCAGGAGCATTTTGCGAATTGATGTAGTCATTTTCAAATCCTCCTAGAAGTACACTGCTATGGATGGGACAATGAAGAAACCTGGTTCCCAATCATAACTAAGCGTTTCGGTTGAGCCTGGAGTCGGATCAGGATAATTGAAAGTCATGGGACTCCAGAAGTAGGTCATGTTCAAGTTCACACCCAGCCATTCTGTGATAGTATAGGCTGTGGTGAAATCAAAACCACCAAAGCCATTTAAGCCAATATTGAGTTGAGCGGCCAATTTAAATCGATTGAAATACCGGTTGTTCATGTCCGAAGCATACTCTGCTCTGAACAGACCAAATACCGATTCCAGGGGATCACTTTTGTCCAGCAACCTGAAGGAACCAATACCATCTGAAACACCAGCTTCAGTATCCAGGACATCACCATAGGCAAATTGCATATAGCTAAACCCTATCTGGAGGCGTAGTGATCCTAAGGGGACAAAACCTGGCTGGTCGGCAGTGGTTCCAATACGGCTGGTGAAGCTATAATAGAATTGGCCAGATGAGGGGTTATAGACCACATTTGAAGGATTCAGGAAGCCGGTTGTATCTGTATTTCCTAAAAAGTTCATGTCTTGAAAAGACAGGCTACCACCAAAATTGGGGGAGTCAAATTTCAAGACACCACCGAATGTTCCTTCAAGGGGAGAATTACTACTCTTCATGAGATTCAAATAGGAAGCAGGCAGCGTCACATAAAATTTTAAGACTTCTGTGGCCAGACCCATGTTCAGGGTCCGGGAAGCTGCGGCAGGAAAACCCAGATCCTGTCGTCCAAATTCCGTGGCAAAAGCAAAATTGGGATTTACACGAATAAACATTCGAGGAAAAACGGAAATATCTACGCGGCGATGTGTCCACCAGAAAGCATCGCGGACCTGCTTGTTGCTGCGTTCCTCAAAAACGTTGATGACATCACCACGGCCACCGCCAACATCCACAGCGGCAAGATAGTCCCAGTTGTATTTACGACTTTGAATGCGCTGAACCATTTCTACATCCATGCTATCCAACACCGCTGTTACCAGCTTGTTCAAGACACCACTGCGTCCTTTAGCATAAATGCTTTCCAGGGTGGCGTGGCCTTCCACATCGATGCCGACAATCACTCGTAGTTCATCAGTTTCCTGAACTTCCAATTCGGCCATATCATCAATCTCCATAAGGGTATCGATGTAGGCTTCCATGAAGCTTCGGCTAAATTCACGATCTTTAACAACCCATTCCAGCTTGCCCGTTTCCTGAAATCCTTGTGCCCACAGTGTGGATACAAAGACAAGCATAATAAATGAAGTTATGAGGTTTCGTATTTTCACAGGACCCTCCCTCTTATCATTTCAAACATATTATATTCGACGTCTTTCCTTTAGTAGTTATAGATAAAAATTTTGCGGTATGATGTTGCACTCTTGTTTTGATCATCGACGCTAAACTTGATTTCCTGAGATTCAACATTGTCCAGGGGTTCCTCAAGTTCAACTTCCCAGCGATAGATCTTACGACTTCCCAGAACCTGAGCCTCTCCCATTTGGCGATTTGATCCGATGCCACCTTTCTTCCTGAAGCGTCGAATACTATTGTTCTTGCCATAAGTGGTAATCTCAAAGGTTAGGTAATTCCCATCGCGACCTACTGGATTGGTTGAAACCTTGGGTGCTGGGGGTTTTACTACTGTGACTGAATGATTCATGCCCTTGACTTCACGACCATCCACCAGAACCTGGAAGGTTATATTGCCTTCTTCAGATAAATCTTGTAGCTGTGCAACGGTACCAGGCATTATGCCGCCACGTACTGCGGTTCCACCAACTCGGACAGATGTCTCTGAGGAAGGTATATCTCTTAGTGCACCTTCAAAGATAAAGGGGTCGCCTACGTAGGCTTCGCTTACCGAAGGTGGCTTTTGCCAAACGGGAGGTCTCACCTGAAGCTGGAAGTCAACATCGACATATTCTTCATCAGAAAGCCTGGTTCCCCGCAGGGTGATCTGACCATCTTTGCGACCTCTACCTGAGACGGTTGTAACTGGTGTGCTGGCACTGAGATTTCCAATGAGATTTCCACCCTTAATGGCTGAAATCTCCAGATCATCTGAATCGACTATACCACCGATAATAACCCGGACTTCCCAGGGTAATCCCTCAACAATGCTGACCCGGGGGCGGTCCACCGTAATGGTGAAAGGCGCCTGAATGGCCCCACCAGCAGGATCCAGTGTGTTTTGGAATTTTTTTTCCAGGGAAATTTTTCCCACATCAGTCATGGCATCCATGATCTTGTGGACAATGGTTTTATCTGAATACGACTTCTCCAATTCCAACCGGACTAACTCCTCATCGGGCATCACGCTAATATCCGCTGACATACGATATAGAATTTCAGCCTTTAAATCAAAATCTGATTTGGGAATGACTGCAATAAAGGTCTTATTGTCTGGATCATGATTTTTGGGAGCCAGGTTGTAAGATAAATCTTTAAGCGCCAGCTCTTCTGGTGCATCAATGGGGCTGAGGTGGACGATACCCTCAAAGGAATCTTTTGAAAACGCACCGTCAAGTGAGACCTTCAAGTTGATGGTGTCTTTGCTGTGAATATCGGTGGCATTCCGAATTCTAACAAGATTCTGGATCTTATCTTTAGATACTTCCAGTAAAATTTTCTTCTGGTTATCTTTGAAATGTTTTACTTCACCTTCGATAGCGAAGAAGCTGACAATCGTGGCGATATAAATGATAAAATAAACTTCGACACGAGCTTGGAACTTTTTCTTGCGAGCCATGCGGCTACTCCTGTCGGTTTATTTGGCACTCATATTAGCGCTTAACAATCGTTGAATCTCATTGCGGACCCGAATATTGATCTGCTCATCAGCCAGTTCTTTCAGGTGTTGATTCAAATTCTCGCTTTGCTCTGCATTTTTTGCGAGCCGATCAATGAGGACAGTGGCTTGTTTGGTAAACTTGTTGATTTCTTTTGCAACTTCGGGAACATCTGCAGACTGCACAGCAAACTCTTTCACAGGGGCAGGGCTACCATCGGCGGATTCCCCGCCACCCTCCATTTCGGCTGCTTCTTCTTCAAGCGTGATCAGAAAAGTTTCTTTTCCTGCCTGATAAATGGTCAATGCATATAGAAGCAAGAGGCTGAACTCTACAGCCAGGGCGCCAATGGTTACAAACTCTATAAAGCCGAAGCCTTCCTCTGCTACAGAAAGAACGGTTCTTAGCCCTGTGACTAAGATAAGAAATGCCGCTCCAGAATACACCAGGGCTTGTCGGCTGGGGTATTGCTCCATGATTGTCTTTTTTCTGGTATATCCCTGTACTTTTTCCATAGCTTTTTCTTCCGTTTTATTCAGTTAAAAATGACGATTCTAGCAGTAAACATTATGCTGCATACACAAATTTTTGCTGATTCTAAACAAGTCTCTAAATGTTGCTTTGTAGGCATGCTTTGTCAAGGATGATTCTTGTCATCTATATCTCGACATCCTATTTCTGAAGTTCAATGTCCAAATACCTCGACTCGTAGGTATCCTGGGCACTAAAATCATATTCAAACTGGGTCTCCCCATTGTCCAGGGTGGTCGTCCTATCTGGTGTTTGTGTAAATTTTACTGTCTGGCTGCCATAGACCACCCTCAAAACCCAATCGGGGAGGGCGTGATTCATGGTGAATTCATATAAAAATTTCTGGTTATATACTTCATCCATGGCCTTATAGGTGAAGCCGAAAGACAGGTCCCTGCTGGATACTTGAAAGATTAACCACTCCCCCCTATCATCATTCATAATCCCCGAAATGGGGGCCGTACCATCTCCAGCATGAACCCAGGGTTGGGAGGCATTAAAGGGTAGCAGGCATTCAAAACGTTGAGGCCATTCCAGGCCATCTTTTAATTGTCCCTCAATTTCAACTTCAAAATTCTTGTATGCTGGATCAGGATGGATAGTCATGATGAAAGATTTGAATGGTGTGTCTTTTGATGACCAATCTTTGAAAGCAAAAATGAATGGAATGGATATCCAGACCTCTTCTGGTTTGCCAGCCCTGGTTGCCGGCTCAAAGGCGGTACGTTTGATGGCGTTGGTCACAATCTGATCCAATTCCGGGTGGAGGGATTTCATAACCCGGGTTTGCTTCACCTGACCTTCAATTGAAATGAGGGCGTTAACGGTCACAGTCCCTTCAATGCCAGCCTCTCGAATGGCCCTGGGATAATGGATGCGTGTGCTCAGGGTTTCATATCCCCCTACTGGGCGAGGTTTTACTATATCCTCAGAGGCTTTGTCGCCAACAAGCCAGGCACACTGCTGGAGAAGCGCTAGCAAACAAATCATCTGGATCACCACGATTGGAAATCGATATTTTTGTGCTCGCATGATACACCTCCCTATGCCACATCTATGATGATTTGGAATATAAGGCCTTGCCACTTAATAACAATGATTTAGGGCACAATGAAGTGCCCTACAAAAGGTGTCTAAGCAATTATCATGGTTGAAATCTTAGTTAGAAATCAAACGAGAGAGGAGGCTTTTTCCATCAATATTGTTCAGGGGTTCCACACCGAGGATATCACCAATCGTGGCAGACATATCCAGGATGGCCACAGAATCCATGATGCTTGTGGGTTGCAGTTTTGCCGAACTGAATATGAGAGGAACATGGCTATCATATTCATAGGGGGTGCTGTGTGACGTGCCATATGGATTGCGGAATAACCATCCCTCTTCCAGCAAAGTGTATAAGTCCGGGCTTAATTCTGGATGCATGAAATTTCTAAGTCGATAAGCCAGATAATCGTCTGGGGTCGCAGCCAGGAGTTCTTTTTTGGTATAGAGACGATATACACCCTCTATTGATTCCATATAAGTCTGGAGAACTGAATCTACCAAGACTGACTGGACGCCAATTGAATCCATCATTGAGAAGTTATAGTAGTAGCTTGAGCCTTGTCGGTGAATAAAATCATGACTTCCATAGAGCGAATCCAGCTCAGCATAGGCCTTATTGCGGGTCGCCTGATAGCGCGCTTCATCCACACGACCACCAGATTTCTTCATGACATGGGTCCAGTGTTCCGGGAGGGGCAACCCACCATGGTCAGAAGAAAGAACAAAGGTCACGTGCTCAAGACCAACGTTTTGATCCAGAAATTCAATAAAGTTCATGAGATAGCCATCTACTTTTACCAGATGATCCATCACCTCGTGGGAAAAGGGTCCGTAATAATGAGCTAACCAATCCATTGTGGATAGGCTAATATTCAGCACATCAGGAGCATCATCCTGACCCAGATTAGCAGTTTGAACAATGGTTGATGCCAAGTCTAGAACAGCACGATCCATCCAGGGACGTCCAGGAAATTCCCCATAGACCTTCTCATCGTCCCAATCCGCCTCATATCCAATAGGGAAAACCGGGCTATAGATATCCTTTTCAAAGCGATCTGATTCACCATAGAAAGAATCACCATGGGTATATTCTGCAAGGAGTTCTATATCAATATTAGTATTCCAGACAGAATCTCGATATCCTAGAACATCAAAATTTTTGTTGAAGTCGTGTAGCCAGGAGGGGATTGTATCAGTGTAATAATCAGTCGTGGTAAACGACCCGCGGTAATTGTACCACAGTGCCAGGTCAGGATTTTTTCCTGACATCATAATTGCAGACCTGTCCTTGGTGGACACACCATAGACCTTTGATCGGGGTGAAGCGACTTTTAGCCAATCTCCAAAGCTTGTGCCATTAACCTTGTTATAGGACACCTGATTTGCAGGGATATCCAATTCATTGGCGTCGGGATCGCCCACACAATAAACATCCTTTTTCTGGACACGATCATACCAGTAGTTCCCCAAAACGCCAGCTGGACCAGGGTTTAGTCCAGAACCAAGGACAAAGTGTCCTGGTCCTGTTGCGCAGTAGCCATGTTCGTAATGGGCATTATCAAAGCTATTACCATGGTCAGCCAGCCATTTAAAACCCTGGGTAAAAACCGGCTTGTAATGTTCGTAGGTAAAATGAGCAAGGTGGTCGACAACTATGACGACAACTAGCTTTGGTTTCTCTTCAGGTTTGCAAGTGGCGAGAAGAAGTATACTTAAGAATAATATGGCCAGGTTTCTGGTCTTCATTTTGCTCCTCTTGTAATTCTGACGCGTTTTTTCGTGTCCCCCGAGCAGGGATTGCCTGCGCTACGCTCGGCTTACTTCGTTTCGAATCCCTGCCTAGTCCATGGTGGAAAATATTTTACAACGCTTTCATGGTTTCAAGGTGCTCTCTCAGCTTGTCCAGAGATTGGGCATAGTGATCCAATTTATCGTGCTCTTTTGCTACCACTGCTTCAGGTGCTCGGTCCACAAAATTCTTGTTGGTCAACTTGCCTTGAACCGACTTCAGCAGACCTTCAGTGGTTGTGATTTCTTTTTCAAGCCGCTCTATTTCCTTTTCCAGGTCAATCAGACCTTCCAGAGGAATAAACAGCTCCATCTTCTCCACCATGGCAGAAGCAGCAAAACCTGGCTTCTCCACATCAAGACCCAGCGTGAATTCATCACAGCGGGTGAGTTTGGCAATGGTTGCTTTGGTTTTTGTTAAAATATCTAACTGGGCCTGACTATGCACACGACCAACCAATTTTATAGCTTGTGATGGGGGCACATTCATCTCGGAGCGAACTGTTCGTACGGCGGTAATTACTTTCTTTAGAAAGTCGGTTTCCTTGGCCTCGGAGGGGGCATCAAATACCTCTTTCACCTCTGGCCACTGTGCCACAATGAGATCGGGTTCATCGGCCAACTTGACCTGCTGCCAGATTTCCTCACTCATGAAAGGAGCATAGGGATGGAGCATTTTCATGATATCACGCAACACATAGATTGCCACAGACATAACCGTTTGTTTTTGAGCCTCGGTTCCATCATACAAACGCATCTTGATCATCTCGATGTACCAGTCACAGAAGTCATTCCAGATAAAGTCCCAGAGAGATCGCGCAGTTTCATCAAAGGAGAAGTTCTCCAGCTGCTTGGTTACTCGTGCGATGGTCACATTAAGGCGGTGAAGAATCCAACGATCGGGAAGCTCAAGGTCTTGCCATTTTTCAGGATTGAGGTGATCAGATGTGAGTTCAAAATCTTTATTCATGAGAACAAAGCGACTGGCATTCCAGACCTTGTTCATAAAATTACGAGCTACATCCAGACGCTCCTCGACAAAAAGGATGTCCTGGCCTTTAGGAGCGATTAGCATGACACCAAAACGCAAGGCATCTGCCCCATATTTTGAAATGAGATCGAGTGGATCAGGTGAATTTCCCAGGGACTTGGACATTTTGCGTCCATCACCATCTCGAATGATGCTGGTGAAATAGACATTTTCAAAAGGAATGTCGCCCTTAAACTGATAACCAGCCATGATCATCCGAGCTACCCAGAAAAAGATAATATCAGGACCAGTAACCAGATCATTGGTAGGATAATAATAATCCAGATCTTTGCTATCCTCTGGCCATTGGTGTACGGCGAAGGGCCATAACCAGGAAGATGACCAGGTGTCCAGAACGTCTTCATCCTGATGTAGTTTGTCTGATCCACAGTTGCTACAAACGGAGGGCGTTTCCACCTGAACCATGATTTCATTACAACCCTGACAGGTGTACACCGGAATACGGTGACCCCACCATAATTGACGACTGATGCACCAATCCTTGATGTTGGTCATCCAGTGTTCATAGGTCTTGGTCCAGTGGGCGGGATGAAATTTTATTTTGTCGTCACGGACTGCCTGGAGCGCAGGTTTGACCAATTCAGTCATATTCATGAACCATTGTTCAGACTCATAAGGTTCAATGGGAACATTGCCGCGTTCGGAGTATCCTACTTTGTGGACATGCTCTTCAATTTTTTCCATAAGATTGAGCTCTTTAAGTTGTTCAATCACAACTTCACGGGCTTCAAAACGATCCAGGCCAATAAATTTTCCTGGGACATTGTTATTCATGGAGGCATCTTCATTAAAGATGTTGATGAATTCGAGGGAGTGACGCTTCCCCATTTCCCAATCATTGGGATCGTGGGATGGCGTGATTTTTACGCAACCGGTTCCAAAATCCTTATCCACATATTCATCAGCGAAAATGGGGATTTCACGTCCAACCAGCGGTAAAATCACATGTTTGCCAATGAGGTGCTGGTAGCGCTCATCATCAGGATGGACGGCAACCCCGGTATCACCTAACATGGTTTCAGGTCGAGTCGTTGCCACGACGAGATAATCATCTGAATCCTTAATCGGGTAACGCATGTGCCAGAGATGACTGTTGCGTTCCTGGTAGATGACTTCTTCATCGGAGATGGCAGACTTGGTCTTGGGACACCAGTTTACCAGACGTTTACCGCGGTAGATGTAACCAGCGTTATAGAGTTCAACAAAAGAATGAAGGACAGCCTTGTAATAGTCATCATCCATGGTGAAGCGTTCCCGCTCCCAATCACAAGAGGCACCCAGCTTTTTGAGCTGCTCGATAATAATACCACCGTATTTTTCTTTCCATTCCCAGGCATGTACCAGGAAGGCGTCTCGACCAATCTCATGTTTGGTGATGCCCTTTTCGCGGAGCATGTTCACTACTTTGGTTTCTGTGGCAATGGAGGCATGATCAGTACCAGGGATCCAGCAAGCCTCACGGCCCTGCATACGACGCCAGCGAATGAGGATGTCCTGCATGGTATTGTTAAGTACATGACCCAGAGTGAGAATCCCTGTCACATTGGGTGGTGGGATAACAATGGTATAGGGTTTCTTGGTCTCATCCGGTTCGGAATGGAAGTAATTTTGCTCCAGCCAATGCTGGTACCATTTATCCTCAATGAGAGAGGCGTCATAACGTTTGCTGAGTTCTTGTGCCATGTTTACATCTTACCTTTATTTATCAACAGATAGTCATTGCGAGGACACCGCTTTGAGCGGGGGACGTGGCAATCTAGAATTTAGCGTTCGCCACAGGCGCTATGCTTCTTCGCGATGACGGTCAGGAGCTTTCATATCTGAAATTGACTGTATTCAGTTCAGTTTTTCAAGCCATGAATTTAGACACCGTGATGGGAGGGTGTAAGGGGAAATTCCAAGAGTTACCTGAGTTGTGGAAAGCGTTTAATAACGTATGGCGAGACGGATGGAAGCATCATTTTGCCAGGAAACTACAGTATCGCCATCGAACTCAATCCAGGCATCGCCATATGTCCATTTATCGGGCTGGATGATATCCGGGGCGCCCTGGATAGCAGCCACTTCATCACGTCTTGAGCCTACACCAAAATATCGTTCAGAGTAAAAGCGTTTGGGGTCCAGGATGATTCCAACTTTCAGGGGATTCAATTCGGATGATGTCCACGAAATCACCTTATTGCCATCAAACTGAACCGTGGAAAACCCATAACGCCACTCTGGGCCCCTAATTTGAACGGGCGGTCCTTGTACCGTTGACACCCACTCCTTGTCTGATCCCAGGGTAAAAAAGGTATCTAAGACGACCGCTTCCGTCTTGGGTTCCTCTCTTTTTTCTGCGGCTTTAGCTCTGGTTTGTTCAGCCTCCTTTCTCTTAAGGGCCTCGACCTTAGCAGCCGTTTCCAAGTTGGTCTTCTCGGTAAATTGTTTATAGCGATCAACTGGTGAATCAAAAAGAGATGACCCCAGCATGAAAAAGAAACCCACAAGAACAATCAAAATGGCAGCCACAAAGATGGCCGTCGAACCAGGCACAAAATCGCCAAAGGACATGCTTTCTTCAAAAATGTCAGGTTCCGGTTCAGTTTGCTGCTTGGCCCGAGGTGGTGGTTTGGGTCGCTTCGGCGGTGGCTTGGGTGGTTCCTTTTTAGGTGGTGGTTCAGGTTCAGGTTCTGGCTGCGGTCTAGGTCGTGGCCTGGCCTGCTCCTGGCGGTATCTGGGTGGCGGTTTGGGTGGTTCAAACCCCATTCCCGCTCCAGCATTTTCGTCTTTGACATGACGGAAGTGACCATATTTCTCAATATAAGCCAGTGCCACGGTTTTGGCTTCATTGATAATCTTGATCTGGGCTTCGGCCTTGGCGCCCACCCGTTCATCATTTTGAAAGCGATCGGGGTGCCAGATTTTAGCCAAATCACGATAGGCTTGCTTGACATCATTGGCATCGGAAGATTTATCAACACCAAGATGTTTGAGTGCTTCGGCTATTTTCATGCCTTTACTGGCCATGGATGTCGCTTACCCTTTCAAGTGCGTGAATAACTTTCGTGTACGGCCTGCAAGATATTCAGGTGATACTCAATAATCTAGAGCATATCTTTGATAATTTTGGGTTTGCTTCTGATATGAAGGCCTCATTTTCCATGACAGGATGAGTTGAATAAATGACACTTGTTGTCATGAGTCTATTGAAATAGATTGTGTTTTATACAGCTGGACCCCGAAGGGAATCCCATCCTCTTTGACCAGCCTGTATAGATTACGATTTAATGATTTTGAGGTGAGGTGATTTGATGGCATATGATGAAGGTTTGGCTGAACGAATCCGAGAGATTTTACATGGGCGACCTGATGTGGAAGAAAAGAAAATGTTTGGGGGGCTTTGCTTCATGGTCTCTGATCACATGGCCTGTGGTATTATTAAAGACACCCTCATGGCGCGGGTTGGACCTGTCAACTATGAAAAGTGTCTGAGTATGGAATATGCAGGCGAAATGGATTTTACAGGGAAAGCCATGAAGGGAATGGTTTATGTCTCCCCTGAGGGGCTGGATTCTGACTCGGAATTGGCATCCTGGATTAATACTTGTGTTGATTTCGTGAAATCCTTACCACCTAAAAAACCAAAATTAAGATGAATACTGAAAAAAAGGAAAGGTGTGAAGATGAGAGAGATGTCACTGAGCGATTTTCCCCTGCAATCCTACGACAAGATTCGTTATGGAGATACAGATCGACAGGGGCATGTCAACAATGCCAAATTTGCCACATTTTTTGAAACAGGACGTGTGGAGATCCTTTACAGCAGAGAGCATGTCATCCTTGATGAGAAATCAAGCTTTGTAGCTGCTTCAGTTAAAATTACCTTTTTGAAAGAAATAAACTGGCCTGGCACTGTAGAAGTTGGTACTGGTATCATCAAGATTGGGAATAGTTCAATACATCTATTTCAGCAATTACACCAGAATGGGGAGTGCGTCGCCGAAGCTGAATCTGTAAGTGTTCAGGTTCTAGACAAGACCGGAAAAAGCCACCCCCTCACACAAAAGGCCAAAACAACTCTGGAAAGATGGGTGCTGACCGATTTGTAGACCTGGGAAGTTTTAAGGGCAGTGCAGGGAATCGCCGCGCTCCATAAACTGTTCCCCAATATGTAAAGTATATAGATTATATCATAACCATACATTTATGCCTTCATTATTTCTATTCAGAGACTTGACAAGCAATTGATCTTATTGACTATATAACATGATATCCACTTGTGGTATAAATTTTGACCTTCTTAATTAAACGTCAAAAAATTCAACATACGCATTGAAGGGGAAACACATGGAAATAAAGCGATTGCCTCAGTTACTGATACTACTCTTAATCTTTGCTTCCTGTGTTTATCAGAGACCAGATATGGAAACTGATATGTCGGTCAGCCTCCCTGCTTTCAAACCTGAGAACCCCCCGGTTGTTGTGTTTGATGCTGGTCATGGGAATTTTCATGATATTTACTCCACCTATCAACCCTTCGCTACCCTACTCAAAAATGATGGCATCGACCTCACAACCCATGAAGGTCAATTTACACAAATAGCTCTCCAGCATGTTGAATTGCTTATTATTGCAAATGCCACTGGCGAGGAGCTAAAAGATGGTGGAATGACAAGTGCCTTTTCTAATAGCGAAATTGAGGTCCTCCTCTCATGGGTTAACCAGGGCGGATCACTCCTCCTCATCGCTGACCATGACCCTTTTGGCAGTGCCGCTGCGGATTTGGCCAAAGCAGTAGGTGTTGGGATGGAAAGTGTCTGGACGGTGGACACATTAAGACAAAACCCTGAAATTGGCAAGTCCACTTGGTTGGAATACAGCCAGGAAAACGGAGGCCTGGGTAACCACGCCATCATCAAAAATGGCATGCCAATCCAGCAGGTGATAACCTTTACGGGTCAGTCCCTGAGTTTTGATTCCACCTGGACATCCATTTTGCAGCTTTCAGATTCAGCCAGAAATTATTACACCAGGGCTGATGCCTCCATGGTATCAGCGGATACTTCAACTTATTTCCCAGTGCCAGGACAATCTCAACTTATTGCCTGCAAATACGGTGATGGCAGGATGGTCATTGCTGGAGAGGCAGCCATGTTTACGGCTCAAGAGGTGAGGATATTTTTCAAAACCATGCGGGCTGGATTTAATTATGGTGGCTATGATAACAAGCAACTCGTCCTTAATATTATTCACTGGTTGATTTCTGATACAGATTGAACTCAATCGATGTATTTAACCACATCATCACATTTTGGGTCAGTCTTCAATTAATTTCTGCCATCCTTCATCTGTAGGGCGATTTATGGCCCTACTTTTAATGAATGCGTCTAATTTACGCATATAATGTCAACCGTTCTGTTCAGGAGTATATATGAAGATCTGTATCGTTGGGGCATCCGGAAAACTGGGAAAATATATGGTTCAGCATTGTCTGGATCTCGATTATGAAGTAGTGGGAGTATGTCGGCAAAAAAGCGTGGTCAAGCTTGATGAGTATAAGGATAAGATGACCCTTCTCCCAGGAGCCACCAATGACAGAGATCTTATCAAGCAGGCAGTAGAGGGTTGTGATGGTGTCCTCACGGTCCTGGTACCCTGGGGTATTCAACAATATGCTTCTGGAACCGCCCAGGCCGTTCTGGATTTCGCCAAACCAGGCGCCCGCCTCATTTTTTCCTGTGGCTGGCATATCACTAGAGATGGCGAAGATGTATACTCCTCCCTGTTTAAAGTCATGGTAAGTATTGCAGCCAAAATTGGTCGTTTTTTCCGTGCGCTTGAGATTGATGACCAGGTCGAAGCCTGTCGCCGTATCTTTGAAAGTGATACCAAATGGACGGTGGTCCGTGGCAGTGATCTAGAAGAGGGTGAAAGCCAGGGGTTACCAGTCTGGAGCCATCATATTGGTGATCCCATCCTGGAGAGTAACAAGACCCGACGTATTGATTTTGCCTTATTTATGGTAGATGCAATGGTTAAGGATAATTTGATTCAGGAAGCGCCTGCCATTGTGGGGTGCCAGACGCCTTCTGCCCTGGCCCATACTCCCTAATACATTAATTGGTTCGTAGGTGGCGTCGTTGAAAACCCCAGAGCCCAATCACAAAGTAGACCGCGGTCATACATGTCAACGCCAGCAGTTCTCCTCTGACATCTTCCAGCCCAACACCCATAATACTGATTTTTTGAAGGGCTGAAATTGCTGGTGCTGCTGACATGAAAGATTGCCAGCTAACGCCATAGTCGCCTATATAAAACCATGTATTCGTGGATATTGGAAAGGCTGCTCCGGAGAAAAACATAAACAAAAAGAGGGGAAAATTGCCCACCACCAATACATCGGTAACTGAACGTGTTGCTGCAGCCAGAATTAAGCTAAAGGCAATCATGCTCACACTGGTGAGGAGAGTAATCAACAAAAAGGATGAGAAAGCCCCTCGCATTTCAAAGCCCAGGGATATTGCTGCACCCAGCGTGAGAAATATGGCAATAATCCCCACCAATACCTGACTGGCTCCTACCCCTACCAGAAACTGCCCGGCTTTCATGCCAGACAATTTTAATCTCAGGATAGTCCCTTGATCGACTTCAACAATAATGGCTATGGTGGCTGAAAACATGAGCATGATAATTGAGAGGATGAGCATGCCAGGCATCCAGAGTTCGAACTCATCAACCTGGTCTGATAGCCCAAGAGCTGTTTCCTGCACCACGAAGAGCCGACCCCTTCCTGTCTGTTGAGCCATAAAATCATTGAGCATCTCGCCTACCCAGACCGCTGAGATTAAGTAGCCTGTACTGGTGAGATTGCCCACAATTTCAATAACTGGAGTAGTGGATGAATCAGCTAAAATGGTCTGGCTGAAATCGGGAGGAATCACCACAAGAACATGGGCTTTATGAGATTCAATTTCCTTAATGGCACCAACCCGAGACTCTGAGGATTTGAGGCTTAAAGGAATGTTGTCCACACTGCCAATATATGTCTGAAGTTCTGGTAGTAGATCATCTCCCAGATTGATCTCCTCCCCGAGAACATGGAATCCTTCATCCAGGTTTAGCATGCGTACCTGGTAGTGAGGCTGACTGGCTTCGTTGATCAAAAAATAGACAAAGACAAAGAAGGGCGCCATGGACAGCGTCAGGATAAGTATCCAGAAATTGCGGAGCTGCTCTTTTACGCTTTTTGTGAAGATGGCCCAGATCATTCTCTCAGTGCTCTTCCTGTGAGGTGAATAAAGACATCTTCCAGGGTGGTTTTTCGGAGTTGGATATCCCCAATTTCCAGTCCGTGTTTTTTTGCCAGATCAGTCAAATTAGATAGCTTTTCAAGGTGTTGAAAAGGTCTGATGATTAACTGATGCTGCACCACAGAGGTGGTTTCAGGTGCTTGGCCCAGGACATGGTTCACATCAGCTATGAACTGAGTCGCCTCGGTGGATTTTTCTATCAGCAGAAATTCCAGATCGGTCTCAAATCGGCACTCCAGGCAATCCCCGGATCCCAACAGTTCCTTCAGAGAGTCGACACTGCCGACCTGGAGCAGTTTTCCATGATCAATAATGGCAACACGATCAGATAAGCGCTCTGCTTCATCCATATTATGGGTGGTTATGATGATTGTTTTTTGTTTGGCGAGAGAGTGAATAAGATCTCGAACCAGGATGCGACTCTGGGGGTCCAGCCCGGCCTCTGGTTCATCCAAGATAAGAACCGGTGGATCGTGGATCAAGGCCAGAGCGATATTCAATCGGCGCTGCATACCACCTGAAAGCTTGGAGGCATACACGTCAGACTTTCCTGACAAGCCCAGCATCTTGAGTAATTCAATGGCTCGATTATTGGCCGAATCAGCTGACATGCCGTGCATTTTTCCCAGAAAAACCAGTTGTTCCAGACAAGTGAGTCGCGGCCAATACAGATTTTCCTGGGGGCAAAACCCCACCAGTTCTGATAGGGTGGCAGAGGACTCCCATTGAATCTCCCCCCCATCTGATTCCAGTAAGGCACACAGCATGCGAATTATAGTGGTTTTTCCGGCACCGTTGGGGCCCAGGAGGCCTAGAATCTCACCTTTATTTATGGTAAGGGACAGGTCATCAACGGCAACCAGATCTCCAAAAGTTTTTCTGAGATGTGAAATCGAAATCATGGGTTCCCCGTGCCTGGATTATAGCTATCGAAAGGCAGATAGAAACTATCTTACCGAAATATAAACCCTCTCGCTCTCATTACCCAGACGGTCTACTGCTGTTACAGCAATAGTATCCAACAACTTGGGTGATGTCATGCCATCCTCGGAGCGAATTACCAAGGGTAAGACATAAGCTTCTTTGTCTGAAGTCAAAATATGGTAATCCCACTGCTTGCCTCTTTGGAAATATATGACCCATTGGTTGACATCATCCACATCTTCATGGAACCAGTTGATGTAGACATTACCCTCTTTGGGTTCAATTTCCACCAGGGGAGCAGCGGGTGCTTGATTATCCAGCCAGGGTGAAGCAGGAATAAGAACAGGATGGGTATATGGACCTTCTAGAAGTATATCTGAGATACCGCCATAATTACGCTGGAGTGCCTTCATGGAAAAATGGACATTTCCAGGCCCGCCAGGAACCATTCCACGGGTAATCATTATCTGGCTGAAATTTTCAAGGGCAGTCGCCTCATCCTTAATCTTGCTGGTAAAGAGGCCCGGCCAGATATTTCTGCTGTGGGTATTTTGTCCAACCCACCACCCCAGCAAGACCGGGTAACTCTGGGGAATTTGGCGTGTGGGCCAGTAGAGCTGTGGCGTCCAATAATCTACCCAACCCTCGTTGAGCCACAGTTTTGCATCTGCATAGAGTTTATCATATTGGTCATAGCCTTTGATTGAAGGTGGATTGCCAGGACGCCAGATCCCAAAAGGACTGAGGCCAAATTTGACCCAGTTCTTTTCAGCTTTAATACCCTCATAGACTCGCTTGATAAAAATATTTACAGCTTCACGACGCCAGTCGTGTCTTTCAAGGGTGCCCCCGTTATCCAGGTAGGTCTGCCATTGGGTGCTATCAGGAAATTCAATATTGCTGTAGGGGTAAAAATAGTCATCAAAATGAACCCCATCAATATCATAGCGTTTCACCACATCCATGACCACATCATAGGAGTAATCCTGGGTTGCTTGGATGGAGGGATCCAGCCAGAAGTATCCGTTATCGATTTCATGGACGATTTCCGGGCGGGTGGAGATAACTGAAGTTTCGTTTTTCTGGCCATTGGGATGGTGGGCGCGATAGGGATTAAACCAGGTATGGAGCTCCAACCCGCGTTTATGGGATTCTTCTACCCAAAACGCTAGCGGATCATAAAAGGGCTCTGGTGCCTTGCCTTGTTCACCCGTAAGAAAGTAAGACCAGGGTTCCAGCTCACTCTCATAGAGAGCATCACATTGGGGTCGCACCTGAAACACGATTGCATTGAGATTAAGGATCACAGCGCTATCCAGCAGGCTAATGGCCTCGGCCTGTTGTTCGGCCGTAGTGAGACCAGGCTTGCTGGGCCAATCAATATTGGCAACGGTAGCAACCCAGGCCGCTCGAAACTCCCTGGGGATTTCAATTTCATGTCTGGATTCAAGAATCTCCGATTCCGGTTGCTCAGGTAAGACAACGGGCTGCGGTGCCGCACAGGCAGCAAGGATTATAGCAACAAAGATCAATAGCATGGTGTGTTTCATGGCTGGCTTTCCTGGCTTTTGGGTCCAAATAATTGGGTTCCTGCCAATATAGTGGAGGACATCGCCCAGGGCTAATACTCCGTGGGGGTTGCCGGTGGAAAAATAGCCCAGCTAGATCACAACTTTAGCTTGCGGAACAAAGGGGCAGAAACTATCGTTACTTTTGTTGTCACCTATTAACCTTCCACTGAAGAGGATCTTGTCATTTCTGCTCGACTGTTAACTGTTCTGATTTTAATTAACCCCTTCGTTCACGCTGCAAACCAGGCCATGGTTTCTGTTGAGGTCATTCCCCTTACACAGACAGTTACACCGGGTCGGTCCTTCGAAATTGCAGTGGTCTTTTCCATGGAACCGGACTGGCACACCTACTGGCATAATCCAGGAGATGCCGGTATGCCCACCAGTTTTGAGTGGAACCTCCCTGAGAACTTTCAACTGATCAGTCAGCGCGAGCCTACACCAACCAGACATATGGAAGAGGGAATCACCACATTCATCCATGAAGAAGAAGCGATCTATCTTTTTAAAATCCAGGCACCTGATGAGGTAGCAGACAGCAATAGTTTCTCAGTTCATATCGACTGGCTTGAGTGCAATGATCTGTGCCGACCAGGGTCTTCAACGCATCATTTTATCCTCCCGCCGGGTGAATCAATGGGCTCAGAAAAAGCAGAATGGACCGATCTGGTTGAGCGAGCTCAGCTAAGCTTTCCCCAGGCTTTTCCAGAGGTAATGGGGCAACTCGTTCACAGGGGAGATCACCTCGAACTGGTCTTAAAATATTATCCCTGGAGCCAGAAGCTACTAAGTGCCGATTTTTTCCCTTTTGATGAAATGATTTACGACACTGGCACAGCTGTTCATATCAAGCGAGGACTTTTAAGGGAAAGGATAATCTTTCCCTTAAAAAATGATTTGAGCAGCATTCCGGAAGCTTTACAAGGTGTGCTTGTGCAAAACAGAGCCTCACCTTCGGGACCCAAAACCACAAATTCAATCATCTATAAACAACTACAATAAGGAGACACCCATGCGTCGAAAACATATCATGCTTTCAGTCCTCAGTCTTTTACTTGCCCTTACAGGTTTTAGCCAGGACCTAATGGTGGGAAATACAGCCCCTGACTTTTCTTTAAAAGACCAAAATGGCAAAGCACATCAGCTTCAAGAGTATCGTGGCAAGTATGTGGTCTTGGAATGGGTCAATTATGACTGTCCTTTTGTGAAGAAGCATTATGATAGCGGCAACATGCAAGCCCTCCAGTCAACCTATACAGATCGTGGAGTCGTCTGGTTGTCAATCAATTCCTCAGCGCCGGGAAACCAGGGTAATTTCAGTTCGAAAGAAATCAATAAGAGGGCCAAAGAACATGATGCTGCCTTCTCTGCCTATCTCGTTGATGCAGATGGTCAGGTGGGAGGGGCATACGGCGCTCGAACCACACCCCATATGTTTATCATTGACCCTCGTGGTCAACTGGTATACGCAGGTGGTATTGACAATATCCGCTCAACAAAAATCGAGGATATTTCCAGAGCCAGAAATTTTGTTTCCTTAGCCCTGGATGAGGCGCTGGCAGGCAAGCCCATCAGTAACAGCATTTCGAAACCATATGGATGTTCGGTTAAGTATTAGCTAAAACTGGATGTTTGAAACTGGGGGCACCGGCGACTGAGCGTGTCTGCCCCTGGAGAATGCACAAAGCATCGTGTCCTGCGCGAGCCCCGGGAAGACACGATGCTTTGTGCGTTGAGCCTAAATCGTCTCACGTTTTCCTGATTTATGTTTACATCACGCCAGACAAAAAAAGGGCAGCACCTGGCCGCCCTCATTCATTATTTACAATTCATAATTAATGATGATGTCCACCAACGCCATGGACATGTCCATGCTCCATCTCTTCTTTAGTGGGTTCACGGACGTCCATAACCTCTACATCAAAATGCAGGGTTTCGTCAGCCAGGGGATGATTCATATCAACAGTGGCTGATTTATCACCAATTGCCGAGACAGTGGCAATATGTACATGTTCACCATTCTGAACCTGAAACTGAGCACCCACTTTGACCTCACTGGCATTGTCAAAATTTTCCAGAGGAATGTCCTGAACCAGTTCTTCGCTCCGCACACCATAGGCTTGATCAGGGGCGATGATCGCCACCAGCTTATCGCCTTTGACCTTGCCTTCAAGTTCCTTTTCAAGACCGGGAATCAGACCGCCATTGCCATGCAAATAGGCGAGAGGTTCTCGGCCAGAGCTACTATCCAGGACCTCGCCATTATCATTGGTCAGGGTATAATCAATACTTGCTACTTTGTTTTGTTTGATCTTCATTTCTACTCTTTCTTTCTTCTTTTTTACAACAAAAGAGATGAACGGAATGAATCGACGGACTTCAAAACCTTCGTTGTGGTGACTGTTTACATTTTAATAATACTATTCTTCTAAGATCAGACTAAAGGCTGTGGTCAGCTTTAACACGTTTTTACTTTCACGTTCCAGGTTGTTGGCCAATTTTTTGGCGATATTTTCCATGACCTGATAACCTACTGATGGATGTTTTACACTGGCTTCTTTAAAGGCATTCTTTTCCATTATTACAATTTCACAGTCCGTAGATGCGATGACGGACGCCGTGCGGATGGAGCTCTCCATCAGCATGGCCATCTCACCAAAGAAGGGTCTGTACTCATCATTGAGAGTGATAAACGTTTTGTCTTTGGCGTCTGTTTCCTCGTCCCCAAGCAGGGTTAGTTTTTTGCTAATAGTTACTTCTCCCTTAATCAGGATGACCAGGGTATCTCCGGCTTCACCTTCACTCATGATGGCTTCACCTGCTTTGTAGGAAACCTGTTTTGTGGCAGGTCGATAGACTGCAATCTCCTCTTCTGTCACACCCTTAAACAAAGGACAATTCTTAAGATGTTGTATGTGAGGCATAGGCTACTCGGTTTCTAGTTAAGATTACTTTAACAAAATCATCTGTTCGCCGGGTTTAAGGACATAATCCTTTTCCGGATTGATACGCACTTTAATTTTTTGCTCATCTGAGACTCCTCGACCGGCGGCCTTGAGTTTGGCCGCTATAAACTGATCAAGATAATCACCTGAATCTGCACTGAGAAAATCTCCAATCCCTGCAGAACTCTCTTCCAAATATACCCCTAAAAGGGTTTGGTTGTGTTCTTCAAAAGATTGGGTAAATAATTCAGCATAGGTTTTACCAATCATACGATCAGGTATGGGTTTGGCTTCGAGTCGGGAGGCGTCAGTATCTAAGATTTCAGATAAAAATGCTGGAATTCCAGGGTTGAATAATTGATTCGCGCCCAGGAAGGGTCCGAATTCATCTGCGACAATGATACCATCAGCTTTGGCGCGACGCAGTTTGGCTTTATTCTCATAGTGCAGGATATAAGCATAAACTTTGGTTTTCGGTGCCAGTGCCTTAATGGAATAGGTGGCCAGTGCCGTTTTTTCATCGGCTTCGGCCTCGCTGGCTTTGATTAAATTGGGCAAAATAAGAACTGCTTTGGCTTTGGAGATGCTGGCTTTGTTGAGCACTTGATCCTGGGTAAAATCTCCGCGTACAAAACCGAGATGACTGGCATTCAGGGTGGAGCGCCAGGTATCAATTTCATCCTCTGTCAATTCATTGATGAGGACAATGGGGGTGTCGTCCTTTTTGTTCTGTTTGAGCAATGTTTCCAATAACTCATCTGCCAGATCATTCCACCCGCAGATAATATAATGATCGCTATAATTTAATTTTTCCAAACCTTTACCCTCTCTGATTTTCCTGGCTACAAAGATGGATGAAATGGTAGCCGTAAAGAATGAGATCAATGCCATGGAGAAAAACATCATGAT
>JABMOS010000027.1 GCA_013203185.1 Fidelibacterota bacterium | reverse complement strand
CTTGAAATAATAAAAAAAGCAAACGATTTCTCGTTTGCTTTGTACCGCGGAGAGGGGTCGAACCTCCACAAGCTGAGCTTACTAGATCCTTAATCTAGCGCGTCTACCAATTCCGCCACCGCGGCTTGAAAAAGCGTCGCAAGATATAAACTGCGTTCTTTGAAGCAACAAAAAGCCCCGGTCTAAACCAGGGCTTTTATAATTTTATTTGGGGCTCAGGATTATTTCAGCATCACCAATTTTTTAGTAGCACTAAACCCTGCAGAGCTGCTCATCCGATAAATATAAATGCCTGACTCGACACGGACACCATTCTGATTCAATCCATCCCACATGGTTGTATATACACCAGGCTGATGTTCACCATTTGACAATGAGCGAATTTCTTGACCCAAAAGATTATATATACCTATCACCACTTCAGAGGCTTCAGGAACACTATAGCTAATCGTGGTAGTTGGATTAAAAGGATTTGGATAGTTTTGTTTGAGCTCGAAAGCAGTAGGTAGCTCAGCTCCCTCCTCTACACCAGTGACAAGGGGGAAAACATAGTCTTCACCATTACTGGGAAGGGGCAAACCACCCTGTGTGGCAACAATTAGGTCTGTGGTGGAAATGGTCAGCTCTCCCAAAGGAGCATTTGCTGCAATATTAAATTGAATTTCCAGTATGGCTCCACTACCAGGGGCAATTTCCTCACCATTAAAATTGACACCGAGAATCAGGGATTGACCATTTACTTCATTGCCGACAAAGGTGAAGTCAGCGCCTCGGCCAAGTCCTTGGACAGACTCAATGGTCAGATAATCCACATTGTCAACAAGGTTAAATTGTATTCCCTTTACAGGAACAGCGTTGTTCAATTCGATAAGTAGGGGAATAGACATATTGCCTGGGGTTCCACCACCACCAGTGAGACGAACTTCAATTCCGCCAACAGTGAGGCTGCCGTTGAGCCAGGTTGTGTTTAAGGCCGTGCCATCAGGGTCGGTGACAACAAGTAAAAATTGTGGGTCTGCATTTAATATCTCATGGAATTTTAAATCAATAATTTCATCGCTGACAGTGGTTGGAACTGAAAATAGGATGGTGCAGACTGGACCATTCCCAGGGATAATACTGTTGCCACTGGCGTCAAAAATCAAGACACTTACAGTTGAATCTCTGTCGTTAAATTCTACGGAAAAATCGCCATCCCATTCGCTGTTGCCATTGACATCAGTATATGGTTCACCAGGTGTAAATTGTCCATCACCTTCACCAAAATCACTGGTATTAGCCGTACCGTCTACACCAAAATCATCGTAGGGTTCAGCAGCAGCTCGTCCGGCAGGGACAACTGCAGCAACAGAAAGCTCATTGGGCATGTCTTTTAAGCTAAATTGCAAACCACCTACAGCACTGGTATTTGCAAGATTGATATCCAGAGGAGCAATGGGGTTTGCATTTTGAGTGGAGGATCCAATAACAGACACAACTGTCTCACCAAAGCCAAAACTGGCGATGATTATTAGGCTGGTGATGACTAGAAAGCTTCTACGCATATTTCCCTCCACATGCATGTGGTTGATTTCCATTAAAAGTAATTACTGCACCGAACAATCGTGTTGATACTTATCACAGTCCGGTTCATTCACTAAACAAGATGAAAAATAACGCCTTCAGGGGTTGATACAAACGTTATTTGCCTGTCAAAATGATGTAACAAAATTGTTAGTCATCAGGGAGATCACCCTACTTGCCATGACATTTCTTGTATTTAAGACCCGATCCACATGGGCAAGGATCATTTCTTCCGACCTTTTCTTCCACTTGAACGGGTTTTGGTTTCTGAGGAGGACCAGGCTGAGCGGCACTCTGATTTCCGTCGCCACCAGTTTGTGGCAAGGCATTCAGAAAGCCCATATTTGATGATTCCGCATGATTGGAAGAAAGATTCCGAGCTTTCCGCATTTTATTTTCGCGTTCATCGACAATGCGAGCATGGAAAAATAGTTTGAGCACTTCCCGATCAATGAGATCAAGCATTTTGACGAACAGCTGATAGCCTTCTTTTTTGTATTCGATGAGTGGATCTTTCTGACCCACGGCTCGCAGATTGATACCCTCTTTCATCTGATCCATCTCATAGAGATGCTCACGCCACTTCTCATCAACTACTCTGAGATAAACAAATTGTTGGAGGCGTTTAAAATTCTCTGCACTTCCTGTGATTTCAAGTTTCAAATCATAGGCGTCAGAGATAAGCTTTTTGATCATCTCACTTAATTTATCTGTATCTAATTCAGCATCAGGAGTCTCTGAGATCTGTACCATGGCAGTTGAGCTCAGATCGGCTTGTAACCCGCTCCAGTCCCACAATTCCAAGTCGGTTTCAAGACCGGCATATTTATCAACAACCGTATCAACATAATTCTCGATGACTTCGCGGTATTCTTCCTTGAGGTCTAAACCATCCAGAGCGGCCTGTCGGCGATCGTAGATAACTTCTCGCTGCTGGTTCATGACATTGTCATACTCCAACAGATGTTTACGGATGCTATAGTTTCGGGCTTCCACCTTTTTCTGAGCTCTTTCTACGGCTTTGGTCACCATGCCGGCTTCAATGACCTCACCTTCTTGCAAACCAAGACGATCCATGACACTTGCCACTCTATCAGAGCTAAACAGACGCATTAAATCATCTTCAAGACTCAAATAAAATCTTGATGCACCAGGATCTCCTTGTCTTCCAGAACGACCCCTGAGCTGGAGATCAATTCGACGAGATTCGTGGCGTTCAGTACCCAGTATCTTTAAGCCACCCAGGTCCTTGACGTCTGGGCCCAGTTTGATATCTGTTCCACGACCTGCCATATTGGTGGCGATGGTCACGGCATGTGCCTGTCCTGCCCGAGCCACAACTTCTGCCTCGCGACCATGTTGTTTGGCATTCAAGACATTATGTGGGATCTTTAATCGCTTGAGCATCCGGGACAGTGTCTCAGATACTTCAACGGTAATGGTACCCACCAGCACAGGCTGACCTGATTTGTGTGAAGCAATAATCTCTTCAATGACTGCGTTAAATTTTTCCCGTCGGGTTTTGAAAATCTGATCATTTTCATCTGCTCTTGAAATGGGACGGTGGGTGGGAACTTCAACAACACCAAGTTTGTAAATATTGAAAAATTCTTCTGCTTCAGTGACAGCCGTACCTGTCATACCTGACAACTTTTTATAGAGTCGGAAATAGTTCTGAAGGGTGATGGTAGCCAGGGTCTGGCTTTCCTTCTCGATCCTAACTTTTTCCTTGGCTTCCAATGCCTGGTGGAGACCGTCACTATAGCGGCGACCATGCATGATGCGACCTGTAAACTCATCAACAATCATGACTTTGCCTTCTTGTACAACATAGTCCACGTCTTTTTCAAAGAGTGAATATGCTTTTAGAAGTTGACTCAAATTGTGGATAGTATCAGAGCGTTCACCATGTAGAGCATAAAGCTTTTCTCTCTGCTCATTCAGCTCTTGAACCGGGAGCCCCTCATTGCTCTCCAAATCGTTCAGGAGGGTAGGCAAATCTGGGATAATAAATCTCTCAGGATCATTGGGTGATAAGGCTTCGCGTCCCTTATCAGTAAGATCAACACTGTTCTGTTTTTCTTCGATGACAAAATAAAGCTCATCATCGATCTCAGGCATACGCTTATCCCGGAGATAGTCGTTCTCAACACGTTGTTCAAGTTTCTTAATGCCCTGCTCTTGGTAGAGCTTCTGTAGTCTACGGTGCTTGGGAGCTCCGCGGCGGGCCTGAAGAATGAGTTCACCAGCATCATATTCCAGCTTGGGATCTTTCAGGGCTTCTTCAGCCTTTGCCAGGATGGAATTGACCAGGGTCGTCTGGCGACGCATAAGCGTATCAACCAGGGGTCGCAAATCTGTGTAGCGCTGAGCAATTTCTGATTCGACTGTTCCTGAAATAATGAGAGGGGTTCGCGCTTCATCGATGAGCACACTATCAACTTCATCAACAATGGAGTAGTAGTGTCCGCGCTGAACCTGATCCTGCTTGCTGATGGACATATTGTCCCGGAGGTAATCAAAACCAAACTCACTATTGATGCCATAAGTCACATCACAATTGTACATCTCCTGGCGAGTAGATGGATCCATCTGAGCCAAAATCACCCCAACGGAAAGTCCAACATATTGCAATAATGAACCCATCCACTGCGAATCACGTTCAGCGAGATAGTCATTCACCGTGATGATGTGGACACCCTTCCCAACCAGAGCATTGAGATAGATGGGCATGGTGGCAACCAGGGTTTTTCCTTCACCTGTTTTCATTTCAGAAATTTTGCCCTGATGCAGGACAACAGCACCCATGAGCTGGACATCATAGGGAATCATGTCCCAGGTCATCTCCTGGCCTGTGACTTTGATGGGTTGGTCCATGAGTAGGGCTGCACCCTTTTTAACTACAGCAAATGCTTCAGGAAGAATTTCGTCGAGAATTTCTTGTTCGAGATTATAGACAGCCTCTTGTATTGTCTTGAGGTCTTTGCCTTCACTCTCCAGGATGGATTGTAATTCTGAAGTATCTTTGCTAATCCGAGCTTTAAAGGCTTCTGTTTTGGCTAGCAGGGTTTCTTGAGTGGCATCTGAAAGCGCATCATATTGTTCATTGATCTTTGCGACAAACGGAATCAGCTGCTTGGTCTCGCGATCCGTGCTGGTTCCAAATATTTTGGTAATAAATTTACTAATCATGGCGCTAAAATAACTTTCCCGGAGGTTTTGTGAAGTGGTTTATTGCATCCGTATCAACCAAAATATTAATGAAGAGTTCCCAGGGTAATAGATACAAATTAATTAATCAATTGTATGTGAATTATTGTTATCCACATATATTAAATATTGCGAACATTTGTCAAGAAGTTACTTTCGTCCAATCGATAAATAAATCTTGTGGGGGATTGTGTGTTTTTATTGCAGCTGATAAAATATCGTAGGGTCTTTATAAATTTTCGAGTTGGTTATGCTTTGGCTCAAACTCCTCAGGTTTTACTCATAGCCCTATATTTCCTCATCCTTAACACCCTCCCTGCATATTCAAAAGATAATCAAATAAGATTTGACAATTTGACAAGCGATGCTGGCCTCTCCCAAAATTCAGTATATGCAATTCTTCAAGACTCTGATGGTTTCATGTGGCTAGGCACGCGTCTGGGCTTGAATCGATATGATGGAAAATCATTTAAAGTCTTTTCACACGATGCACAGGTTTACTCTAGCATTCCCAGCAATCGGGTAAATTCTCTTTGTGAGGATCGCAAGGGCAATATCTGGGTTGGAACTGTAGATGAAGGTGTCGCCAAATTTGACAGGCGACAGGAAACATTCATTCGTTACTCACATGATTCCGAAAACTCAAAGAGCCTGTCCAGCGACTACACTACCTCCCTTTTCATGGATTCACAGGGAACCATATGGGTCACAACCGAAGCAGGATTATCTAGGTATGACGAGGTGATAAATAAATTTACAACATTCGATCTACCGTCAGAAACATTCCCCCTTCTCAGGACCCATCACATCGCAAGAATCGCTGAAATTCCATCAGGTGTCCTCTGGCTTGGATTTGACAATGGCGCAGTAGCCCGAGTAACACTGGCAGATTCTAGTGTGGTAGTAGTCCGAAAAGGCTCAATCAATAATTCAGTTCGAGTCAGCTGCATGCTAGCTGATCCTGAGCGTGATCTCATCTGGGTTGGGATGTTTGGAAACACATTGTATTCCTACAACATACATACCTTCGAACTGTGGGCATTAAGTTGGGCTCAATCTAGAACTGAAGGCATGATTAGCGGCATTGAAACTATTGATTTCGATGCAAAGCATGATCTGTGGATTGGCAGCAGTCAAGCTGTCACTCGATATGATCCAGAGGCAAATTCATTTGACGTATTCAGGGCTGATCCAATGAAGCCAGGCGCATTACTAAATGATGCCATTCACACCATTTATACTGATCCTCAAGGTAATGTCTGGGTAGGAACGGAAGCAGGAGGGGTGAGCAAATATTCACCAGGGCTCATACGCTTTGAGCATGTTGGAGCTGATCCCGATAATCGCAACTCTTTACTTTCCGATGGTATATTTTCCATTGTTGAAGATGAAAATAACCAGGTCTGGTTTGGGACTATCGGTGGCGGTATCAGCGTTTTTGATCCCCAAAAATACATCTACCAATCTTATACATCTGATGATACGAAAGTGGACTGGAGTCGCAATTTTGTTTCAAAAATACTGCCTATTAACGAAACTACTTTGTGGATGGGCACCTTTCGTTGTGGATTATATCACATGAACCCCGGGACTGGAGAATTCACCTTATACAATAATATGGACGATGATCCCTCTAGTCTGGGAGACCATACTGTTTATGCCCTGCTTGAGGACACCCAAGGAACACTCTGGGTTGGTACACAATCACAAGGACTGGATCGATTTAATCCAGTATCTAATGACTTCACCCACTTTAGATACATTCCTAACGATCCAGCCAGCATTGGAAGCAACGCCATTTATACGCTTCTGGAAGATCATAAGGGGTACATCTGGATAGGCACAGCCGACGAAGGATTAAGCCGATTTGATACTGTTGATTATACCGCAACACATATCAAGGCGGATGACAGTAACAACATGAGTTTAAGTTCTAATAATATTCTTTGTCTTCATGAAGACATGCGAGGAATCCTTTGGGTGGGAACCAGGGGTGGTGGCATAAATCGTATTAACATTGAAAGGGACCAGGTTGATCATATAGACCTGGAAACAGGTACCCAAGCGTTGAGTGTTTATAGCATCCTTGAGGATGAAGAATCTTATTTATGGCTCAGCACCAGTCTAGGTATTATGAAAGTGCATCCCGATAGCGGTAAAGTACGCCATTATACAAGGAGTGATGGTGTCATCAAGGAGTTCTATCATGAGTCTAGTCTTAAGGCATCAGATGGGACCATGTATTTTGGTGGCATTAACGGTTATAACCGATTCCATCCCGATAGCATCAAGGATAACGAACACATTCCCCCCATAGTCTTGACAGGAATATCAGTCAATTACTCAACACTAGATATTGGCGAGACTGTGAATGACCGTGCAATCCTCCAGGAATCCATCACTTATTCAGATCAAATCAACTTTGGTCCCAACGATAAAGTGCTACGCTTTACCTTCACTTCTCTGGATTATTCAGACAGCAAGAAAAACCAATATGCATATAAAATGGAAGGCTACGATGAGGACTGGATTAATTCCGGGACAGAAAATGTAGCTCAATACATGAATTTACCTGCAGGTGAATACATCCTCCGAGTTCGTGGAACCAATAATGATGGTGTCTGGAATCTAGAGGGAGCATCTATCATTGTTAACATTGCTCCCCCTTTCTGGAAAACCTGGTGGTTTAAAACCCTGGGAATCTTGTCCTTACTTGGCTTCATCCTGGCATACATCCAACTCCGAACCTACAGGCTGGTTGTTCAGCGTGATAAGCTCGAGGCATTGGTTAGAGAACGCACAGCACAACTCAAAATTGAAATTGAAGAGCGACAGCGGGTAGAGCTTGAAAAAACTGAACTCAAAATGGATCACCTAAAACGTGAACTACTGACCCAGTCGCTTCACCTTAATGATAAGCAGCAGATCATGGATAATCTTCAAGGTGAGCTGGAGAGTTTTTCGAAACTGAGTTGGGATGAAATAAAACCTCGAATTAAGAAACTGCTACGATTCCTGCGAGATCGAAGTTCAGTCAAACAAGGTTGGGAAGAATTTGAGATCTGGTTCACTGAAATTCATACCGGATTCTATTCTGTACTTCGCAGCGATCATCCCAAGTTATCCGAAAATGAGTTGAAGGTTTGTGCCCTCCTGAGATTGAATCTTATTTCAAAGGATATTGCCAAAGTGATGAATGTTCAGCCTACAACCATAGATATTTACCGTCATCGGATTCGAAAAAAACTTGAGATTGGCAGCGAAGAAAATCTCTCAACATTTCTCGCCAGGTATTAAGGCCTATGTCCAATCAATCCACAGGCTTCTCATTCAATAAAAAAGACTGCTATATAATGTTACTTATTGTTGCACAATACCTTCAATTGATCCTTAGGGATTCAAACCTAACCCGGAGAGAATTATGAAATGTACGCATCTCATAGTAATTGGATTGGTCAGCGCATGTACACTATCGGCTAGAGTAATCAATGTGCCCCAAGAATATCCCACAATTCAAGCGGCCATAAATGCTGCCGTTAATGCTGACGAAATTATTGTTGATGCAGGAAACTATATTGAGAATATTGATTTCTCTGGCAAAAATATCACTGTAAGATCAGCTTCAGGCAGGGAAGAGACGATCATTGATGGAGATGCCAGTGGCTCAACGGTGCTGATAATTAACCAAGAGAATGAAAATGCTATCCTCGATGGGTTCACCATCACAAATGGAAGTGGTTGGTTTAATGGAGAGCAACTGATTGGGGGTGGTATTCTTGTTCGAGAAGGTTCATCTCCGACGCTTCGGAACCTAACGATCACGAATAATACAGCCGTGACTGGAGATGAGGGCTCAGGCGGGGGTATATGTATATCTTATGGATCAACACCGGTGCTGGAAAATATTCTTGTTTCAAACAACACTGCAGGATGGGGTGGAGGAATAGCTATCGTCTTTGCCTCACCCACCTTGAATGATGTGAAAATCATTGAGAATGATGCAAACACCACGGGTGGTGGAATCTATATAGGAGATTACTCACACCCGACAATAGAAAGGCTGACAGTATGCAAGAATAGTGCAGAATACTATGCTGGGGGCATTTTTGTCCACAACAACTCCTACCCGAATTTTTTTAATCTCACTGTGGCAGAGAATATGTGTGCATCTGGGGGTGGCGGAATGATCGTTTCTCACAATAGTCACCCATTTATAGTGAGCTCTATTTTCTGGTGGAATGAACCAGATCAAATACTGCTCTACGATTTAGGTCAATATGAACCCAATACTATCACTGTTTCATTCTCAGATATTCAAGATGGCTGGTGGGGCATTGGACTCGGGGATGGCGGTGTAAACTGGATTGAGGGAAATATTACAGATGATCCTTTATTCGTCTACAACTCTTGCCCAATCGGTGATAACACATGCACCTCACATCCTACTCATGAGGACAATTTCAATCTACTTGTAGGATCTCCTTGCGTTGGGACAGGCGCAGATGGGGTGGACATGGGTGCCGGTGAATATTGTTTGACACTTACTACCGACCCTACTCCGGAAAATTTACCACAGCTATTAGAATTGTACCAAAACTACCCCAATCCCTTTAATCCGTCAACATCCATCAAATACAACATAGCTGAGGATGGTTTAGTCACATTGGTAATTTTTGATCTAAAAGGTCAAGAAATAGCCACCCTTGCTCATGGTCAAAGAACCAGTGGCTTGCATACCATAACCTGGCTTGCCCAAGACCAAGCAGGAAATAACCTGGTAGCAGGGATATATCTCTGCAAGATGAACTTCACGGGGTCTAGTGGTGACTATTTTCAAAGTGTCAGGAAGTTAACGCTATTAAAATAGTACTATTACTACTCATCAAATGAATTCTATCGCCCCGGGATCATAAATAAAAATTAGAGCCTAGCAGCGAAGATAATCTCTCTACATTTCTCTCCAGATATTGACCTGAACCACCTTTACTTTTTCTTTACATTCTGAAGTTTTTTATCTTCATATAAGTCTGTTTCTGAACGCTCTAATTGATTTATATACAATTATTTAGTTAATATCATTCCCTCCCCCTCAGCTTCAACGTCAACATCTTTACACTACGGGGCACTGTTCTTCTGGGAGGATTAAACTTTTCTGTGTTTGTAAAGATTTAGTAAAGATGCGCAATTCCTCTCTGGGTTGTAGGTTTACACCAGAAATCAAACCCAAACTAAGGAGGGGATTATGAAACGGATGCAACTAATGATTATTGTGTTGATCAGTGTAGGTGCGCTCTCAGCAACAACAATCAATGTACCAGATGATGCTGCCACAATTCAGGCAGGTATCGATGTCGCCATTGACGGTGACAGTGTTCTTGTAAGTAGCGGTACTTACATTGAGAATGTTAATTTTAATGGTAAAAACATTGTAGTATACTCTGTAGATGGTGCTGGTTTAACCATCATCGATGGAGGGGGCTTGGGGAGTGTTGTTACCTTTGCGTCACAAGAAGACAGTGCCATTCTAGATGGGTTTACCATCACAAATGGTCGCGGCATTCTAAACGATGATAATCACTATATCGGTGGGGGTATTCTATGTAGATATCAATCCTCTCCCACACTTCGAAATCTGATTGTCGAGGGAAATTTTACCACAGGTGATACATCCATGGGTGGTGGCATCATGTGTTCCTATGAATCAGATGCCCTCATTGAGGATGTCATCATCAGGGATAATGCTGCTGATTATGGCGGCGGTTTTCTGGCCTATCAATCTAGCCCAACCCTAAGGCGCGTAGAGGTTTACGAGAATAATGGACGGACCACTGGTGGTGGCGTCGCATTGTGGGATTCATCGGCCTATTTGGAGCAAGTGACAATCTATAACAATACAGCAACTTATCTGGGTGCTGGCCTTTGGGCTCACGATCACGCAACACCAATCCTCAACCAGGTAACCATCATAGCTAACCACTGCACATCACCCATTACATCGTTACGCGGGGGAGGTGGTATTGAACTCAGTGATGGTGCATCTCTCAAGTTAGTGAATTCAATTCTGTGGCGTAATGTTCCAAATCAGATAGAATTTTATGGTGGCGCAACTATTGCGGACAGTCACCTCGATATGGACTATACGTGTATCCAAAATGGTGAATTGGGAATTGAGGGAAATGATGCAGATGATCTATCCTATGGCTTAAATAACATCATGGATGATCCCTTATTTGGTCCAAACTACACTTTAACTTTCGGATCTCCCTGTATTGATGCAGGTACCATTCAATGGGTTGTTGACGGAGCTACTGTTATAGATATGGCGGAAGCAGATTATTGCGGACCAAACCCTGATATGGGTGCCTGTGAGATGCCATTACCACCGGTAACCTATTATGTCCCAGGAGATTTCAATACCATACAGGCTGCCATCGACTCTGCTGTGAGTAGTGACATCATCATGGTTGGGATGGGAACCTATGTCGAAAACATCAATTACAGCGGGAAAAGTGTTACAATTAAATCCGTTAGTGGGCCAGAATTAACCATCATTGATGGAGATGCAAATGGGAGTACTGTTCTCATCAATTCTGGTGAAACTGCTGCCGTTCTGGATGGATTCACAGTCACAAATGGAACAGGTTTCATAGGTGATACTGGTCATCGTGTGGGTGGTGGTATAGCTGTCAGGCACGGTTCCACACCAACATTGAGGAACCTAATTGTTGAAGGGAATAATGCAGTAGGCGATACAGCTATGGGTGGAGGCATCATTTTCTCCCACGGCTCGGACGCTCTGGTAGAAGATGTCATTGTCAGAAATAATCAGGCAGACTACGGTGGTGGCATTGTAGCATTTGAATCAAATCCAACTTTTAGAAGGATAGAGATCTACGAAAATCATGGCCGCGTAACCTGTGGGGGTATTTCGTTTTGGAGCTCCTCATCAATTGCCGAGGAAATCTTTGTACATCACAACACAGCACAATACATGGCTGCTGGCATCTGGGTTCATTTGGATGCTACGCCAACGCTAAACAAGGTTACATCCATGGATAATAGCTGTACTGCATTTCTGGCTTATGCTGCCGCAGGAGGTCTTGGTATTAGTGACGGGTCAAGTCCGACTGTCGTAAATTCCGTATTTTGGGATAATTGGCCGAATGATATTGAATTTTATGACAGTGCAGCCCCAAACGGAATTTCTATTCACTATTCTGATCTTGAAGGTGGCATGGGAGCCATTGAAACGAATAATAATGGGACAGTTACCTGGGGACAGGGCAATATTGACATCAATCCAATTCTCGGGGATCCCAATTCACCTTGCATCGATGCAGGGACAGCTCAATTGGTCTTTGAGGGAGTGACATATATTGATATGGCCGAGGATGAGTATGTAGGAGTTGCTCCAGATATGGGCTCATATGAGTTTCCTCAGCCTTCGATCTTGAATGTCCCCTCCGACGATTATCTTACCATCCAGTCAGCTATTGAAGCGGCTATAGATGGTGATACAGTCCTGGTGGCTGACGGTACCTACCCTGAGAACATCAATTTTCTGGGGAAAAATATAGGCGTTAAATCGGTAAACGGAGAAACAGTCACCACCATTAATGGTGATGCCACAACCAGCACTGTCCTGATAATGAATCAAGAAGCGACGGCAGTCCTGGACGGTTTCACCATCACCAACGGAATCGGCTATTTGAATGATGATGGCTACCATGTGGGCGGCGGTATTGCTGTAAGATATTCTTCTACACCAACACTGAGAAATCTCATCGTAGAGGGGAACCACGCTATTGGAGATACCTCCATGGGTGGCGGAATCAGTTGTGCGTGGGGTGCTGATGCGCTTATCGAAGATGTAATTATCAGAGATAATAACGCCTACTATAGCGGTGGTTTTCTGGCCTATGTAGCGAATCCGACCTTACGACGGGTTCAAATCTATGGGAATAGTGCCCATGAAACCGGCGGTGGATTGACACTCTGGGATTCTGAATCACTTGTCCAAGAGGTGTTGATATATGGGAATGAAGCCCTTTATCTCGGTGCTGGTGTGTGGGTCCACGAAGGTGGGAATTCAACCCTTGATCAAGTTACCATTGCCAAAAACACATGTTTAGCTGGTATTAATGGTGGTGGTGCAGGAATCGAACTAAGTGAGGGTGCGCATTTAACACTTCAGAGCTCAATTGTCTGGGGCAATGCAACCGAAGATAGTTTTGGACGACAAGTCAGCAATATTGAATTTTATCCAATAGGGGGATCTAACCAGATCACTATCCTCTATTCCGATATTCAAGGTGGTGAAGATGGTATAATAACCAATAACCACGGCACCGTTAACTATGCTGCAAATAACATTGAGCTCTCTCCTCTTTTTGTCGACTTTGATGCTAATAATTTCCATTTACAAGACGGTTCTCCCTGCATCGGAGCAGGGATGCTCGGTGTGGATATGGGAGCTGGATCAGTATGTCTGACGCTCGCAGTCGACCCACTTCTGAGTGTAATGCCTCTGCAATTCGAGCTATCCCAGAACTATCCCAACCCCTTTAACCCATCTACAACGATCAATTTTGATCTGCCAGGATCTGGCTGGGTCAAACTGGTGATTTATGATGTGACGGGTCGGGAAGTGGCTACTCTCATCGATGCTCAAAGGCTTGGGGGCCGGCATTCCATTAACTGGTTAGCCAATGATCAAGACGGCAAGCCACTTGGAACAGGGATTTATCTCTATGAAATGAGATTCACGGAATTATCAGGTAAGGGTTTTCACGACGTCCGGAAGTTTACCCTGCTGAAATAAGATTATCGTTCATACACGAAGCCCTGGCCTTGTCTGGTAGGCCGGGGCTGCTATTGCTCTTTGATCCTGATTGAAATGGTGGGGACTGTTGGGGTTCAGGAGTTGAAAGATTCACCTCCAGGGTTTGAGTTGTATCCCAACTCTGCCAATCCCTTCAGTCCTGCCAAAAAAAAAGGATGCAGCCCGTCGACTTGATGTGCATGCCTTAGAAATGAAAATGATTGAGAGCCCAGGTTGATCTCAGAAAAATCAAATAAACGATTAAGAGGGTTGTGCCTCCTGGCAATCATAATTGTGGCTGTGGTCCTTCCAAATACATGCACCTATGCACGGGATAGTATGTGTGGAGACCCTCAGACACAGAGTGAAGTGGATCAACAATATTTGTGTAAGTGATAAAAGGCGTTTACTCAGATTTGGGCAACCTTATCTGGGTTCATACCCTCCCCGGTCTGTGCCACATAGGCCGGGGCCTCCTAAATATGCTATTTTGCATAGTAAGTGACACTTCGAGAGCACTTCGACGTGGCTCAGTGTAACACCTCAGTGTCCAACAAGATTTTCAGGTATAAAAAAAGCGTGTCCCCTACCCTTCGACAGGTAATTGGAGACACGCTTTTTGGATATTAGCGTAATCAGCTACCTAAATCATGGACATTTTGCCTGCAGACAATGCATCATTAAGAATAGCATCCAGGATACCATTCACAAAACTGCTGCTCTCCTCAGTGCTGAACACTTTGGCAATTTCAATAGCTTCTGAAATTGACACCTTGGGTGGAATATCCTTAAAATAAAAGAATTCAGTAAGGGCCATCCTGAGAATCAATCTATCTATGAGAGCGATACGGGTCAGATCCCAATTTCTGGATTTACTGGCAATCAGCTCATCGAATTCTTGTCGATGTGCCATAATTCCGTTTACCAGATCACGGGCAAATTTGAGCAAATCATCAGATAATTCGCTCTTCTCTGCCAAGAGGTTGAAGGTTTGATCCAGGTCATCGTTTTGTATCTCGTGGGCATACGAGACCTGAACAACAAATTCCCGGGCTCTGCGTCTTTCTTGCATGGACTGAGGCCTGATCCTTTCTACGTGATGTCTATATCTTTGAGAATAGACGTTTGCCTGAACGATGCATCTGCTTCAGACGGCCAAGTTTGCGGATTCTCTCTTCAGCGAGGGTATCAGCAGCATCCATAGTAGGTATATTTTCATCCTGTGAAAGTTGAAAAATCTCCTGAAGGATATTATAGATATGATTAACTCTACCATAAGAACGCTTTTCATTGTAACCTTCGAATTCCCCATAAACATTGATCACTCCACCAGAATTGATGGCATAATCAGGAGCGTATAAAACACCTCGGTCCAGGAGAATTTTGCCATGTTTATCGTAGTCGGAAAGGACGTTGTTAGCTGCCCCTGCTACAATCTGACATTTTAGACGATCTATGGTTTCATCGTTTACAACAGAACCCAGAGCGCAGGGAGCAAAGACATCCATGGGGACGTCATAAATCTCATCAGGTGCGACGGCCGTGACATTTTTAATTTTGAGCATATCTTTAACACGGTCTTCTTTTATATCTGTAACAATAACTTTTGCCCCAGCTTGGGAAAGATGCTCTACCAGATAAATACCAACATGACCGAGACCCTGAACGGCAATGGTCTTGCCTTCCAAGCTGTCTGATCCCCAAGTCTTATTTGCAGCAGCTTTAATACCAACAAAAGTACCATAAGCTGTAAAGGGTGAAGGATCACCTGAGCCACCGAGATCTGGGCTGAGGCCAGCAACATAATCAGTTTCCTCGTGGACCCATTCCATCATTTGGGGTGTGGTGTTGACATCTTCAGCAGCAACATAGCGACCACCCAGACTATCCACCAACCTACCGAATGCACGGAAAGCAGCTTCATTACCAATATCTCTCACACGACCGATTATGACGGATTTACCGCCACCAAGATTCAATCCTGCCAGAGCTGATTTGTATGTCATTCCCTCTGAAAGTCTCAGGACATCTCGCAGCGCAGCGGCTTCATCTTCGTAGTTCCAGACACGGCATCCACCCAGTGCTGGGCCAAGACTGGTATTATGAATGGCAATGATTGCTTTTAGACCTGTTTCATCATCCTGGGCAAAGACAACCTGTTCGTGGTGGTTCAATGCGGGTGCATCAAAAAATCCCATTTCTCAATTCTCCTTTTACAATTCTTTTAATCAATCTGCTAGAAGATGTCTACTAATGACCAATCTTTGAATTTCATTGGTGCCTTCGTAGATCTGTGTAATCTTCGCGTCACGCATCATGCGCTCCACTTCAAACTCACGAATAAATCCATACCCCCCATGAATCTGAACAGCTTCAGTTGCTACATACATGGCCGTATCACCGGCAAACATCTTGGCCATTGAGGCTTTTTCTCCAATGGTCTTTCCCTGATCTTTCAACCAGGCTGCTCGATAGACGAGTAGTCGACTGGCATCCACACGGGTGGCCATATCGGCCAGCTTAAATCCAATTCCCTGAAACATTCCGATGGGCTTGCCAAACTGTTCGCGCTCCTTGGCGTATTGGATTGATCTTTCCAGAGCACCCTGGGCGATACCCAAAGCCTGGGCACCAATTCCTATGCGTCCCACATCCAGGGTAGCCAGGGCAATGGTGAAACCCTGCCCCTCTTCCCCAATAAGATTCTCTGCAGGAATGCGACAATTTTCAAAGATGAGCTCACTGGTGTCTGATCCACGAATTCCCAGCTTGTCCTCTTTTTTACCTGTGGTAAAGCCTTCCAAACCCTTCTCAACCACAAAGGCAGAAATACCCTTATAGCCAGCATCTTTATCCGTTTTTGCGAATACGATAACAAAGTCAGAACTGATACCACTGGTTACCCAATTTTTCACGCCATTAAGGATATATGAGTCACCATCTCTGGTGGCTGTAGTAAGCATGGCCTTGGCATCTGAACCTGATTGTGGTTCGCTTAGTGAATAGGCTCCCAGTTTTTCTCCACTTGATGTAAGCGGCAAATATTTTTTCTTAAGATATTCAGATCCAAATTTTAAGATAGGATTTGAAAAAAGAGAATTATTGACTGACATAATGACACAGGTTGAAGCATCAACGCGAGCGATTTCTTCGAGAGTGATAACATGGCTAAGGGCGTCCATTTCAGTACCGCCATAAATTTCGGGTACCTGCATACCCATAAAACCGAGTTCACCCAATTTTTTTATAATTTCACCAGGGAACTCAGCCTTTTCATCTCTTTCCATCACACCAGGTTTTATCTCTGCCTCGGCAAAATCACGGATGGTTTCTCGGACCATCTTCTGTTCTTCATTCAATTCAAAATTCATATTTAGCCTTTTTCACTTTCAAAAATTATAGGGATGCATTAATAGGAATAGAATCCTTGCCCCGTTTTACGCCCAAGATTTCCTGCGGCGACCATACGCTTGAGAAGTGGACAGGGACGATATTTGGGATCTCCCAAACCTTCATGCAGTACTTCAAGAATGGACAGACACACATCAAGACCAATCAGATCTGCAAGTGTGAGTGGACCCATGGGGTGGGCCAGCCCTAAATGCATAATTTCATCGATGGCTTCTTTGGTGGCGACGCCTTCCATGAGGGCAAAAACAGCTTCGTTGATCATGGGCATGATGATGCGGTTCGCCACAAACCCGGGATAATCATTGGCTTCAACGGGTGTCTTGCCAAGAGCATTACAGAGTTCCACCGTGGCAGCTACCGTTTCATCACTACAGACATGGCCGCGAATAATTTCTACCAGTTTCATGACAGGGACTGGATTCATAAAATGCATACCAATCACTTTCTCAGGACGTGATGTCTGAGCTGCAATCTCTGTGATGGAAATGGATGAGGTATTGGTACTTAGAATCACATGAGGCTTGACCGTCGCATCCAAGTCTTTAAACAATTTAAATTTGGTAGATTTATTCTCAGTGGCAGCTTCAACTATAAAATCGCAGTCAGCTAAATTATGGAAGCCAGTTGTAGGGTTTATTCGTGAGAGGGTTGCAGTCTTTTCAGATTTGGTGATGAGTTCTTTTTTTAGCTGACGATCAAGATTTTTTGTTATAGCCAGCATACCCTTATCAAGAAAATCCTCCTTGATATCAACCAGTGTTACTGTAAATCCTGATTGTGCAAAAACATGGGCAATTCCATTTCCCATTGTACCAGAACCAATAACACCGACCATACGAATACTCATAATAACCCCTTAAATACGTTCCACGATGAGTGCTGAGGCTTCCCCACCCCCAATACAAAGGGTAGCCAGGCCAAAGTGAGCTTCTCTAGCCTCCATGGCATGAAGCAATGTAGTCAGAATGCGAGCACCAGAGGCACCGATTGGGTGTCCCAACGACACTGCACCACCGTTTACATTCACTTTGGTATGTGGAATATTGAGTTCATCCATGGCGACCATGGTCACCACGGAGAAGGCTTCATTGATCTCGAAAAGATCGATTTCTCCAAGAGTCATTCCAGCTCTTTTAAGCACATTATTAATGGCTTTTACCGGGGCGGTGGTGAACCATTCAGGAGCCTGAGCTGCTGATGCCTGGGCAACAATACGAGCCATGGGTTTTAAGCCACGTTTTTCAGCCTCCCCTTCTCGCATGAGGACCAGTGCAGCGGCACCATCATTTATTTTTGATGCGTTAGCGGCAGTGATGGTACCATTCTTCTCAAAGGCGGGTCTAAGCTTGAGCATTTTGTCAAAATTGCCTCGTCCAGGTTCTTCATCTGTATCGAATAAAATGGGATCACCTTTACGCTGAGGAATCTCAACTGGTGTTAACTCATTATCAAATGCTCCAGATTTTTGTGCTGCTTGCGCACGAAGATAACTCTCTTTGGCAAAGGCATCTTGAGCTTCACGGGTATAGTTGTATTCTTTGGCACACAATTCACCACTGAGACCCATATGAATACCATCATATGCATTCTGCAATCCGTCACGGAGGATCCCATCCACCATCTCACCTGGACCCAATCTTTGGCCATTGCGGGCACCTGGCAAATAATAGGGTACATTTGACATACTTTCCATACCACCAGCAACAACGATGTTGGCATTCCCTACTTCAATGGCTTGCGCTGCCAACATGACGGCCTTAAGACCTGAGCCACATACTTTATTAATAGTGAGACATTCTGTGGAATTGGGGAGACCGGCATATATGGCTGCCTGTCTGGCAGGGGCCTGTCCCTCATTGGCAGGGAGTACATTGCCCATGATAACTTCATTGACATCTTCAGGTGAAATTTGGCCACTTTCCAGAGCTGCCTTAATGGCTGTAGCGCCAAGTTGTGGGGCGGTGATAGAAGACAGTCCCCCTTGAAAGGCTCCAACAGGTGTTCGCTTCGCACTTACAATAGCAACTTTACGTATGGCTCTGACTCTGCTCATGATAATTCCTTTTGTAATTTTCTCAAACCTGGGACAGCTAAAACTTTATTAACAGGTTGGGATTTCAGCCTGTGATTCAAATTTCACAGGACGTGAATTAATTTGTAATAACAAAGGTCAAAAATCGTTCCAAACCTGAATATCCTCGAAAGGATGAATAGTTAAAGCCTGTAGATCAGGACTCTTTCGGTTGGTCATAAGCCTGGATGATGCGCCTGACCAATTTGTGCCTCACAATATCACCTTCATCAAAATCGACAAATTCGATACCTTCAACCTCTTTCAGGATTCTTAGGGCTTGGAGTAAACCAGATTCCTCATGTTTCGGAAGGTCAATCTGAGTGTGATCACCAG
>JABMOS010000026.1 GCA_013203185.1 Fidelibacterota bacterium | reverse complement strand
TTTAGAATTATGTGGAAACGGACCATGAGCAGAATTGTAACGATAATCATATTTAGTCTGATTTCATCCCTGTTTGGTGATGACTCACCAAAGACCTATGATACGCGGGCCATTGATGCCTTTATGGACGGTATGGATCTTGAGGCAGCAGGAAAATACGATGAGGCTATTCTGGCATACACCAAGGCCATTAGCTATGACCCTGAAGCAGTTGATATTCACTTTTCCCTGGCCAAGTTATATCTCCAAACTCAAAAACGGGAATTAGCCCACGCTGCTTTACTGAATGTGATTAACTATGATCCTAGAAATTTGGAAGCCCTGGAATTATTAGGAGAATTGTCCCAGTTAAACAAGGAACATAATCTGGCTTTGGGATATTTTGAACGTGTACTTGATATTGAATACAATAATGATTATGCAATCCTTCAATCAGCTCAGATTTATCATGTACTTGGTGATAGTATCCGTGAGGCTGAATTTCTCATCCGCCTCTGGGAATTGGATACTGACCGGGTGTCTGCCTTGCAGAGAGCTGAATCCATTTACCTCGCTGCGAATGACTATGGCAGAATCACAGAATTATACAGCAAGCTGATCAAACGGATGCCCACAAAAACTGATCTGGTAGGTCGGCAAATCAGGCTATACCTGGGAATGAATCGATTTTTTGATGCAGAAGCCCTCATGGATTCGCTCATCGGTGTCGCTCCTTATTCAATGGACCTTCAGAGCATGAAAACCGATTTGGTGAAGGTAATGCATGGTGAAATGGCAGCGATTGATTATCTCACGGAAGTCGTTAATGAGTACCCGGACACCTGGGAATTGAAACTAAAACTGAGTCAACTATTGATCGATGCAGGTGAGTCAACAACAGCCCGCTCACTGCTCTCTGAAATTATTGAAATCAAGCCTGAATTAGCCAACGCCGTATCCATGCTGGTGTGGACCTACCTGGATGTTGATGATGTATATCAGGCTCGTGAAGTTCTGAATGATTACCTCCCAGCCTTCCCAGACGATTTCTTCTTGCACCGTCTCATGGGAAGTATCCTCCATGACATAGCCGTAACGAAAGGTGATTCTGTAAACTATCAAGCTGCTCTAGATGCACAAAGAGCGGCACTAAAGTTAAGACCTGGCGATCAGCAAACCCTTCACCTGATTGCCAATACTCTTGAGCTTTTCGGTCGTCGTGAAGAGGTCCTGCAGACTTATATTCAACTAATTGAAATCAATCCTGAAGACGATCTTGCCCTGAATAATTATGCCTATTTGATTACAGAGGGGGATGTGGGCGAAGACACCTTGAGACACGCTGCCGAATTTGTAGAGCGGGCTCTTGTGCTCCAGCCCGATAATGCACCCTATCTAGATACAGCTGGTTGGATCTATTTTAAACTGGGTCACGTTCAACTTGCCCGGGAATTCATTGATAGGTCATTAAGCATCAACCCCGATAATGCAGAGGTTTTAATGCATATGGGAGACGTTTTAGAGTATCTTGGAAAGTCGAATGAGGCGTATGTCTATTATATGCGTGCAGATAAGCTTAAATGAGTGAGACAAGGGAAATGAAGCCACAAATAGACGTTTTAATATTTGAAGAAATGATTATCAAAAGGAAGGCACATTGAGTTTAATCAGCCTGGTTATTCCAGTATACAATGAAGAAGAATCACTCGTTGAACTGTATAACCAAATCAGAGAAGCGCTGGAACCATCAACTCATGATTTTGAGATTTTATTTATTGATGATGGCAGTCAGGACAAATCGCTTCAAATAATGCATGAGCTTAGCAAAGCAGACCCGAGAGTCAAAGCCATTGGATTCCAGAGAAATCACGGAAAAGCCACAGCTTTAAACACGGGTTTTCAAAAATGTGAAGGTGACTATGTCATCACCATGGATGCTGACCTGCAAGATGATCCAAATGAAGTACTTGAGCTCATAGCAATTCTTGATTCTGGTTGGGATATGGTTTCAGGATGGAAAAAAGTCAGACATGATCCCATTGGCAAGAGGTGGCCCTCCAAATTGTATAATTTTACGGTTTCTAGCCTCTCAGGTATCCCAATACATGACTTTAATTGTGGTTTGAAAGCATATACCCGCAAGGTAGTCAAAAATATTGAACTCTACGGAGAGATGCATCGCTACATTCCTGTACTGGCCAAACAAAAGGGCTTCAGTTGTACTGAAAAGGTAGTTTCCCATCGGGCGAGAAAATACGGTGAATCCAAATATGGTATAAAGCGACTATTCACGGGATATTTGGATTTATTTACCGTGATGTTTCTGGGTACATATATGCGCAAACCCATGCATTTCTTTGGATTAGCAGGCATGATATTGCTTGTCCTGGGAATGGGGATTCTCGCTTTCTTGAGTTTCCAGTGGTTTCGTCAGTATTTCTTTGGCACTGGCCAATGGATTGCAGGTCGGCCAATTTTTTACATTGGAATGCTACTCTCCATCATTGGAGGTCAGTTTATTTCAATGGGGCTTTTGGGTGAATTGATTACCAGCTCACTCCATAAGGAGAATCCTGTCATCCGCGGTGATGACTGATCTTAAATCTCTGTGCGACTATCTTTAATCAGCGTTGGTCCACCGTATCGTGGTGGCATATCCGACCTAAGTGCTCTCCTTTATGAGGAATTGAGCAAAGACCACCAGGTACAGTTTATCAATTTCAAGCGTCAATATCCGGCATTCCTGTTTCCTGGGAAAACGGAATATAAAGTTGGGGATAGGGCTTCAGATTTTTCGTCAAATCGTGTCATTGATTCCATTAATCCTCTAACCTGGGTTCAAGCAGTTAAGCAGATAGAAGCATTTGATGCTGAGTGGGCTATCTTTCGCTATTGGAATCCTTTCTTTGCACCTCTCATAGGCTACATCGCGAAAAAATTGCGCAAAAAATCTGTAAAAGTGGCCATACTCATTGACAACCTAGTTCCCCATGAGGAATCCTTTCTGGACTCCTGGATGGCCCGGAGGATACTATCTAGAGCAGACCATGTAATCACCATGTCCAAATCGGTTTCAGGGGATGTTCAGACCCATCGGCCTGGAATGAAAACATCGACTCTCTTTCACCCCCTTTATGAGATTTATAAATCCAGTCATAGCAAGGCTGAGGCAAGGTCAAAGTTAAACTTACCTGATCATCCAATCGTGCTCTACTTTGGTCTCATCCGTCCCTATAAGGGCCTGGATATTATGATTAAAGCCCTGGGTGGCATCAAACGCGAATTCGATGATTATACAGCACTCATTCTTGGTGAAGCCTATGAGGATTCACAAAAATATGAGGATCTCATAAAATCAGAAGGGATATCATCTTTTACTATATTTCGGAACGAATTTATCGCTGATAGTGAGCTACCACTTTATTTCTCAGCCGCTGATGTCCTGGTCTTACCATATCGAACAGCAACGCAAAGTGGGATTGTTGGAATTGCACTACAGATGGATCGTCCCGTTATCGCCACAAAAGTTGGAGGCCTGGGAGAATACATCCAGGACGGGGAGACCGGATATCTAGTCGATCCAGAAAATCCTGAAGCCATGGGACAGACCATTTTGAGATTCTTCCTTCAGGGCGATCAGGATAGAATGACTGAAAATATAAAAGCATCAAAAGCTCAATATTCTACGCAACGCTTTTGTTCTCAACTAATACAGGACCTGCAAAATGGTTGATCCGAGCATTTGTATCCTCGTCCTGAATTGGAATGGGGCAGAGGATACCATTGAATGTATCCAGTCTCTGAAAAAAGTGACCTATCCCAAAGCTGAAATGGTTGTTATCGACAATGGGTCTACTGATGATTCGGTCCGACGTATTCAAACGCAATTTTCTGATGTTAAAATCATTGAGCTAGAATCAAATTTGTTTTATGGAGGTGGAAATAACGCTGGCCTGGAATGGGCACATCAGCATGGCTTTGATTACGTCATCTTTTTAAATAATGATACCACTGTGGAGCCTGGTTTTCTTGAACCCTTACTCGCGGGATTTGATTATTCCCAGGGAGTGGGTATAGTGGCACCCCTCATGTGTTATTCTGCAGCACCCGAGCTTATTTGGTATGGTGGTGGAAAGATCAACTTATGGACTGGGGTAGTCGAGCATCAGCATATTAGAAAAAAGGTATCAACGCTGGAGGAAAAATCCAAGACAACGGATTATATCACAGGTTGCTGCCTGATGATGCCTACCAATCTAGCTTCAGAACTTGGCGGTTTCGATCTGTCATTCCAAATGTACGGCGAAGATGTGGATCTTTCACTGCGCACGCGAGCATCGGGATATAAACTAGTGTTTGTACCTGAAAGTAAGATTTATCACAAGGTTTCAGCATCTGTAGGTGGTGAATTTGCCTTCTCCAAATTGAAAAGAAAACTTGCTGGTCTTTTAAGAATAATTGCCACCCATGCAAAATGGTACCAATGGCCCACAATAATAGTCTCCCAAATTCTTCTCAGTTTTAATTATGCCTTCATATATTTCAAAAATAAGTCCACCAGTGGAAATAGTGACAGGGCAGAAAGTTGATATCCCTATGAAGCGGTTGATATGGTTTTCTGAGATCAAGTGGGATTATCTGGTTACCCGAAAGCAACAGATCCTCAATCGTTTTCCCCAAGATATCAAGATTCTATTTATTGAGCCTTTTGTCCTTGGGAAACAACAGCACTGGCTTCCCAAGCGACATGGGAACATCACTGTGATAACCATTCCCTTTTTGAAAGCCATTCCTCAACCCTTTTTAGCAAGCGTTCTGAATCTGAGATTCATAAGATGGATATTCGATTTCATGGGGACCCTCTATTTTAAGTTCATTACAGGCTTGCTGGGATTCACTGGCCAGAATCGTGTCATTGGTCTCAGTTCTGCTTATTGGGGTAAGGTTGCAGCCAGGCAGAAAGCGAAGCTGCATTTCTACGATGCCAATGATGCCCATCTTGATTTTCCAGGGACTCCTGTGTGGTTGGAGGAATATCTCAAGTCTTACCTTGCTGTAAGTAGGCTTTGTTTCTCTGTGAGTCCAGAAATCAGCACTAGTATTGAGAGGCTGGGAGCGAAGAATATTCACTTGCTGGGGAATGGGGTAGACTTTGACCATTTCTCAACACCCCAGCCTCGACCAGATAGGCTCAAGAGTGTTACCAGGCCAATTCTCGGCTATGCCGGCGCCATGGACTGGTTGGACGCAACCTTGATTCGAGAGGTTTGCCTGGCAAATACAGATCATGAAGTTGTCTTAATTGGTCCTGAAATCCGACCTGGATGGTTTGATAATCAGGAAGCATTTAAGGGCCTGAATAACCTGTCTTATCTGGGGAAGGTCAGTTATCAGGAGTTACCTGCCTACGTCCAGACATTCAATATTGCCCTCATTCCATTTGTGGTTGATGAACTGACCAAGCCTTTAAATCCAAACAAGCTCTATGAGTATAGCGCGGCTGGGAAAGCCGTGGTTTCCATGAATTATTCATCAACTATTGAGGGATTAAACACAACGATTTTTGTTGGCATGTCCCACATTGACTTTATTGAGCAAATCAAGTCAGCCAGGGTGAATCATCGGCTTGATCGTTCTTTCAGCCTGGCTAAGAATAATAGTTGGGATGAGATTGCGAAAATCATGGAATCGATAATCACAAATGAACTAACAATTGAAATCCCTGGAAAGTTGTAGCTCAGAAAAGTGAGTCTTATTAATAGAGTTATGAGGGGGGTCCTGCTAACCAGCCTCTATTCAACTTTAGTTGTGATACTGTCACTTGTTTTTCAGGTTGTGAAAGCAAATTATTTGTCAGGCTCTGACTTCGCACTTATTGCTTCTATGTGGATGTTAATAGCTTTTGGTGATTCGTTTGTCCAAGCTGGATTACCCCAACTCATTATCAAGAAAGATACAATTACTACATCAATACTCACTCATTATCTGGTGGTTAATTATGCTTATAGCATAGCATATTTTCTATTCGTGGGGCTAGCTCTGCCCTTCATTCAGATGGTCTATCATTTTGAACGATTGGATGTGATCGGGGTTGCGTTTATGTCAATATTCATCGGGATACCCACCTTCCTTCTTAAACCAATACTTGAAAAAGAGCTTAGATATGGAAAATTCACACTGATAAATAGCAGCGTTCTTTTTGTCAATATCACCGTAGGAAGTATTCTATTATTTCTGGGGTTTAAAATTTACTCCATTTTCATAGCAAGAATCTGTTCATCACTAGTTGATTTTCTGATGACGTACATCGTAGTAAAAAAAACCAATCCTGATTTATTTATTCTACCCAAGGACTTTCGCATAAGTGGTTTACTTACTCAAAATAGAAGTGATATAATTTATGGTGTGCAAATATCTGGCAGAAGATTAGTAAATATATTGAGCAATAAGCTTGATGAATTTCTCGTTGGATTTATGTTTTCAGGTGAAGAACTTGGCATCTACTATTTTGCGAAAGATATATACTTCAAAATAATTAATCTTCTGAATAGTTCAGTCTCAAAAATTTTACTTCCTGTATTTTCGATTACCAAGGCTAGGTTAGATAAAAGCACATTGGTTTATAGCCAATTTATCAAATTAATTACATACTTAGGTGTTCCCATAATAGTCATTATGCTGATCGCCCCTAGTCACATAATCCGAATTCTTTTTTCAGATAAATGGATAGATAGTTCTCAGATATTTCAATATCTGTCTATTGGTATGCTATTTGCGCTTATAACCTCAAACATAACCACTTCACTGCTTACGATTCATGGGAGAGCAAAAGATATTTTAGTAATTGAAGCTAGAACAGTTCTTTTATACATATTTTCTCTTGGAAGTATAGTCATTTTTAAATTAAACATCTCAATCATTATAATCGTACTCCTACTGGATGCAAAAATGATACTAATCTCCCTCCAAAATCACAATAAATGTCTCAATGTATTGCACATAAAAAAAATGCAATTCATCTTGAATAATTTTAATCTCGTAACATTTACTTTTATAATATTCTTGGCTGTATCTCTAATTTTAACAAGAGTTCAACTAAATACTCCATACGATTTGATAAAAATAATTGTTGGAACCTACATCGTTGGTGCTATTACTGTTTATATTTCAGACAAGAAAAGTGTCTACTTAATTTTCAAAAGGAGATAGTTGAATGATTTGGATTTTTCCAATGGCAGGTCGTGGCAAGAGAACTCAGGAATTGGGGGAGTTTAAACCATTTATTATTGTGGATGACAAGTTAATTTTAGAATGGCTAATCACAGGGATTAAACAGAATCTCCAGCAAAATGATAAATTAGTGTTCATCACAACAGACTATTTTGAGGAGCGATATCTTGTAACCCAAACTATATCGACAATTTTGGAGAAATATGGAATTAAAAATGAAATAATAGTTCACACTATTCGTGAGATTCTTGATGGGCCTGCAAAAACGATATATGAAGCAAGGGAGTACTATCGTAATGATGAGCAGGTAACAATCTGTAATACTGATCAATTTGTGGTTATTGATTTAAAAAGATCTTTCGAAAGTGAAAATCACATTGGATATATACCAATATACTTGAGCAGAAATCCCAAGTCAAGTTTTGTCAATTTGGACGGGAATACAGACAAAATTACTCAAATTAAAGAGAAAGAACAAATATCGAATTATGCAAGTTCAGGAATATATTATTTTAGGACTGGAAAATTGTTGATTCAAGCTCTCGAAAAGATGTTTCGTGATCAAATTATGGTAAATAACGAGTATTATATTGGACCAGCCATAAATTATCTCCTTTCAGGAGAAAAGTATTTTAAGGCGCAATATGTCCAGGTGAAATACGATTTAGGTAATACAGAGAGTATCAATAAGTTTCATCAATTAACCAAATGTTTTCGCGGTGATGCAGATGGATTATAGAGTAATAGTCATTGCCTTCAATAGACCTATACATACACAACGAGTGATTGAAAGTCTTCAAAAAGAGGGTGTAAAGAGCTTTACGGTATTCATCGATGGTACTATGGATGAGGATGTTCAAAAAAAGCAAGCAGAGATAATTCAATATCTTTCAACTATTGATTGGGCTGATTTCGAAATTGTTCATCGAAAGGTTGATCTAGGATTGGCAAAATCGATTGTATTGTCAGTAAGCGATACATTAAGAACATATGATTCTGTTGTTGTATTAGAGGATGATTGTATTGTCAGACCAGGATTTGTTAAATATTTTGAAACTGCCTTAAACGAATATGAACGTGATCAGTCAGTTGGTGCAATATGTGGATATTCCTATCCCATTATTCAAATGGATCCAGATAAGCCAGATTATTTCCTGGCTAGTAGATTCACACCCTGGGGCTGGGCTACATGGAAAAATCGGTGGCAAAACTATACGATTAGTTTGACTAGTCTGAGAGACCAGGCGAAATCTAAGCAAATAAATATTAGTGATTTTGGAGAGGACTTGATGCTTTACTTGGAAGACAGCACGTATCTTTCTCACAAGCAGGAAATATGGAGTTTGAATTGGATATTAACCTTAATTATCAATCGGCAATTGGTATTATACCCTAAAATATCGCTGATCGATAATATTGGTTTTGATGGCACTGGCGTGCATTCAGAGGCAACCAAAGTATTCGATAATAATAGTCTCGGAGTACATGAAACAGATATCAAGAAATTAACTTCTGCAGAATATGACGATGCGACCAACCTTATTATAAAGAAATTTTTGGAATCAAATTCAAAGAAAACTATGGTTTTTAAGAATGAAAAATCAGATGGAGAGAATAGCTGAATTATCTTGAAGCGTGCAACAGGGCATGTTGTTTAAGCTAAAACTATGATAAACCAGCGAGCTAATATTGAATTCTCAAATATGCCATATTGCCTACTTTTAATTTTAAAGTGCCTTGCCTGTAATATGATTTACATAAGCTCTCAGTATTGATGAGGCCAAACTGTGCCAAATAAAATTCTAGAAATATTTTTGATAGATAAAATATATAATCGATACTTGAAGCACTCCTCTTTTCAGAGGCGGAAAGTAGAAAGGCATAGTATTGAGTAGTATTATTTTAAAAGTACAGTGCTGAAATCTATTACTATTAATATATATTAAATGAGAAGAAAATATTAAATAGTTATAATTATGAATAAAACACACAATCGAATGATGAAAAATTTTCTAATTACCATGTCAGGTGGGACTACAACGGTTATTAATAGTACTTTAGCAGGGATAATAAAGGCTATTAAATTTCGGTATAAATCATCAAAAATTTATGCCGGTCATCCAGGAATAAACGGAGTCCTGAATAATAGTATAGTGGATTTGACTGACATCACGAAAGAGCAATTATATCGACTCCAGAGAACCCCAGCATCTGGATTTATTGGAACAACAAGGGTGAAGCCGCTCTCACATTCTGAAAAGATAAGATTGAGTGAGATTATGGACAAATATGAGATTACATGTCTTCTCAATATTGGAGGTAATGGGACAATTCAACAAAGCAAAGCAATCTCAGATCAAATCAAAAATATCCGCATCATAGCGCTTCCTAAAACCGTTGATAATGATTTGGGTGATCCTGAATTGCATGAAGTATATTTTACTCCTGGGTATATTAGTACAATCAATTATTGGAAACATATTACAGAAATGTTGAATATTGAAAATTTGGGTGCTCATAGTCATGACAAGGTTATTATCGCCCAAACTTTTGGTCGGGAGACTGGATTTATTGCGGCTACTGCTCGTTTAGCGGATGTAAATAGAGAAATGCCATTGCTGATCCTATTACCAGAAGATCAACGTAATGAAAACGAAGTGCTATCAAAAATTGATGCTACAGTATCCACACATGATAGGTGTGTGATTGTTATGAGCGAGGGGTATAGAATTGGGGAAATCTCACCCCGCTTTGACATGACTGGACAAATTATGTATGGGTCGAGCAATGATGTTTACGCTCAAAACTTAGTAAATTTATGCAATGATGCGGGAATGCAAGCTAGGTCAATTATACCCACTGTCGATCAAAGATCAAATATACTTTACACAACGCAGAAAGACATTGATATTGCAGAAGATATTGGATATAAGGCTGTTCTAGCTCTACACTCAAGTGATAATAATTTCTTTTTCACAATCTCTAGAAATCATAATAACGAAATCTTTTATCAAAGCATTCCCATGGATTCAATCCAAAATTATAGTCGAAGAATGGATGCAAAATTTATTGCGACTGGAGAATATGATATATCAGATCACTATCTCAAATATTTAGCTGAATTGTATGATGGGAAGGTGATTGACAGAGCCAACTTCATATATTTAAATGAGGTTGCCAGTGGGTAAAATCGATACAATTATATTTGATTTTGATGGTGTAATAATCGATAGCATGAGTATTAAGGAATCTGGTTTCAGACATATATTCAGTGCTTATGATGAAATAGCTGTCGAAAAATTAGTGCAGTTTCATCATCAGCAGGGGGGACTTAACAGGAGAGAAAAAATTCGCTATTTCTTTGATGTGATTCTTGCAAATTCTGCCATTTCGGAGAGCGTGAATGTAGAGCATCTATTGAATTCTTTCTCCGAGTACATTATGCTGAAACAAAGAAACATGAAGTATTTTAACCTTGATCTTATTTCGTGGATAAAAGCGCGACCTAAAGATCTCAAATTATTCATCGTCAGTGGCGCGGATGAGGAAGAGGTAATTGAATTAACCAGATTCTCCGGGATTTATGATTCATTTAAGGAGATATTGGGTGCTCCAACCGCGAAGGATGCTAACATCCAAAAATTACTTAACAAATACAATTTGAATCCTGACAGGACGATAATGATTGGCGATTCAATAAACGATTTTACCGGATCGTTTGTAAATAATATATGGTTTATGGGGTATAATAATCGTGATTTGAAAAAATCCTGTCGCTATTATTTGGACAGTATCAATGATATAGATCATTTGTTGGAAAAAATCTACTAGGATATGCGAATGAAAATTGGTTTTGCAATTGCGGTTTATGACAAATATGAAGAAGTCGAAGTCTGCGCAGATATCATCAAGACAAATTTTAAAAAAATCAGCTCATATATTTGTGTAGGGTCGAATAATCCTCAAATTCATGATCATTTAGGGACGAATCCAAATATTGATAGAATTGTTGCAGGTGAAGATTTAAAACAGCTTCATCATACCAGTAAAAAAAGGTTCAACCTTTCTATAGGAGATGTTGCCGTCTCTGTGATGAGAACGGCTTCAAATACCTTTGCTTCAGTAAATCATCTAATTCAGGTTAATGTTGATTATATAGTCATCTTACACTCAGATTCTTGGATCTTGAATCAAGATAAGCTAATCGGCTTGATTGAGATAATGGAAAAGAACGAAAAATCATTTGCCTTCAGAGATCTTAACTTTTACTATACTCATCCATTTTCAGACAAACCCTCACCCTATCTTGTAGATTTCTTTATGGTTGTGAAAAAAGAATTTATTGTGGAAAACAACATATTCAATTTTGATTCTTTTTCATTAATCCCAGGGATATTAACAAATGTCCACTCCCTTTTCTTTTATCTTATTGCCATTAAAATCGGGTGGAAGAATGTTCTATGTTATTCAAGTTATAAAAATTTTCAATTTTGGGATGAAACACCCGTCTACTATAACCGGTATTTGGCTCCATATGCTTATGATCCACTTTTTGAGAATATTCACATAAATGTTGGGAGCTTTTTTGATAACCTGGGCGAAGCGCTCCAGGCTAAAATTTTAAAAGAGAAAATGCTGGTTGGACCTTACATCGATAAATTTGTGGATAAATATTTTGTTGAACCCCACCAACTAGCTCAAAGACTTGAATATTATGATAACCATTATTCAAGAAAACTAAAATTTAGACTGCTTAACTTCAAAACCTCAGGACTCTCTCGATCTCATAGATATATTAATCAATATTTAAAGGAGAGTAGATTTCACTTTACTAAAAATATTAAGAGAGTGATACATGCGAGATTACTCATCAATAAAAATGCGAAGTACTCATTATTTGACACGGTAAAACAAAGCACAAATGAAGCTGACATCATCAGTAATGGACACACATTATGGTATCGCGATATATACCCTTCCTCAGACGACATTCAATACATACGAAATATTAAGTAAGCTTCACGAGTTCCGAAAATAATAGAACTGATAATCAGTCATGAGTGCCTAAACCAAAAATAAATAGCACAAATTAGAAAGAGAAATATGTTACTTCCGTTCCGCATTACCAACCGTATACTCGGACTGTTCGGCTTAGAAATATTGAGAACATCATCATCATTCATGATTCATCATGGACTTGGCATTTCACGTGTGACTGTTAAGGGGATGAAGAAGGCAATAAAACGAAGCAGGGAGTTGTTCCCCGATAGGACAGTAATTGCCGTAGTTGATTATGAAAGTGATGATGCCGGCATTCTATTTGAAAAAGTATTGGATTGTCCAGTCGAAATCGTCTCCGGATCACCAGCTAAGGACATTGGGGAATATGAGATATCACTTACGTCGTTTGTCTTTGGCTTAGACTCTGACGAACAGGCAAGTGCCTATTTAGCCTATGTGACAGAAAATGAGGGAAAATATTTCTGTACATATGATACCAGGAATGCAAGATGGTGGCATCTACATGATAAAGCTCGAGAAGTTTTAATGTCCGAACAAAAGGATTGTCAGGTAAACAATCATACACATTTTGCACCTGATCAGTTGGCAAACCTCATGCAAGCTATTGACATTACTAAATGCGTAGATGGAGATTATGTGGAGATTGGTGTTTTCCGAGGAACGAGTGCCCGGCTCTCTTTTCATTACATGAGTGCCTCTCATATTCAGCGAAAATGCTATTTCATGGATACTTTTGCAGGGTTTGATTACGATTCCGCTCTTAGTAGTGCCGATGCTCATTGGCAAGGCACTCATAATGCTTCAATGGATGGGGTAGATAAGAGATTACAGGCTATTCCTGAATTTGATGGAGCTCAGCCAACATACGAACTTGTCAAGAGCAACATCGTTTCAGATAATTTACCAGATGGGATTGAATCTATCGCCATGTGCAACATCGATGTTGATATATACGACGCCGTATTAATGGCTCTAAAGAAAACGTGGCCACTTATTTCCAAAAGGGGGATTTGTATTGTTCAGGATCCAGGTAGAACACCCTTGCTCGGAGGAGCCAAGCTCGCTTTGGATCAGTTCCTATCTGATATTGATAGCAAGGAATGCCAACCCATCTATCTAGAGTCAGGACAGACATTCCTCATAAAGCTTTGAAAGAGTATTATAATTGATACCAAACATGACCAGAACAACTACAATTATAATATCATAATTTGAATATAGAACGTATGTCAATTCCTTAGTGTCCAATTTGAATATCCCAGTGGTGATACGGATGAATTAGACCTATAGGGAAGCCTTGCAGGAAAGAGGTAAAAGGACACATTCTAGAATTGCATTGCAAATCCAAAATCGAAACTTTGGCCAAGTAGAATAATTGAAAATTCTTAAATACAATTAGCAGGTATGAAAATAATACTTAAAATTTAATTATTACACGTTAAGTTTAGGTTGCGGTATCAAAACTACAAACTGGTGGGGAAATATATGAGAAGTCGGATTCCAATATGGGTATTGCTAAATCTAATGATATCAGTGTGGTTATATGGTCAAAATCATGTACTTCATCTTGATGGGGACGGCGATTATGTATCTTTACCCTTTACTATAATTGAAGGTACTGAATTTACAATCGAGGTATGGGCGAACATGGATGGGCAAGGTGGAGGGCTCGATGGCCAAAACACTCTTTTTTCCCAAAGGGATTACGATACGATGGAGGGGCATGGGGCAATAGTTCTTCAGGCTGAGAGTCCGACAGTTGGGGATCTAATTCGTCTAAACATACGTTCAACCATAGGACAAAATGATATTGTAGAGAGTCCAGCTACTGCATATGGTGAATGGCATCACTATGCCGGTGTCGTTAGTTCTGATAGTGTATATCTATATCTGGATGGGGAATTAATGGATGTTGTCCCCAACACACAAGCGGGGACTTTTGATGTTGGCATTGATTTGATTGAAATTGGTCGCCACTATCACGCAAACAGTTATCTAGCAGGTTCTTTTAATGGCTTTATGGATAACCTGCGAATTTGGGACGGCGCGTTAAGTGGGACAGAAATTTTAGATGCAAAAAATGCTCAGCTACAGACAATCCAGTTCCCGCTTCTGGCGCACTGGGATTTTGAGGACAATGATTTCCATGATATCAGTGAAAATGGTCATAATGGAATTGCGATGGGCGATGCAGAAATCGTACAAATTGATGCAGAACCAATTGATTTCGGTTACAGTCTCCTCTTAGATGGTGATGGTGACTATGTTTCGTTGCCTACCTATATTCTGAGTGAGGCTGGCTACACAATTGAAGCCTGGGCCTGTATGCTTGGGCCAGGTGGAGGACTAGACGGACAAAACACCATTTTTTCCCACAGAGATTACAATACCATCCCTGGTGAGGGTGCTGTGATATTAAATGCTGAGAGTCCCGCAGCTGGAGATCGAATTCGATTCAATATTGGTACAGATGATGGTCCCAACGATATCGTAGAATATCCTGCCCCTGCTTATGGTGAATGGCATCATTATGCAGGTGTGGTAAGCTTGGACAGTGTGTTCTTATATTTTGATGGGATCAAAGTAGATGCGGTAGAATACACGCAAACCGGCAATTATTATGAAGGGATTGATATAATCGAGATTGGCCGCCACTATCATGAGAATAATTATGTTGCAGGTTATTTTAATGGCTATATAGACAATCTGCGTATTTGGGATGGCCCTCTAAATGAAAGCCAGATTTTGGATGCGAAAAATTCAGAACTCCAGAATGTACAAATCTCGCTCCTGGCTCACTGGGATTTTGAGAGCAATGATTTCCTCGATGTTAGTCAAAATGGACACAATGGGATAGCTGAAGGAGACGCCCATGTTGAACCATTCAATCCACTGCCTATGGAGTTTGGGCTAAGTTTGTTTCTGGATGGCATTGATGACTTTGCAAGTCTGCCCAACCCAATCATACATTCAACCGAATTCACAATTGAAATCTGGGCAGCCATGATAGGGCCTGGAGGTGGACTAGATCAACAGAATACCTTGTTTGAGCAACGCGATTACGATACAGAGGAAAATCGCTCTGCCATAATACTAACAGGAGAGAACTCTCCTGCAGAAAGTCTCACCCGTTTTACAATTCGTAGCAATCAGGGGGTTGCCGATGGGATTGGGACCCAGGCCCCTGAATATGGATCCTGGCATCATTATGCAGGTGTTCTATCGCATGATAGTTTATATCTCTATCTCGATGGTGAACTCGTTTCATCAGGCGTTAATAATCAGACTGGAGCTTTTGATTGGAGCATCGACGACGTTGATATCGGGCGTCACTACCATGCTGATTTCTATCCAGCTGGCTTTTTTAACGGATTTATTGATGAGGTAAAAATATGGTCAAGCCCGCGGTCTCAAGCCCAAGTTAGAGCTGATCAATTCGGACAACTACTTGGTACAGAAGATGATTTAATTGCTTATTATAATTTTGAGAATGAGTTTGTTGAAGACCTGACCCAAATGGAGAATCACGGTCAGTTGGAGAATGGTGCTATAATTATTCCAGCGAATTTTCATCCAGATCTTTGTGAAGTGATGGGTGATGTAGATGGAGATAGGATGGCTAATATTTCAGATGTAGTAGGCGTCGTTCACTATACCTTAGGACTACCAGGCGGCGAATTTAACGAAGAATGTGCGGACCTCTCTGGTGACGAAAATATTAATGTGATTGATGTCATTCTGTTAATTGAATATCTATTGGGAGAGTAGAGAAGAGTGAAATCTTTCTTGAATAATCAACCAATCCTACCCTTTTTGCTGCAGTGGATGATTAATTGAGTATTGTATCGGGCGAGAGGGCACTTACCCAGTCTGTTATAGCCTAGATTGTATCAACATCCCTCAAAATATCCGGACATCTAGAAATACTGATCAACACTGGCTAGGTAATCATTTAAGATCTACTGCTAAATATCAACTTAATTTCGGATATCCAATCCATACAGTCATAACACAGAAGCAGATTAAAATGAAACCCCGCCCCTCCTAGATAAAACATTTTCCATCGTCCCTCATGTGCTTAGCTTCAGTGCAAATGGAATGGCCATTTTGCATTACCAGCTATACGACGATTAACGCTTAATGGCAAGATCATCAACACCTTAAGAACCCCAAAGGCAGACCATGTTTTCAAAATTGATTCAAAATGATAATACCAAAGCAGCCGGCATCTTTCTCATTGTCCTTCTCATCCTATTCTCAGCAGTATTTTTCAAGGGTTACATCTTTGGTGGCGGTGATACAACTGCCGCCACTGGGATGACACGGCAACTTAGCTTATACCATAGTGAGACTGGTGAATATCCCTTGTGGCAACCCTACATTTTTTCGGGAATGCCAGCTTTTAGTAGCATGATGTATACAAAGTGGGTGTATTTCCCCAATTTTGTCCTGGGTCTCTTTAACAAAATTGGTTTGCCGTCACTTTGGAGCATGTTGTTTCACTATATCCTGGCAGCCATGGGTGTATATGTATTGCTGAGGAGTCTCAAGGCAGATTTTTTGGCGGCGTTGCTGGGAGGTTTGGCCTACATGCTGACCCCATTTTTTATTGTCATGATCTCAGCTGGTCATGGATCACAGATGATGACTGCCGCCTATCTACCCTGGCTGATTTATGCTACCAAGCGGATACTTGACAACCCTAACCTGAAAGGTCTTATAATCTTAGCAATAATAGCGGGTTTCCAGCTTCAAAGGGGCCATGTGCAAGTTGCTTATTATGGGTGGATGGCAGTTGGTTGGTATGTGGTTATCGAAACAATATTCAGGGTGAAAGGGAAGAATTGGAAAAACTTTCCTCTTTCTTTGGGGTATTTGCTGGGAGGCTTGATTCTCGGAATTGGTCTAGCAGCAGTTCTTTACATCCCTTCCCTGGCCTATGTGGCACACACAATCCGTGGTGGAAGCGCTGGCGGGGGACTAGAGTATGGGTATGCCACGAGTTGGTCTTTCCCTCCCTATGAATTTATTGCACTCTTTTTCTCTGACTGGTTTGGGTTTGGCGGTCAAACCTACTGGGGCGGTCGCACCTTTACTGAGCATTCCGATTTTATCGGATTGACACTCCTCATCCTCATGGTTTCAGCATTTTTCAGTCGAGAAAACTTAAAGGAAAAAACATTTCTGCTATCCACGGTGCTGCTGGCATTGTTGGTGAGCTTTGGCAGTTATTGGCCCTATCTTTTTGACCTTCTTTTCAAACTGCTCCCGTTTTTTAATAAGTTCAGGGTCCCTTCAATGATTCTCATCCTCATGGAGCTTATGGTCGCCATCCTGGCAGGGATTGGGCTATACACTTTGCTAAACCTGAATGAGAAACGGCGATCCGAGTTAGTAAAAGGAATGCTTATAGCTACGGGTGTAATGGGTGGTCTTTTTGTTATGGCGCTCCTCTTTAAGGGAATGATTACCGGCGCGTTCTCAAATGCATTGGCAGAATCACCCAAATATCATCCACAATTGAGTAGCCCTCGAATCGATATGTTTTACTCCAGTTTGATAAAGGGCCTGTTTATTGGAACTCTGGGATTGGCTGCAATTTGGGCATATTTTGCCCAGAAAATTAAGGGCCTGGTGCTTTCGCTCACCATGATTGCTCTCGTCGTTGTTGAGCTTGGGCATGTGGATTTGCGTTTCACGAAAAACGCACGGGCAAAAAAGATGGTCCAGGCCGGGGAGCGAGAGACCCCAGCGATTCGAAAGTTAAAACAGCTTACTGCAGATAATCCAGGTCGTATTTTCCCCGTCCATACCCTATTTGGATCAAACGGGTGGGCCTTGCATGGTTTAGAGTCAATTGGAGGCTATAGTCCCGCCAAATTGAAGATACTGCAGGACTTCCTAAACGCCACCCAGATTGAACAAACGTTCTTGCCCAAGTATTATGCGCAGACTGAAAATGGAGCATCACCGAAACCCATCGAAGATGTTGATCCAGCGCTTCGGAAACGGCATCTAGATTTATTAAGAAATTTGAACGTAAAATATTTGGTCTCTCCCTATCCCATAAATGACCCGCTTTTCAAGTTGATTGATCAACCCCTGCATATAGTCAGGGGACAGAGAACCCAGGTATTGATTTATGAATTCGAAGATGACTATCCTAGAGCCTGGTTTGTGCCTGAAATTAGTATTGTGGGCAATTCAGTAGAAATGAGCTCAAAAATGGATAATTCTGCTGCAAGTCCTGATGAAATAGCCTACGTCCTTGATCCTGAGGGTGATTTGAAGCAGACTAGCTACGCTGTAGGGACAGTGACTGTGGAGGAACATTCTCTGCAATCACTCCAATTGAAAACAGATAATAGCGCTGATGGCTTCTTAATTGTTAGCGAAGTGTATTATCCGGCAGGATGGTCCATATACATGGATGACGATTCCAAGTTGGAAATGTTTGCATCAAACGAATTAATTCGTGGTATTCCGGTCCCTGCTGGGCAGCATACTTTAAAGTTTGTCTATGAAGCACCTGCAGTACGGGCAGGGTTTAGAATCACGCTCTTATCAGCCCTTATTCTCTTGGGTCTTGGCGGTTTTCTCTTCGTGAGAAGCAGGAAAACTTCAGAGCAAGAGTAATGCGAGATTTTAGATCCACTACAAACATTAAGCTGGGGCTATTTGTCCTCAGTATTTTTATAATAATTGGATCTCTTTTATATACAAATTGGCTTGTTCGTGAATTGAGAGATGACAATCTACGTTTCTTAAGCTATAATTCTAAACTACTGGCAAACGCGCTATCTGCAGACCTGCAAAGTCAAGCTTATCTAGATGAACAGCGTAGATTTTTGAGCTATAATGCAAACCTGTACGCCACAGCCCTTACAGCTGATACACCGAGTATGGATTTTGCGTTTAACAAGATTATCCGCAATATCAGTTTCCCTGTCATTATCACCGTGATTGAGGATGGACAGCAAATCATTTACGCCCATCGCAATCTTAGCATTCCTGATTCAATAGCCGAAGCCGACATCCAATCCTATCTCTATAATATGGTTGAGGTCATGGATGCTAAAAATCAAGCCATCCCTGTCAAATATCTCGAGCAGGAAATCATGCTCATTCATTTTGGAAGTGTTGAGCGGCCTAAATTTGAGGAAATCGTCGAAAATATTATGCGGGCAGTCAACTTTCCCATGATTTTGACCAAAACGAATGCCCAGGGGGTTGTAGAAATTCAAAACCATACTATTGATCTTGATGAAACGCTTGATTTTCAGGACAATGATCATGCACTTCAAATGGCCCTTCGACGGATGGACTCAATAAATGATCCGGTTCCAGTAGAATTTGGCAATAAAACCGTCATGCTCATACATTATGAAGATTCGGGTTTAATTCAGGCTCTGCGCTGGTTCCCATTTATCGAGTTTGGAATCATGGGTGGATTTATTCTGCTGGGGTTTGCAGGTTTTCAATTTATTCGAAAAGCCGAACATCGTGGTATCTGGGTGGGACTTTCCAAAGAAACAGCCCATCAACTTGGTACACCCCTTTCTTCGCTCATGGGGTGGATAGAACTCTTGAGGCAAGAGGAGAATAGAGAGCAAACCAGCAAAATTGTAGAAGAGATGGATCGAGACCTCCAGAGGTTGAATCAGGTGGCAGATCGCTTCTCAAAAATTGGCGCAGGAGTGAAATTAGAGAATCTTTCTATCAAAGAATTGGTGGAACCAGTCCTCGGTTATGTCCAGCGGCGCATACCGCAGTGGGGCAAATCAATCGACGTGGAATTCGATTGTCCTGAAGATTATCAGGTATTGGCACATGCAGAGTTGTTTGGATGGGCCTTTGAAAACCTGCTTAAAAATTCAGTTGATGCCATAAAAGGGGATGAGGGGATGATACAAGTCCAAGTGCTTCGACGGGGTAATTGGATCCAAGTCCGGGTTAGCGATAACGGCGAAGGCATCCCAATGCGCGACCACAAAAACATCTTTAGGCCAGGGTGGAGCTCAAAAAAACGGGGTTGGGGTCTGGGATTGAGTCTGGTTGAGCGCATCGTTCGGGAGTATCACCAGGGAGATATTTCTGTGGAGTCTGCTCCCGGCCAGGGCACTTGCTTTGAGATAAGCTTGAAAACCACGGCAAGTACCTGAAAAATCAGGATTTTTTAGCCAGGAAATTATGTTTGACATGCCACAGGGCGCCGGTTAGATTAGGTCGCTTTTTTATGGCCATGGATGGTCGTTGATCATGAATGTGAAGGAATAGAATTGAAAACGTATAATGTAAAAGCAAGTGAAATCGAGAGAGAATGGTGGATTGTCGATGCGACTGATAAAACACTAGGTAGACACTCAACTACGATTGCTCAAATCC
>JABMOS010000025.1 GCA_013203185.1 Fidelibacterota bacterium | reverse complement strand
GAATACAAGAGCGGCATTCTAACCTTGAGCATACATAAGACCAAGGAAGCTCTTCCCAAGGAGATTGCAGTCACTGTTAAATAACAGCGTGATTTCGAATACGATCGAATTCACCGATAAGGTCAAACCACAAAAAAAGGGCTCATTTCTGAGCCCTTTTTTTATTCATATTTATGGAGTCTTATTTACGTTCGGCAACCAAACTATCCACAACTGATGGATCAGCCAGAGTTGAAATGTCACCAAGACTATCAACATCATTCTCGGCGATCTTGCGCAGAATGCGGCGCATGATTTTGCCAGAACGGGTTTTGGGTAATGCAGGAGTAAATTGGACTTTATCAGGTTTTGCGTGGGGTCCGATTTCTTTTTTGACGGAAGCAGCAATGCTGGCCAAAATTTCATCAGAACCTTCGACACCAGCCATCAAAGTGACATAGGCATATATTCCCTGTCCCTTGATATCATGGGGATATCCAACAACAGCTGCCTCAGCAACACCGTTGGCTTTTCCAATTGCCCCTTCAACTTCGGCAGTTCCAATTCGATGTCCAGAAACATTCAAGACATCATCAACACGACCAGTGATCCAGTAGTCTCCATCCTCATCACGACGAGCACCATCACCACTAAAATAGTAGCCTGGGTACATTGAGAAGTAGGCTTGCTTGAAACGGTCATGATCACCATAAAGGGTTCTCATCATACCTGGCCAGGCAGCTTTCATGGCCAATAAACCAGATGTATTATTCCCTTCAATCTCTTTGCCGTCTTCAGTTAGTAAAACAGGTTGAACACCAAAGAATGGAATGGTCGCACTACCAGGTTTCAAAGGAGTGATGCCAGGCAGGGGAGTAATAAGAATTCCACCTGTCTCAGTTTGCCACCACGTGTCAACGATGGGACATTTTCCTTTTCCAACGATGCTATAGTACCAGTTCCATTCAGGCGACTTGATGGTTTCACCAACAGTCCCTAACAAACGTAGTGTTGAAAGATCACGGGATTCCACCCATTGGTTTCCTTCACGCATCAATGCACGAAGCGCTGTCGGTGCGGTATAGAAAAGAGTCACTTTATGCTTATCAACCACATCCCAAAAACGACCGAAATCAGGATAATTTGGCACACCCTCAAACATCATGGTGATGGCGCGGTTTGCCAGTGGTCCATAGACAATGTATGAATGACCAGTTACCCAGCCAATATCAGCAGTACACCAGTACACATCGTCTTCATGATAATCGAAGACCAATTCGTGCGTCATAGATGCATATACCAAGTATCCACCAGTGGTATGGAGAACACCCTTTGGTTTACCCGTTGAACCGGAGGTATAAAGAATAAATAATGGATCTTCAGCATCCATTTCTTCGGGTGCGCAAACAGCATCGGCTTTAGCCATACCTTCATGCCACCAGATATCTCTGGGGCTTTCCATGTTTACTTCAGCACCGGTGCGTTTAACAACAACACAGGTCTTAATGGAAGGCGTTTCGGCCAGGGCGTTGTCAGCATTGGATTTCATAGGAATATCAAGTTTGGTACCACGGACCCCCGTATCCTGAGTAATGAGTACCTTACACTCTGAATCATTGATACGATCACGAAGAGATTCAGGACTGAAAGCTCCAAATACGATTGAGTGAATGGCACCAATACGCGAGCAGGCCAGCATGGCAACTGAAAGTTCAGGGATCATCTGCATGTAGATACAAACACGATCACCTTTTACAACGCCGTGGGCCTTAAGGACATTGGCAAACTTTTGCACATCCCCTAAAAGTTCGGTGTATGTGAATGTTTTATCTTCAGTAGGATTATTGCCTTCCCAGATCAAGGCAGTTCTATCGCCGTAACCATCCTCAACATGGCGATCGAGACAGTTGTAGCTCACATTGAGCTTCCCGCCTTCAAACCATTTGATATCAGCTTTGGCCAAATCATAATTGGCAACAGTATCCCATTTCTTGAACCATGTCAAACGTTCAGCTTGTTCAGCCCAGAACCCATCCTGGTCATTTACAGAACGATCATACATTTCCTGGTATTGTTCCATTGACTTGATGTGTGCATTGGCTGTGAATTCAGCAGCAGGATTAAATTTTTGTACCTCACTCATTTCGGACCCCTTATAATCATTTTCCAAGATATTATTTGACTCCTTTGGCATGTGCAAACAATGCGCCAAACCTTTCAATACCAACTCATGGTGGCATTAATATTTATTATTACGCAACTATGAATGTTGTAACAACTAAGCGTTTGACAAGGGGCTCTCATTTGAGAAATGACAGAACAGAATTGCAAATTTCCGTGTCACTGGATTTTTTAACATTGATGACCTTGTAGTCTAAACCCCATTTGGCGATCACCGCATCTAGAAGGCCTGGACGGACAGTCCAAATCATCCTGGCCTTGCAGTTCACCAGCTCACTCATGCAGGGACCCCAACCCTGATCCTTCAGCTCTAGATGGCCAATTTCATCGATAACCACAATACTCTCAGAATACTCTGGAGCAATTGAATTCAGTATCTTGCAGCCAAATTCAAGTCCAGGTTGTCGAAAATTAAAAGGTCCTGCTCTTAATTTTCCAGCAGGCTCCTTTCTCTCGCAAAGGAGCTCAGAGGCTTGACTTTCAATATCTACTATCCGATAGGAGTCCCTCTCATTTTTAACCCAAGTGCCTACAGAATAGAAACCCTTAAAATCAATATCCTGGAGGTTTTTATTGGTCATCAAGGCTTTAATCATATTGGTTTTTCCATCACCAGGGTTTCCTGTGAGAATGATAACCCTGGGATGTTTTGAATGGTGTTCTACGCGTAAATCCTCGAGAGCGGCAAGCAATTGGCTCAAGGTTCTGAACGGGTGTCTCCAGATACGATCTATCTCTGAAACACGTTTCAATAGCCGGGGCAATACCTCGAAAGCAAGAGAGATTGCCTCAAAAAGAACACCCATTCCCATGCGGGTGAACCAGGTCATAATGACAGGATTCCTAAGTTCAATACTCAGAGCTGAAAAAGTGAAAATTACTAACAGAGCTCGTATAGCCATAGAAACACCGGTTTCGAGCCCAGCCAGAAGAGCAGTTGAGCTATCCCACCCTCCCAGGAGTAAACCAGACAATCCCATCATAGCGAATAACTGTATCCATAGCGTTGGTCTTTTCAAACGCTTCAGAGATCTGTTATATCTGAAAATATTTAGGGTGACGTAAGTGATGACCAGGAGTCCCCCCAAGGGAGGGGACAGCTCATCCAGGTAGGATAGTCCCACTATGAGGACAATAAAATTTGCTATGAACAGAAGGGTGGAAAATGGCTGGGTCGCAGATGCAACCAGGAGATTCTCCTTTTTGGGAGGAGTATCTAGCTTGGATTGGGGAAATGACAAAGTACGCTGAGAGCTAATTTTCCTGTAGGCTAATCCAGCTACCAGCCCGCCAAAGCTTAAATCAATTATAAAAATAGCCTTCACGAGATCAAAGGGTGCATCACCCTCAAAACCAAAGCTTCTGGAAGCCATAAAATAGAGCTGTTCATAAAGTTTCACAAAATCAGGACCATATGTCATCAGGAGCACAAATATTTTCTGAAAAAGACTCCAGGAAACTGCCAGAGCGCCACCTAGCAAAAATCCTGGCCATTTGCCTCTGAAGAGTCGAACAAATATTTCAAGGATAACTCCCTCCATGAAGATACCAACCATAGGGCCAATAATGATTGCAGAAGGCGAAATAGACTTCATTGCTGCAGTTACCAGCGCTGTGCGCCAGAAAAGTCCTTTATTTGGCCACAACTTGTAACCGTTGATCATGAGGATTAAACCAACAGATGCGAGAAAAGTCCCAGAGAATGGGATATGCAAGTTGTGGAGAAAGCTACCGAGAATGATTTCGATGGATGCCCACAGGCTTCCGAGCATGGCAGCTTTGAGCCAGATATCAGGGAGCGCTTTCACCTCTCCTTGCAATGGGGATTCATAGCCTGAGTCACTCATAGGCATGCCAGAGGTGGATAGAACTTTTTTAACAACATATCTTCTCTTTCCAAATACGGGAGCAGATTTCCTCATTTCCAAGAAAACCGTGTCGGCCTGAAACCATATCTAAGTCTAGAGTTAGGTCTTTAGGCTGAGAGAATGAGTGGACTTCGATGCGAAGTCCATATTTAAACTACGCATCAGTAATGAGCGTAGCCGCTATCCTAATCGTTCAGAATCTAGTCTGAATTATATCTGAACAAAACGATTCTATTCAAGCATGGGATTCGACCCAAAAATGCCTAGATTTAGAGATCAAAATTATTCGAGTGCATTATCTACTTTGGCAGATTTTATGCATGTTCCAAGAGATAACAATTAAGGAGATATGTAATGGCTAGTAGTATCAAAGGTACACAGACTGAGAAAAATTTATTGATCGCATTTGCCGGTGAATCACAGGCAAGGAATCGATATACATATTTTGCAAGCGCTGCAAAAAAAGAAGGTCTGATTCAGATATCACAAATTTTTGAAGAGACTGCCAACCAGGAGAAGGAACACGCCAAACGTTTCTTTAAATTTTTAGAAGGTGGAGATTTGGAAATCACTGAGACATTTCCAGCAGGGAAAATCGGAACCACACTTGAGAACCTGAAGGCTGCTGCTGCAGGCGAAGAGTACGAGTGGACCACCATGTATCCGGAATTTGCAAAAATTGCTCGCGAAGAGGGTTTTAAAGCGGTCGCAATTGCCTTTGAGAGCATCTCCATTGCTGAAAAACAACATGAAAAACGTTATAAAGATTTGGCTACAAACCTTGAAGAAGGTCGTGTCTTCAAACGAAATGGAAAAGTTGTCTGGCGTTGCCTTAACTGTGGCTATCTCCACGAAGGCGAAGATGCACCTAAAGCATGTCCTGCTTGTTTACATCCACAGGAATACTTCGAGCTATTAGGCGAAAACTGGTAAGTCCCAGACCCATTGGATATAAAAGAGCCCTCATTTGGAGGGCTCTTTTTTTTGGCTAAACTTTTATAATCCCTGGTGGCTTTTCCGTATCCATCCAAACCCATCCGAACAGTAAAAGGGCCAAGACAGATAATGCTACAATTGGGTGCGTAAGCAATTGAGGGGAAAGGGCACTGAAACCTATCACACTCTGGGACAGGGTAGTAAGCATCGCCTTGAGAGGGGTCCAGAAAAACATTAACAACCCAGCACCCCAAAATATGAGAATGCCATTGAGGATTGTGGAGAATCGATCCAACTGACGATTATCATGCATATATACCTGGGATGGAATTGACATGAGTTGTTGCTCAAAAGCTCCAGGTGGGTTCTCCCAGGTACTTTGAAGTAATGCATCAATGACATCTGGCTTGCTGGTACTATCAGGTTTCATTATAGACCTCCATTAACAATGATTTTAAATTGGCTTTGGCTCTGCGAATATGGGATTTAACTGTATTTAGGGGAATATCCATAATCTCGGCTACCTCTGTGTATTGAAATTCCTTCAAATAGTAGAGCGTAATGGCGTCGGATTGGAGGGCTGGTAAAGCTGAAACTGCCTCTCTGATTTGATCCTTCTCCACGTCCTTGATGAAAATATCCTGAACATCACTATCGATTTCTTCTGGCTCAAGGTCTGCTCTGTCCCCGAGTGGAATCATTCTTGAGGATAGCTGAGATTCTTTTTTGATCATTGTATGGCACACATTTAGAGCTATCCGATATATCCATGTATCTATATGAGACTCATCTCTAAAATTTCGCAATCCCTTATAAACCCGGATAAAAGTTTCCTGACTGATATCTTCAGCCAGGGTGACCTGATTACATTTCATCAGGGCCAGGTTATAAACACGACTAGTATGATTTTTCACAATTTCCCGGAAAAGGTGATCTGCATGTTTTTGAACCTTGGGAATCATATTGGTCATATTAATACTTAGACTTGAAAAAATGTCAATTTGTTGCAGTTAGTTTAAAAATAAAAATAATTAAAAATAAAGTGCAAAAAGTGCAACAAATTCAAATCAATGAAGGTCTAATACCACGATGAACCAAAAATCTTTTAAAAGGAGAATGCAATGGAAGCCTTTATTCCAATCACAATGTTTTTAGTTTTTGGCGCAGTAGCAATTGTCGCTATGTTCTTGAAAAACCAGAAAAGAAAAGTCGAGAGCGTTGAAATTCTAGCAGCTATAGAAAAGGGTGTTGACGTAAAATTTCCAGATGTAAATAAGAACCGACTATTACCTGGTTTGATATGGCTCTTTGTAGGAATTATTATGACGCTGGGCATGGCCATGGCCATCCCGGATGATGCGCCGTCAGGCATGTGGGTCTGGGGACTGATCCCCGCAGCAGTTGGCGCAGCATATCTTATCGTATACCGTGTTGAAGATCAAAAAGGAGAATCGGAAGAGAAGTAGTCCGCTCTGATAGATTTCCATTTTCATAAAAAGAAGGCAGGGGGTCCTGCCTTCTTTTTGTTTATCCTGCTAGAACACATGTTTAACCTTCCTCGCCCACTGTGCTTCGAATAAAATCCACCTCCCACCTGTAATCGATTACATTCGCACCGTGCGGAAAAGAGATGCTGATTTGGACTTTAGGATTGTATATGTTCATCCCCGAGCCAAATAGTAATTTATAGATGGAGCCAATAAAGATTAGATAACGCGCAAAACGCTCATTAATTGTTGCAATCCTTAACCTTCACGATTAAAATGTTGGCGTCAGCAAACAGCCCTGACTAAAAATGGCTGATATAGAAAGATGTACGAATGAAAAGATACACACTCACAGGCTTAATTTTCTTGTTGTCATTCATCCTGGTGGATCAAAGCAGCGCTCAAGAAAGGTCTGGCAGAATTAATGGCGTTCTCCGCCATGCGGATACAGGTGAACCGCTCATGTACGCTAATGTGACTCTTAAAGGTACTGGAATCGGGGCAGCAAGTGATATTTCTGGGTATTATAACATCAGTAACATACCGGCAGGCAATTATACCATGTTGGTCACCATTATTGGCCATGAACGCGTCGAACGGGAGATATCGGTTGTTGCCGGGCTTGAGCAACGTCAAGACTTTGAGATGGATCCAGCTGATATAGTGGGACAGGAAGTTGTGGTCACTGGGGAGAGGCAACGATTTGAGAGACAGGTCGAAGTGAGTGCTGTCAATCTTTCTATGCGGGATGTGAAGGTCATGCCGGCTTTTGTAGAAGCAGATATTTTTCGAACCCTGCAACTTCTCCCCGGTGTCCAATCATCCAGCGATTTTTCTTCAGCCCTGGTTGTGCGCGGTGGGAGTCCAGATGAAAACTTGATCATGTTAGATGGCATTGAAATCTACAATCCGTTCCACCTGGGAGGGGTCTTTTCAACATTTAATGCCGATGCCATTGCCGATGCGGAGTTCCTGGCTGGAGGATTTCCTGCCAAATATGGGAATCGCATTTCTTCGGTCTTGAGCATCACTGGTCGAGAAGGTGATTCAAGAAAAAACAAATTTTTTGCCGGCCAGAAACTGGGTGAATACTTCGATGTCAGTCAAGTGACAGGTGAAGTTAACCTGCTGAGCTCAAAAATCCTGCTTGAAGGACCAATTGGGAGGGGCTCATGGATGTTTTCAGGGAGGCGTACCTACTTTGACCAGCTTGCCAGAGTGTATTATTGGGCAAAAGATGAGCCCATGGATTGGTCATATTATTTTTATGATTTCCAGGGGAAGATCATCCAAAACATAAATCCTACGAATCGGCTCAGCTTTTCCCAATATCAAGGTCGGGACCGAATCGAATTCCAACTTGAACAGGCAGATTCAGATGTAAACTTCCGCTGGGATTGGGGTAATTCGACAAGGAGTGCTGAATGGCGCTGGGTACCCAATACAAAAGTGGTCTCCACCCTTTCACTGGCGAACACTATTTACAAGTTTGATGTGAATCTTCAATATTCTGCAACCGATACTGCAGGCTCAAATGCTGAGGCAGAATTTGTCGTTTTCAATGAAATAAATGATTGGACAGTCAAAGAGAATTTGGATTGGTATATCTCATCTGCCCACACCGTCACCATGGGTCTAGAATTTAAGGGCCTGGAAGTCAATTTTAATATTGGCGATGGAAATATTGATTTTATCGATGAGCAAGAATCCAATACCATCTACAGCGCAATTCTCCAGGACAAGTGGCAACCCAATCCAGTGATCATGCTGCAGGCCGGCATGCGCCTTACTAAATATTCAGCCCATGACAATCTCTATTATGAGCCCAGATTAGGATTTAAGTATCTGTTGAATGAAGATCTGGCTTTAAAGGGTGCCTGGGGCATATACAACCAGTTCATCTTTACAGCACAGGATGAGGATGCCATCCTAAGCATCGTGGATTTTTGGAATCCTGTCCCTGAAAATTATGGTGCCAAGGCCGTACAACATTACATCCTCGGTTTGGAGCAATGGCTTGGAGAAGGGTGGTTTACCAGCCTGGAAGGATATTATAAGCCATATAGTAACACACTGGCCATTAACCCTGATCAAGACTTCGCAGACCCTGATGATGATTATAGTGAAGGGACTGCTGTTGTCTACGGTGCCGAGTTGCTATTCAAGAAGAATGTGGGATCAGTCACAGGATGGTTGGGCATATCCTATATGGATAGCCAACAAGAATTTGACTTTAATGGCGATGGAAATATAGTGGCCAGTGATGGCGAAATTTATAAATCTAAATTTGATCAGCCCTACTCAGTAAATCTTGTCATGAATTATGCTGCCTCAGAGAAGAACTCCTTTGGCATCACAGTAACAGGAAGCAGTGCGAGTCTATATACTCCTACAGTAGGCTATACCTATACGCAGCAGAATTCTGCATTCAATTTTACCAACCCATATTCCAATCTTCAGGAAATCAAAGGTGATCGCAATTCTGCCCGTTACCCAAATTACTTTCGTGTGGATGTCAGCTATTCCAGAAAAATCAGACCATTTGATATAGATGGCCTGTTCAAAATTCAAATCATAAACGCAACCAATCACTTCAATACCTTTGTATACAACTGGGATCTGTCAGCAGGAACCGTTGAGGGTATCGGAATGTTCCCATTTCTGCCCACTTTTGGCGTAGAATTCAAATTTTAGGTGATCGCAATGAAAACAATATCAAATATCTTTATTTTAGCACTTCCTCTCTTCTTCTTTGGCTGCACCCAGGAACTGAGTATTGCTGATTTTGCAGATGACTTCGAAAGCTATGAAGTTGAATATCGTATCGAAGGATTACTGAATTATTCGGATTTCTCACTTTCAGTGATTCGCGTGGATCGTACTATTCTGGTCACAGATACATCCCTTTTTAACAATCGGGATGACAATGGTGACTGGCAATCTTATTCAGATCTGAATGGGAATAATAAATGGGATGAAAACGAGCCATTAAACGATGACATTGGAATAGGAGGAGGAGGTCCGAATGCTATCCCTGAGGGCCGCGGGAATGGTATCGCTGATCCAGGTGAGCCCGGCGTTGACGACTATAATGAAGTACTCCCTCATATTCATGATTCAACCATGACCTCTGTAGTGCTCCGAGATGCAGGGAGTCAGGAATTAGTGGCTGAATTTGAATGGCAGGCCAGAGCTGCAAGCTTTGATGAGAGCTATGGACCAGGCGGACCACCTGCAGTGGCAGCAGCCAATCCATATAAAACCTTTTATTATGGAGCCTATGTTCCAGCCCCTGGCTTTATTTCTGTACAATTGGACTCCAGCAAAACATATACAGTGGAGATTACTTCAGTTGACGGTCAGCTAATTAGCGCAACAACGGATATCATAGCAGGCCCAAGAAATTTATCCTGGGATAATACAACCTGGGAAGCTGATACCCTGGTGAGCCCATCTAATAATTATTCACTACTGACCTGGAACAATCCCATTGAATCATTCTATGGAAGTGTGGAAGTGGAACTCTATTTCCGAGCTGACTCTATCAAAGACTTTTATCACTTTACGCGCGTGGCATTCCAGCTTGATGAAGCCAATGATTTACCCCTATTCCGGGAGAATTTTACCGTTGGTTTTCCCTTGGGACTATATCTGATAACAATCAATTCATATAATGATGACTATGGCAGCTATATATGGTCAAGTTTGCCTATCAGGGATCGAGAAGTATCTAACTGGCGAGATCAGGATGGTAACGTTGTCCTCGGAAACCTGGGGTCAGCAGCCTCTATTCAATTTTACTTGAGATTGGGTTCGACCAATGGGTAGAGAAAAAACTCTCGAATATCTGATGCTCCTGTAAGCGCCATTAATAAACGTTCTACACCAATAGCAATGCCTCCAGTTGGAGACATTTTGCCAACAGCTCGGATAAAATCATCATCAACAGGGTGGGGTGGGTATCCCAGGGCAGTACGTTCCTGATTGGCATCTTCAAAACGCTTTTGCTGCTCCTCAGAATCTGTCAATTCGCTAAAGGCGTTGCCGATTTCAATACCCCTGATATACAATTCAAATCGTTCGGCCCAAATATTTTCAGGTGCTTTTAGCTTTGACAGTGCAGCCATGGATGCAGGATAGTCAAATACAATCTCAGGACGATTTGCCCCCAGACAGGGCTCTATCAATTTTAACCAGATACGGAAGAAAATGTCTTCAAAACTTTCGTCTTGTGGAATCGTTTCAGACAGGGCTATTGCGGCGGTCTGTCGCCAAAGTTGAAGATCTGCAAGCCCTGCTTCCAGGTCCATTCCTGCATAGTTGCTAAAGCAGTCTTTTATCGAGGTCCGCTTGATTGATTTGGTCCAATACTCACTCCCGAATAATGGGACCGTATCGAGGTGTCTGACAAGATAATCGAGTAAAGTCTCCACATCATCCATGATCTGGATATAGGAACCGGGTCGGTACCATTCCAGCATATTAAATTCCGGGTGATGCAAATGTCCCAGCTCGCCATGATTGCGGAACACTCTGCTGATCTCAAACACATTCTGGAATCCAGATCCCAGAGCTTTCTTAAGGGCAAACTCCGGCGAAGTAGGTAGATAATAATTCTCCATTTCTCCCCGGGGATTTATGTACTCGGTTTTGAAGCCATGGAGATGTACCTCCATTCCAGGAGATGGAACCAGGAGTGGGGTCTCCATTTCGAAAAATCCCTGCTTGGTGAAGAATTCACGTATCAAATTGACAAGTTGTCGCTTCTGTTGTAATCGTTGCTTGTTCATGCAGGCAATATGTCAATTCAGAACTCCAATTCAAACAGCCATGACCCAGAATGAAAATCTTCAGTAATCCTTCTTTATCGCCGTTCCTTATTTATTTTGAGAAATGAATAATTCTCAAATATCTGATAGAATAAATCGTCTTGCATCTATGATGTCCCTTCTGGATGAAAATCCCTTCAAAATTCGGAGTTTCGAAAAAGCTGCTCGAATTGTCAGGGATCATGAGGAAGACATGGGTGTACTGGTCGACGAAGACCGCTTGAAAGATGTCCCTGGTGTGGGATCAACTTTAGCCTATGTCATCATGTACTACGCCAAGGCTGGAACAGTAGGTCTGGAAACAGAGCTGGAATCGCAGCTTCCCGTAGGTCTAGCTGATCTTCTCGATCTTCCTGGTCTGGGGATGCAGAAAGTCAAACTACTATGGCGGGAGTATGACATCAACAACATAGAATCCCTCCAACTTGCCTGTGAAGGGGATAAGCTTTCCAGTATGAAGGGCTTTGGTCCCAAGCTTCAGGTGAAATTACTTGATGCCATCGCCTTTCGATCAATACACGAAAAAGATTTTTATCTCGATATAGCTCTATCTGCAGCACAGAGGTGGATGGATAATTTAAACCGGCTTCCCGGTGTCGGTCGAGTTGAGCTCACAGGAAAACTTCGATGTGGTGACAAGCTTATTCAATCAGTTGAAATTCTTGTTGAGGCGGATCAGGCCAGGTTGATTTCTGAATTGAATGATCACTATGACTATGCTCTCTCAGATGCAACCCCACTCATTTTCAATGATAAATCTACTATTCCAATTCACTTATGGGTTTGCAGCTCGGAAAATTTTGCTGCTGCACAACTGGTGAGAACCGGCGGTGAGGTTTACTCAGAAAATCTAAATAAAATTTATGGTTCTGAAGCAGATTCTACCATCCAGGTGCTATCTGAACAAGTGAATACATCCTCTGAAAAGTCACTCTGTGCATTTATTGGCATTCAATGGATAGAGCCTGAACTTAGGGATGTCTATGCTCATTTTCCTGAAGATATTAAACTGATTACTGAAGACGACATAACCGGCACCTTTCATGCACACTCCACCTGGAGTGATGGACGCAATTCCCTGGAAGAACTTGCTGAGGCTACACGGAAAATTGGCTATCAATACCTGGGAATTAGTGAACATTCACAAGCAGCCTACTATGCCAATGGATTAAAACCTGATCGAGTTAAATCTCAGTGGGAACGCATTAATGAGCTCAATGAGGGGTACTCTGATTTTCACATTTTCAAGGGGATTGAGGCTGATATCCTCAGTGATGGCAGCCTGGATTATGACGAGGATCTCCTGGCGGGATTTGATTTTGTGATTGCTTCAATACACAGCCATTTTCATCTGGATCCTGTAAAACAAACTGATCCCATTGTCCGGGCTCTCCAAAGTCCATTTACTACTATTCTCGGACACCCAACTGGCAGAATGCTCATGGCCCGACCCGGCTACAATCCAGATCTACCGACAATCATGGATGTAGCTGCTGAGCATGATAAAATTATTGAGATAAACACAACCCCCAAGCGACTTGATCTGGACTGGCGACATCTTAAATATGCCAGAGAAAAAGGTGTGAAAATATCCATTGACCCAGATGCCCATAGTATCTCTGGACTTAATACTGTTCCACTAGGTGTTCAAATGGCTCGCAAAGGGGGACTCTCAGCAAGTGACGTCGTGAATACCATTGATATGGATGAGATGACGACTTTTTTGAAAGCACGGAGAGGAAAATGAGAGAATCGCTAAAAAATAAAAAGCTTCGTATGCAGCTAATCCTGGATACCCTTTATGAGACATATCCAGATTCCAAATGTAGCCTGATACACAGCTCTCCCTTTCAATTACTTGTCTCAACCATGCTCTCAGCCCAATGTACTGATGACCGTGTGAACATGGTGACCCCTAAATTATTTGAGCATTATCCAACAGCTGAGGCCATGGCCAGTGCCCCAGTTGAGCATCTCGCTGAGCTGGTTCGATCAACGGGCTTTTTCAATAGCAAATCAAGAAATATGAGTGCTTGTGCACAAACCCTCATACAAGAGCATGAGGGAGAAGTCCCTGCAGACCTGGAAGCTCTGGTGAAACTCCCTGGAGTGGGTCGCAAAACGGCCAATGTAGTTCTGGGTACAGGTTTCCATATCCCTGGTCTGGTAGTTGATACCCATGTGATCCGAATTGCGAATCTGCTGCAGTTGACCAATCAAAAAGATGCTGTTAAAATCGAAATGGAGCTCCAGAAGATAATAGAGAAAGAACATTGGGTCATGTTTACCCATCTTATCATCGATCACGGGAGAGCAGTCTGTATAGCACGTCGGCCTCAATGTCATACCTGTGTTTTGGCCGAATTTTGTCCAAGCGTGTTGCCTGAGGAAGTAATCAAAAAAAAGAAATAGTATGGATACATCAACCGAATTTAGAGTTTTAGGAAAAGTTCAAGGAGTTGGATTTAGATTCTTTGTCAGTTCCACAGCTCAGGGCCTGGGGCTCACTGGATGGGTTAAAAATCATTCAGATGGTTCGGTTATAGGGGTAGCAGAAGGTGAGTATGGTCTAATAGTTTCCTTTCTAAAAGAGTTACGAGTGGGAAACAAATGGTCCAGGGTTGAGGCTGTTGAAAATCACCCCCAGAGATATGCTGGGGATTACAAAAGTTTTGAAATTCGGCATTAGGAAACTGTGTAGACAGCAATTATTTATAATGAAGAATTTAAAAGGGATAGTTTATGCAGCCAACATTCTACGATAAAAAAACATGTGGGACCTGTAAAAAGGCACAGGTTTACTTGAATGAGAACAAGGTTGAATTTGAAAAAGTGGACATCATAGACAATCCCCCAAATCGTGAAGTTCTGGAAAAATTCATTGATGCAAATAATGTTAAACCCTACTTGAATTCTCGATCGGCTATTTATCGTGACTTAAAGTTGGGACAAAATCTTCCAGATAAAGCGAAAGCCATTGAGTTGATGCTTCAAGATCCCAATCTCATTAAAAGACCATTTATCATAATGGGAGATGTAGGTTCATTTGGATTTGTAGCTACTGAATTTGATGAAAAATGGGGCACTTCAAGTAAATAAAATTGAAACAAAGAAAAGGATGAATACATGGAAAAAATTATTGGTGAAGTAGAGAGAAGTGAAACTGAAAAGATTCTTATTCAGGTAAAAGAATTTAAAGGTCGCACTTATGTGGATTTTAGAATTCACTATTTGGCTGACGAAGATGAATGGCGTCCAACTCAGAAGGGTATCACTGTGGCTCCAGCATTGTGGGAAGAATTCAAAAAGCATGTTGAAGAAGCCAACAAATTTCTCGGTGAAGAAGGTTTAATCTAAGAAATCTCTCTCAGCAGCTCACGCCTGAGCTGTAATTTTGATGTAAAATATTGACGGTATACAATGGCCAGCATGATCATGTTGGCCAAAGTTGCTGTTGTGAACCACATATACATGATCATGATCTGATAGCGCACTGCTATGATTGGATCAATTCCAGCAAGTATCTGGCCTGTCATTACGCCAGGGAGCTGTACCAGGCCCACGGTCATCATGGCGTTGATGTTTGGAATTAACGCAGCATGGATGGATGTCTTCATGGCATCATAAACAGCCAGTTTTGGTGTTGCACCTAATGCCAGTAGTGTTTCAATCTCTCTCTCCCGATGCTTCATTTCACCCACAAATCGATTGGCTGTCAATGCAGTTGAATTCAGCCCATTGCCGATAATCATACCGCCGATAGGAATAGCAGCGTATGGTGAGTACCAGGGCTCAACATCTAGAATAAAAAGTAAAATTGTCCCTAAAATCAGGAAGGCTGACCCCAATAGGGCCACCAGCATGGCAGGGAAAAAGTGGGGAATTTCATGCTTCTGTCGTCGAGTCCCTTCATAACTGGCAATGACGATCATGAGGAATAGCAGCATGAGCATAAAAGCCCAGTGTTGCTGATCAAAAAACCAGGTTAAGACATACCCCATGAGGGTCAGCTGAACAAAGGTCCGCAGGGTACCAATCAGAAGTGTATTCTCCAGACCCAGCTTCCATTTTTTTATTAAAAATAGTGAAAAAGCAATAAATAGCAGGGATACCAGCAGATCATTCCAACTCAAGACATAAAAATCAGGTCGCATCCTTGACCTCATTCTTTAGTAAACCAGCATCCTCAAAGGCCTGTGATTTATCCAGGGTTTTAAAATCTCCATCCCCAATAATTTTCCCATGTGCTAAAATGATAACCCGTTTTGCATATCGGCGCATGAGCATATGATCGTGAGAAACAGCAATGATTGTCAAATTTAATGCCTCTCTCAGTTCTTCAATTTGATCCATGATTTCACGGGCAAGTTTTGGGTCCAGGTTGGAGGTTGGTTCGTCCAGGAGAAGAACGTGTGGATGGTTCAATAAGGTTCTGGCAAGGGCCAGTCGTTGTTGCTCACCACCTGACAGATCCCTGGCGTGATGCGTTAATTTTGTATCCCCTAACCCGACTTGATCTAAAGCACTGAGTATCTCGTGATCTAGAGTTTGGGAGATGTTCTGGTCCCAGCGACCTGCTATCAATAAGTTTTCCCTGACAGTGCCATTAAAAACCACAGGGTTTTGAAAGAGGACCCCTACATTCTTCCTCAGCGCTTGTATATCCGCATCAATCCCAATTCCCCGAAAAGTGATTTCACCTGAACTGGGGCTGGTGAGGGCATTAAACATTCGAAGGAGAGAACTCTTTCCTGCGCCTGAGGCACCAATAACAGCTACAAACTCACCCTTACAAATGTTGAAATTGAGTCCATTGAGGATTTCAAAATCATCAACCTGCAGGTTGACGTTTATAAACTGAAATAGCAGATCATTTTCCATGGGGCAATAATATATGGCACAAAGGCGGAAAGAAATGATATAAGACATATGTTCGTCAGTGATTTTTGTTTGCCTGATTTTCACAGCGTTTACCTTTGTAGCTGAATTGGAGAATTTACATGGGTTTAAAAATAGTTGGTCCAGATTTTTTTGATTTATCAGCCTTGCTTTCTGAGGAAGAGATAGCGGTTCAAAATATGGCCCATGATTGGGTGCGGGACCGGTTCAATCCACATATATCAAAACACTACAGGGAGGGAACCTTCCCTTTTGAATTGCAGGGTGAAATGGGTGAGATGGGATTCTTTGGACCCACCCTCCCTGAAAAGTATGGAACTGCAGGGATAAATAGTGTGGCTTACGGCTTGATGATGCACGAACTGGAGCGAGGGGACTCCGGTCTCCGTAGCTTCGCATCTGTTCAGGGGTCACTGGTGATGTGGCCGATTTGGAAGTATGGGTCAGAAGCCCAAAAAAACAAATGGCTGCCACTGCTAGCTTCTGGAGAGAAAGTTGGTTGTTTTGGACTTACAGAGCCTGACTTTGGGTCAAATCCCGGAGGCATGATCACCAGAGTGAAACAGGAAGGTGACAGCTTCATTCTTAATGGGAACAAAATGTGGATTACCAATTCACCTGTGGCAGATGTGGCTCTGATCTGGGCCAAGGATGACGAGGGGGAAATCGCAGGGTTTTTAGTTGAAAGAGGTACCTCTGGCTTCGAGACACCAGAAATAAAGGGAAAATTGTCACTGCGAGCTTCTGTGACAGGCGAAATAGTTTTGAGTAATTGTGCGATTCCATTGGAGAATAAACTACCAGAAGCCAATGGTCTTAAAGCACCTCTGAGCTGTTTGAGCCAGGCGCGTTATGGAATCAACTGGGGAGTAATTGGATCTGCTATTGCCTGCTATGAAGAAGCGGTGGATTACGCAAAAAGCAGAATCCAATTTGATAAACCAATTGCAGCATTTCAACTCACCCAGCAAAAATTGGCTGAAATGCTGAATGAAATAACCAAGGCTCAGTTTTTAACCCTTCAGCTTGGGCGCCTCAAAGATCGAGGAACCCTGAATCACAAACAGATCAGCCTGACTAAAATGAACAATGTGCGAATGGCCATAGAAATTGCCCGCTCTGCCCGAAGCGTGTTGGGTGCCAGCGGGATTACAGATGAGTATGTATCCATGCGGCATGCCGCCAACCTGGAATCAGTCCTGACGTATGAGGGAACTCACGAAATGCATACATTGGTCGTCGGAGAGAGTATTACAGGCATTCCAGCATATCGTTGAAACATTACATCACCAGAGTCGTTTGAAACAATTAATGTTGAATATTAGAGAGAAAGAATAATTATGACAACTATCCTGGTAACTGGCGGTGCAGGCTTCATAGGGAGTCACACAGTCCTTGAATTACTCTCACAAGGTGATGATGTCATTGTAGTTGATAATCTTTCCAACAGTAGCCGCGAGGCCCTGCGCCGGGTTGAAGGACTCACAGGGAGAGTCCCTGTTTTTTATGAGATTGATCTCCTGGACCAGGACGCTCTGGCAACCCCCTTTCTCAATCATCAAATTGATGCAGTTATTCATTTTGCCGGATTGAAGGCTGTTGGAGAATCTGTAGAAATGCCACTGACATATTACCAGAACAATCTTACTGGGACCTTGAACTTGCTTGAGGTCATGAAAGCAAATAGTGTAAAACGTCTGGTGTTTTCATCATCAGCAACGGTGTACGGCGATCCCAGCTCAGTACCCATTACTGAGGATTTCCCTGTCTCAGCTACCAATCCTTACGGCCGCTCCAAGTTGATCATTGAGGAAATGTTGGGTGATCTCTACACCTCGGATGCAGGCTGGGATATCTCAATATTGAGATATTTTAATCCAGTCGGAGCCCACAGCAGTGGCCAAATTGGTGAAGATCCAAATGGCATCCCGAACAATCTCATGCCCTATATTTCTCAGGTAGCAGTAGGTAAATTGGAAAAGCTGTCCGTTTATGGAAGCGACTATGAAACCAGTGATGGAACAGGTGTGCGAGACTATATTCATGTTGTCGATCTTGCTCAGGGACATCTAAAAGCCCTGGAACATTTAATGACAAAACCCGGGCTGGTAACCATAAACCTGGGAACTGGTCAGGGGTATAGCGTATTGGAGATGGTGAGAGCTTTTGAAGTAGCTTCAGACCGAAAGGTTGCCTACCAAATTGTCCAACGACGGGCTGGTGATATCGCAGAATGTTATGCAGATACCCAAAAGGCATTTAAAGTGCTGGGATGGAAAGCAACCAAAGGGTTAAAAGAAATGTGTGACGATGCCTGGCGCTGGCAATCCAACAATCCACATGGATATGGCAAATAATCATATTGCACCGCATCTAAACCTCGCCTACAAATTTTCCACAAAAAAAAGCTGGGTGTGCCCAGTTATATGAAAAGTTTTTTTAGCTGATTCCTACCGCCCAAAAAAATAGACGTAGTCTATATAGGAAAAGAGCCGCAGAATAAATGCGTCGAAGCGCCCATACGAGGTGTTGCATTTTGGTGAGTGGCAGAATATTATTCGCGACTTGAAATAATGGAACACTAAAGGAATAGCATGTCTCAATACCTCGTCATCGTAGAATCACCCTCCAAAGCAGGGACTATTAAAAAATATTTAGGTGAAGAATACAAGGTTCTTTCAACTGTAGGACATATTCGAGATTTACCTCGAACTCAGCTAGGGGTGGACCTGAAAGATAATTTCAAGCCACTCTACGTGACCATTCCTGGTAAGAAAAAAAATGTGGAAGCACTGAGAGAAGCTGCCAAACAGGCTACTCATATTTTTGTGGCAACTGACCCTGACCGCGAAGGGGAGGCCATTGGATGGCATGTTACCCGTATCCTGGCAAATCTTAATAAACCCATATCTAGGGTCATGTTCTATGAAATTACCAAGACTGGCGTATTGGAGGGGATGCAGAAGGCTACTGAACTTGACATGAATATGGTTAATGCTCAGCAAGCCCGTCGAATAATAGATCGTCTCGTTGGTTTCAAAGTGAGCCCATTCTTGTGGCGAGTGCTCTACTCTGGCCTCAGTGCTGGTCGAGTCCAGTCAGTGGCATTGCGGCTCATCTGTGAGCGTCAGGAGGAAATCGATAGGTTTGAACCTCAGGAATATTGGACCATTAAAGCAGATGTGGAAACCACCAAAAAGAAAACATTCGAGGCTGAACTCCAGAAGGTCGACGGAAAAAAAGCCTACATTCCCAATGAGCCCATTGCCATGGAGCTCAGAAATGCTCTAAAAAATGAGCAATATCTGGTATCAAATGTCACAAAAAAGCGGGTTCGTAGAAACCCCCATGCACCTTTTACTACATCAACATTGCAACAGGCAGCTTTCCAAAAACTGGGGTTTACGACCAAGCGTACCATGACCCTTGCTCAGCAGCTATATGAAGGAGTTACGTTGGCAGATGGTGAAACAACGGGTCTCATCACCTATATGCGTACAGATTCAACCCGTGTAGCAGAATCTGCAATTGAAACGGCCAGAACCCAAATTGAGTCAAAATATGGCTCAGATTACCTGCCTGCATCTCCTCGTCAATTTGGAAAAAAGAGCGGTAAAATTCAGGATGCTCACGAGGCCATTCGTCCAGCCAATCCTGAGCTCGTACCAGATAATATCAAAGCTTCATTGACAGCCCCACAGGCCAAACTTTATGATCTTATATGGAGACGCTTTGTTGCTTCACAAATGGCTGTTGCTGTATTTGATCAATCCACAGTTGATGTTAAAGCTGGTACCCGATTTGATTTGAGGGCATCAGGTTCTGATCTTGTATTTGATGGGTATCGAGTGGTTTATTTTGAAAATGTTGAAGAACAGGATAATCACCTTCCTGCTGATTTGGAAGAGAACGAGAAACTTCAAGCCTTAGAGGTTAAAGCAGATCAACATTTCACCAAACCTCCAGCTCCATATACAGAAAGTAGTTTGGTTAAAATTCTCGATAAAGAAGGCATCGGTCGTCCATCGACTTATGCAAATATTATCTCCGTGGTACAGGCTAGAAATTATGTCCAGTCTGAAAAGCGCAAACTTTATCCCACTGAATTGGGCAAAGTGACCAATAAACTTCTCGTGGAAAATTTTTCTGAATTGGTGAATAAGACCTTTACCAGAGAAATGGAACTTAACCTGGATAGGGTTGAAGAAGGAAAAAGCACTTATCTGGAAGTCATGACTGAGTTTTGGTCGCACCTGGAAAGATGGTTGGAAGAATCTTCCAAATCATATACTGAGCTCAAAAAATCACTCCAGGAAGACAGTGGTGAAGCCTGCGAAAAATGTGGCAAGCCAATGGTCATTAAATGGAGTAAAAATGGTCGATTCCTGGCCTGCTCAGGATTCCCAACCTGTAAAAATGCCCGCCCTCTAGAATCACCCACCACTGGCGAAGACGGTGAAGAAAAGGTTGTTGAAGATCACGGGAAATGTGAGAAGTGCGAGTCACCCCTTGTCCTCCGAGACGGACGATATGGAAAGTTTTACGCTTGTTCAGCCTATCCAAAATGTAAATTCACCAAACCATTCACCATCTTGATGCCCTGTCCCAAGCCAGATTGCAAAGGAGATATTTCTCCACGGCGCTCAAAAAGGGGTAGAACTTTTTATGGATGCACAAAATATCCAGATTGTGATTTTGTAAGTTGGGATCCACCAATAGCACATAAATGTCCAGCTTGCGAGAATCCATATATGGTGGCGAAATCAACCAAGAAGAAGGGTGATTATGCCCTTTGCCCAAACTGTAAGCATGAAGTGAGTGTCAACGAGACCGAAGCTTCATAGTTTTAAAAATTGAGAGATTATAATGGCACGTTTAGAAAGTTTTGAGAAACTCGTTTCACTGTCCAAAAGACGGGGTTTCGTATTTCAATCGAGTGAGATATATGGCGGAATTAATGCCTGTTATGACTATGGACCTCTGGGTGTAGAGCTCAAGAGGAATGTGAAGCAGGCCTGGTGGAATGCCATGACCAGGGAACATGATAATATTGTCGGGTTGGATGCTGCCATTCTCATGCATCCTAAAGTTTGGGAGGCAAGTGGCCATGTAGGTGGCTTTACTGATCCTCTGGTTGATTGTAAAAAGTGTAAAACTCGTTTTCGTGAGGACAATCTTCCTGAAGCCAATATGACTTCAAAGGAATGTCCAGAGTGCGGAGGAGAACTTACTGAGTCCAGACAATTCAATCTTATGTTTAAGACTCAAATGGGTGCTGTTGAAGACACTGCTTCAACCATATATCTGAGACCTGAAACAGCCCAGGGTATCTTTGTGAACTTTCCCAATGTAGTGGATACGTCTCGGCAGCAGATTCCATTTGGAATTGCCCAGATTGGTAAAGCCTTTCGAAACGAGATAACTCCAGGAAACTTTATATTCAGAACCCGCGAGTTTGAACAGATGGAGATGCAGTTTTTTGTAAATCCTGATGACGCAGATGAATGGTTTGAAACCTGGATGGAACGTCGCAAGGCTTTCTATGATACCATTGGGATTGACCCTGATAACTTGCGTTTTCACGAGCATGGCCCAGATGAACTGGCTCACTACGCCCGCGCTGCTTTTGATGTGGAATATAAGTTTCCCATTGGTTGGAGTGAGTTGGAAGGTATTCACAACCGTGCAGACTTTGATTTGAAGCAACACGCTGAATTCTCAGGTAAAAGCATGAGTTATAGAGATCCCCAGACGAATCAGGTATATACGCCATTTATTATCGAGACCTCGGCTGGATGTGATCGTACCACGCTGGCTGTGATGTGCGAGGCCTATGAGGAAGAAACTTTAGAGGATGGCTCTGTACGGACTGTCATGCACTTTCATCCAAGCCTGGCACCCATTAAGGTGGCCATTCTACCGCTCGTAAAAAAGGGTGGTTTAAAGGAGTTGGCTGCGGAGATAAAGGATGATCTTAAGCGTCATTTTAATGTTTTCTATGATGAAAAAGGTGCCATTGGTCGTCGTTATCGTCGCATGGATGAAGCTGGAACTCCCTATTGTGTGACCATCGATTTTGATACACTTGAAGACAAGGCCGTTACGGTTCGAGACCGTGATTCAATGGAACAAATTCGAGTACCAATTGCAGGCCTTCAGGCTTGGCTGGCTGAACGTATTCTGATCAGCTAAATTCATGCACTGATTCGTAAAGGATCAGACGGATATTGTTATAAACAGGCTGTGGGTTCATCCCTAGCCTGTTTTTGCATAGATATCCTATTTGTAAAAAAAATGCACAATCTATTTATAGCTACTTGCTGTCCCTCAGATGCTATTTATATTGTTTGACGTGATTAGGCGAGCATCAAAGCAACCATTCTTTTTCAAACAGCAATTTTCTGATCCACTTCGAATTAATTCAATATGTGCACCTCAAGGTGCATTTTTCATATGATATACCCAGAGAGTAGGTGTGAATGAACAAGACATTAAAAATTTTGATTGAACTTCAGGAGATAGATCATCAGCTCTTTGAAATCGATAAAAAAAAGGGGAGTCTTCCTCAACAAGTAGAAAAATTGGAGTCTCAGGCTGAAAGTGTTAAGTCTGAACTGGAGACAACTCGGCAAGCCCTGGAAGATAATCAGAAAGAGCTTCTGACCATCAAGGGCACTCTTATGGATGCTGAGGAAAAAGTAAAAAAGTACCAGGATCAACTTTATCTGGTAAACACAAATCGCGAGTACGATTCCTTGACCAATCAGATCGAAACAGTCAAATCTGAAATGACTGAAAGTGAAGGGCGACAATTATATCTCGAGTCAGAAATTGAGAAACTGCAAGAGATAGTAGTCTCTTCTGAAGAGCAGAGCACCGCCTTTGTGGAGCAACTTGATGCAAACCGTGACGAGTTAAGGGAAAAATCAGATCTCACAGATGCTCGCCAGGAAGAGCTTGAAGCTCAAAGAGTTGAATTAATCAAACATGTTGGCCAACGCTACTTACGCAAATATGATAGAATCCTCAAGGCCCGTAAACGAGCTGTTGTTCCTGTTGAGCGTGGGTCCTGTACTGGGTGTCACAAGCAACTCAATCCTCAAACCATCTATGAAATCCAACAAATGGATGCTTTTATTGAATGTGAAAATTGTGGACGGATTTTGGTGATATTGCCAGAAGAGGATGCTTAAGCCGTTCTCCAATATTTAGATAGAAATTTTTAAAAAAATGATCCGAGGAATCGGATCATTTTTCTTTTAGTCAGCAATCAAAGCCTTAGTTTTACTGGCTTTTTTAAATGGGTGGATTGGGCAGTCGCCTGGCATCAGCTGGGAGGAAAGTCCGGACTCCGCAGGACAGGTTGCCCATGTTCGTAGCATGGGACCCCGTCGCCATGAGGGGATGGAAAGTGCCGCAGAAAAGATACCGCCTTTCTGCGCTCTTCGAGCTTCGAAAGGCAGGCCAATTTGAGAAATCAAGAAAATGGCTTGCCCGGCATAGTTCGCAGAGCGTAGATGGGTAAGGGT
>JABMOS010000024.1 GCA_013203185.1 Fidelibacterota bacterium | reverse complement strand
GATCAGCACGAAAAGTGACATAAGTGTTTTCACCATCTCACGAGGTTTAAGAAAATCCATTGTTAATCCTTTTTCAATTCAAACGTGTGGGTAACACGGTCAATTTTATTATCTAATTGCGCCGGTTCTGCTTTTGATAAGGGGGGTTGATTCCCACCGGCCTCATCTACGTAATTTTCAATACTTTCCCCCGCCGATCCGGGCAAGGCCAGCCAATATAAATGGATTGAAGTCTGATACCAAGACGATGTTCCTGGGAAGCTTGTAAGTTGAAGTGGTTATTGAGCTAGGGTTTACTCAGCTCAAAGAGAGCAATTCCTGCGGCCATAGCAGCATTGAGAGATTCACCAGCGCCAGGTTTCTCAATGGAAAGTGGTGTTGACATTTGGAGCAAATCCTGATCAACGCCATGTGCTTCAGAACCAATTATAAGAAAAAGTGGTTTTTCTCGCTTGAAGGCCTGTAGCGAGGTGCCTTCCATATGCAAGGCAGCAACCTGGCCCCCTGTTGCTTCCCATTGTTCTGCACTTTCGCAAAGATCGGGGGACGTATGCAGATTCAATCTACCTATGGCTCCCATGCTTCCACGAACCACTTTCGGGCTATAGGGATCAACACAGTCTGGCCCTAGAAGTATATCCTGAATACCAAACCAGAGAGCGGTCCTGAAAATGGTTCCCATGTTACCGGGATCAGCAATGCGATCCAGCACCAGTAGGGTTTTGGTGTGTTGTGTATCCGGTTTTTGCAGAGCGATGGGGATTCTGGCGATACAAATGATACCCTGAGGGCTTTTACTGTCAGAAATTTGCTCGATTTGAACAGGGGAAGCTTCATAATGTTTTACTTCGGGAGGAATTGAAAATTTGTCAAAATTCTTTGAAGTAATACAGGCAATAATATCAAGACTTGACTGAATTGCTTCCTCACACAGCCTGGCACCTTCCAGTAAAAAGAGACTTTCCAGTCTTCTGTATTTCGACCGTTTTAGGGCTCGATAACTGGCGGTTTGGGCGTTTGTCAGAAGAGCTGGAAGAGAGTTCATTTACAGAAATTTCCTTCCATGATCTCAGGATGATAAGGCTTGATTGATGCTTGAGGCCACATCTTCAAAAGCGACTGCTTCCTGCTCACCCGTTTTAAAATTCTTGAGCTGAACGATACCCTTGTCAAACTCTTCTTCACCAAGGATGGCGACATAGGCTGCTTCCTGTCGGTTGGCTTCACGCATCTGTGCTTTCATACTTCTGCGGAGGGTGTCCATATCACATTTTAATCCAGCGCTTCGCCACTTGTGGATAAGTTTGGGAGCCTTTACCCTCAAGTCTTCTCCCTGTACAATGAGAAAAAGATCTACCCCAGAATTGGCTTCCAGGGGTTGCAAAGCTTCCACCACCAGGAGCAGTCTTTCAATTCCAGAAGCCCAGCCGATGGCAGGCACATCTTGTCCGCCAAGCTCTTTGACCAGGTCGTTATAGCGACCCCCACCACAAATTGCATCCTGAGCACCAAGTGCATCACTGGTGAATTCAAAAATGGTATGGGTATAATAATCAAGCCCGCGAACCAGCAGATCATCCTGAATATATGGGATATCCATGACCTTAAGCATCTCCAGAACCTCCGCATAGTGAGTGGCTGACGCTTCATTGAGACAATTTCGAATTTTAGGAGCATCTTTTACCAGCTCCTTGTCATTGGGGGCCTTGCTATCCAAAATCCTCAGTGGATTTGATTCGAAACGTTTTTGACTGGTTTCAGAAAGTGAATTGAGGTTGGGTCTTAAATATTCCTGAAGGGCGTTACGATAAATCGCCCGACTTTCACTGTCGCCCACACTGTTGATTTTTAGGGTGACAGACTTCTCTATTCCAAGTTCTTTTAAAATGGCATAAAACAGAGCGATTATCTCGGCATCCTGTTCAGGATTTGGAGAACCAATAGCTTCAGCCCCAAATTGCCAGAATTGACGATATCGTCCTTTTTGGGGACGCTCCTGACGAAACATGGGTCCTTCATACCAGAGTTTCTGAACGGGCGAAATTTGTTGGAGATTATTCTGAATATAGCTGCGTACAACCCCGGCAGTGAGCTCCGGACGTAAGGTTAGTGAGGACTTGCTCATGTCAGAGAAGGAATACATCTCCTTGGATACAATATCTGTATCTTCACCAACGCCACGGGCAAAGAGCTCTGTTTTTTCAAAAATCGGGGGGCGGATCTCACCAAAGGCATAACGTTCCATGACCTGTTTGACAATCCGTTCCAGTGCTTGCCATTGTTTTGCTTCCTGGGGGAGAATGTCATTAACGCCTTTTACGCGTTGAACTTTTTGGGGCATGATGAAGCTTCCGTCTTTTTCTTCGTTCCAATATCGGTGCAATATAGAGATGAGTCTTCTCTAAGGATAATATTTCTAGACCTGATTCCCCTCTAAGAGGTGTAAAATTTTTTTAAATGATGGAGGGCTACCTAGTCCCCTTCAGGTTCAAAATCTATGGCCTCTAAAACTGATTGAGCAGCTTCCAGGTGTTCCTCCGGAACCATGAGAGTAGCCTGGTTGCCAGCAAGAGAAACTGAGTGAGCCCCTAATCCCGAGGCCAGCATGCTGCGCTTAATTTCGCAGGGAATGTCAGCGCTTTGCAAGGCACCACAGAGCATTTCAGCTGTAATATCGCCTTCAACGGTACGCAGTTTTACCCATCCTTTTTCTTCACTTGTATTCATTTATGCCTCCTCAGATTGATTGATGGCCAAACTTAACTGAAAATGTCATGAATTCCTTGTATTACCCTGACTTTCTTCTGCACGAAAAGATGGTATCTTGCAAAAAGACTATTATAATCACGTGCTAACTCGGGGGCTGATGAAAGGATTAATGGGGTGCAACCCAAAGATATAGAACATATTTTACATACGCGG
>JABMOS010000023.1 GCA_013203185.1 Fidelibacterota bacterium | reverse complement strand
GACCTTTTTCGCCCTGGGTAACGTTAAAAGTGACGCTTTGTCCTTCTTTCAAAGAACGACGTCCCTCTGAGTTAATTGCACGGTAGTGAACGAACACATCCGGACCATCTTCCTGCTGAATAAATCCGTAGCCTTTTTCGTCATTGAACCACTTTACCACACCGTTGACTAAATCTTCAGCCATTTGTACATATACCTCTTTCTTAAAACATACCGCCTGAGGCGGCTTCCTACTTGTCAGGCTCTTACACGGTTGCCCGTGTTTAGCACTTTTGTTCCAATTGGACTTTCCTGACTATTGCGTGGAATATTAGACAGTCATTTCTAAAAGCAAACAATCATTTACTGCTCTAATTCAACTTTTTTACATCCCCTGTCATAGAGTCCCACCCGTATTCTCACAATTCGCCAATCCATATCTGCATAAAACCAAAAGCAATTCGGGGTTTTTCAAAAGCAAGCATCCCCTTGTTTTGATCTGTTGCTTTTCGTTGAATTCACTTAGTTTGAACGCTGATGAAAAAAGCAGTCTATATACTACTATCTATACTTATCTCATTTGGCCTGTCCTCGGGTCAAACTGAGGATCTGGATAAAAGCATAAACTCTCAATCAAAGAAACTCAAAGAAATTCGCAAAGAAATTGATCGCCTGAATTCAAAAATAAATAAAACCCAAAAAGATGAAAAGGCGACGCTAAAGCAAATTCAAAACCTGGATAAGCAAATCACCATGGTGACTCAGCTAAAACGGGAACTTCAAAAAGAGCGACGCCTTAAAGAGGGACAAATAAATATTCTCAATGAGACCATTCAGACCACGGATCAAAAAATCCTGGTGATGAAAGAGCGTGCAGCCAGAAGAGCTGTCCGAGCCTATAAATTGGGACGAAACCGTGATATCGACCTCTTGCTGACTTCTGGCGATATTCATCAGGCTCTACGACGCTCCACCTATCTGTCTGCCATCAATAATGCTGAAAAAATCACCCTGAATGAGCTTCAGATAATGATCAGAAGTAATCGGGCAGATCAAAGCAACCTTGAGCGTAGACTGGGTGAGGTCAAGCGCAACATTCGGGAAGAGGAACAAGCAAGTCGCCAAATCTCAGCTCAACAAAAGAAAAAAGAATCCAAGCTCAATACCCTGAAGCGGGATCGCAAAAGCATGCAACAACAGGTCAAGACAAAACGGGCTGCAGCCAAACAAGTTGAGGGCATGATCCAGGATTTTGAAAAACAAAAACAACAAATACTTCGAGATTTAGCCAATAGTTTGGGAATAACGCCGGAACAGGCAGCCAAACTCTTCGCTGAAAGCAAGGGCAAATTAAGCTGGCCTGTCCAGGGGAAACTGGTTGGTCGTTTTGGACCCCATAAAAACGAAAAGCTCGGAACCATTACAACCAATCCTGGCATAGATATAAAAGCACCAAAAGGAACAAATGTTAAGGCGGTCATGCATGGCAAAGTGATAGCCATAACCTGGATTCCAGGCTACGGGAACACGATTATTGTTGGGCATGGTTCCAGTTACTATACTGTTTATGCTCATATTGATAATATTCAAGTTAATATGAACGGCTATGTGCTCAGAGATCAGGTTATCGCCCAAGTAAGCGATACCGGCAGCCTTGATGGAGCACGATTACATTTTGAAGTCTGGAGCGGTAAAGATAAGGTAGATCCTCTGAAGTGGCTGAAGCGCTAAATCTATACCATCTAATTGGACAGGACCAAACGCTCACGTATTGGGACTCTCTGATACGCTCTGGCCGTTTTGGTCATGCCCATATTTTAAGTGGACATTCTGGTGTTGGAAAAGACGCCATGGCCATGACCATTGCTACTACCCTCAATTGCAAAGCAGAAAACAATAAGCCCTGTGGCGTCTGTTCAGCCTGTCGACAGATGCAAAACTTTGAGCATCCCGCTTTACATCTCATTTTTGCGCTTCCACGTCGCTCCCCGAGCCAGACCGACCCCTTTTCCGGTATCAAGGATGAGGAAATGACTTTGATAAATGAAGAATTGGCAAAAAAAGTCAAATGGCCCTACTATCATCTCCAAATTGATGGCGCAAATGACATCAGAATTGCGGCCATTCGCAAGTTGAGAAAAGAAATCTATCTGGCCCACGATACTGGAAGTATCCGCGTTATCATTATTTTTCGAGCCCATCGGATGAATGTGGAAGCAGCCAATGCCCTTTTAAAGATTTTAGAGGAGCCTCCAAAGGGAACGGTATTTCTCCTCACCACCGAATTCCCTGATCGTTTACCTGATACCATTCGCTCGCGTTGCGCCATGCACCATATTCCAGATTTGAGCTGGATGCTTATCCGGGATGACCTGGTTGAGAAAAGGGGTGTTGATGCAGTCCAGGCTGAAATCAGTGCTCGTATGGCTATGGGAGACCTGGCAGCAGCGCATACCTACGCAGAACAAGACAATACATTCTGGTTGGACCGCATCCGGGCAACATTGAATACTCTGGCCCGGGAAGATTTTGTTTCTGTACACAAGCAAACCCTGCTTCTAAAAGACAAAGATTTAGAGAATGATGAGTCAAGACAGCAATTCCTCTCGCTTTTGATCCTCTTTTTTAGGGATGTCGCCTTAGATATAAAACCAGGTGAAACGGCTCTGTGGGTGACCCAGGTGGAGCAAATGCAAAAGTTGTTTCCCAAATGTGATAGCCCTGCAGCCATAAAAGCGATCGAGCGCACAAAGGATGCAATCGCTCGTAAAGTTCATTTGCAGCTCGCAATTACTTCCTTATTTTTTGAACTACGAAAACACCTGCGGGGACAACCAACGCAGGATTGAGCGTAACTGAATAGAACCAATGGTTCCAGGACCTCTGGTCAGGATATAAATACATGACGCAATACCCACAGCAAAACCCCACTCCCCCACAGGAGGGTGAATCCAATCCACCAGGATTGATAAAAGTTAGTTTCAAAGGTAATCGACGAGATACATATACTAATTCCCATCGTCTGGCCCTTAAATCCGGCGACTACGTAGTCGTTGAAACTGAGCTGGGAGAAGACATCGGTTTGGTTACACCGACCTGTAATAAGGTTGAGGGCTGTAACCGATGCCCCAGTATTGAGCCTGAGTTCAATAACCGCAAAAATGGCGAGTCTATTCATAACCTCCTCCGCAAGGCCAGTGATAAAGAAATAAATACTCATCACAACAATCGTCGTGATGAGCCTGAAGCTTTCACTCGGGGTCTGGACCTCATCTCTAAAAATGGCCTGAAGATGAAACTGGTTGATGTTGAATATCAGCTTGATCGTCGCAAAATGACCTTCTTTTATACTGCAGAAGAACGGGTGGATTTTCGACAGCTCGTCAAAGATCTGGCCTACGATTTTCGAACCCGTATTGAGATGCGACAAATAGGCGTTCGTGATTATGCCCGTCGCTTAGATGGTCAGGGTCCCTGTGGCCAACAGATCTGTTGTTCCCGATTTATGGATGGATTTGAGCCCGTCACAACCCAGTACGCCAAGGACCAAAACCTGCCCATTAATCCCAGCAAACTCAGTGGTGCCTGCGGAAAGCTAAAATGCTGCCTCCGTTTTGAATGGGATTTTTATCATGAAGCCATGAAGGATTTTCCTTCTGTGGGACTCCCCCTGGAGACAAAAGAAGGACTTGGTACCATTATCTCAAATGATGTTCTCAATGGCCGCTGCACCATTTCTTATGAGCAGGGTGGAATTGAAGTGCTTGATCTGGAGACCATCAAAGAAGCCCTTAAGCATATGGATGCTGACTATAAAGAGAGAAAGAACTAAGACCCCATGTCACGTTTTTACGTTACTACCCCTATTTACTATGTAAATGATGAACCCCATATTGGTCACGCTTACACAACCATCCTGGCTGACGTGGTGGCTCGTTTCCACCGAGCCCTGGGGGATGAGACGTATTTCTTAACTGGCACCGATGAGCATGGCCAGAAAGTCCAACAGGCTGCTGAAAAAAGAGGCGTGGACCCGCAAGTCCATGTTGATGAGTATGTGGTTCGCTTTCAGGAGAAGTGGGATGCCCTGAACATTCAGTATGATCAATTTATTCGAACGACTCAGGATAATCACAAGTCGGTGGTCAGCTTTCTACTCCAGAAATTATGGGATAAAGGATTGATCTATAAGGACACCTATGAAGGGTGGTATTCTGTTGCTGAAGAAAGATTTCTCACTGATAAAGAATACGAAGAGGGTGATTGGCGAGATGTAAAACGCCTTTCAGAAACCAACTATTGGTTCAAAATGTCAGCCTACCAGGAAGATTTGATCAATTATATCCATGATAATCCTGATTTCATTCAACCGGCCTTTCGTAAAAATGAAGTTTTGGGGTTTTTGCGTCAAGAATTGGGTGATCTGTGTATCTCCCGTCCTAAAGCTCGACTTAACTGGGGTATCGAATTGCCTTTTGACGATGAGTATGTCACCTATGTATGGTTTGATGCTTTGACCAATTACATCTCTGCAATAGGCTATCCCAATCAGGAGGAGTCTTTCAATAAGTGGTGGCCAGTAGATTTCCACCTTATTGGTAAAGATATCCTCACCACTCATGCCGTTTATTGGCCAACCATGCTCATGGCCGCAGAACTACCCCTCCCTAAAACTATTTTTGCTCATGGCTGGTGGCTCATGGGTGATGCCAAAATGTCAAAATCTCTTGGCAATGTCGTACGACCTCTGGATCTGGCCAACGAGTACGGTGTTGATGCCTTAAGATACTTCCTCATGCGGGAAATGACTCCTGGTCAAGATGCCAGCTTCACCATGGATGGTTTTATCAGCCGTTATAATTCTGATCTGGCCAATGATCTGGGGAACATGGTCAACCGTATCACCAAACTTTTAGGCCGAAATTTTGATTTTATCCTACCCGATCCAGGTGAGACCATGCCTGAAGATTCAGATCTGGTACAACACGTTGCGGCTCTCCCAGAAAAGGTTAGTTCTGAGCTGGATCAAATGCGTGTGAATTATGCCATCACCCATGTCTTCGATGTATTAAGAGAAATTAATCGGTATCTGGAAGAGACTGCTCCCTGGAAATTGATGAAGACTGAAAAGGAACGTGCTGGCGCCGTGCTCTACAATGCTGCTGAAGCATTACGACTTAGCGCAGTTCACCTTTATCCTGTCATGCCTGAAAAAATTTCCCAACTGCTTGAGGTTATGGGTACTTCTGCTGAGGCTCGTCTCAGCGAGGAGGGCTGGTTTGATTGGGGCCACAATAAACCAGGGACAAAACTGGGGAAAACCGATGGTCTATTCCCCCGCATTGAGATCGAGGAAACTCCTGAAGAAGAACCGGAGAAACTGGACCTAAAGGACGAAATCAGCTTTGATGAATTTATGAAAATGGATATCAGGGTTGCCAAAATCATTAAAGCTGAGAAGCATCCAAACGCTGACAAGCTTCTGAAGCTACAGGTGGATCTTGGTACTGAGCAACGCCAGGTCATAGCTGGTATTGCAGAGCACTATGCACCTGAGGATTTAATCGGTAAATCTGTCTCAATCGTGGCCAATCTGAAACCAGCCAAAATTCGTGGTGAGCTTTCTCAGGGAATGATTCTGGCTGCAGATGACGGCAAGGTTGTTTCTCCTTTGATCCCATTGAAGGATGTCGATCCAGGATCTAAGGTCCGGTAATGCTTTGATCTGTTTGTCTTTGAACCCTTCGACAAGCTCAGGGAGACAAACAGTGGCAGTGTCATGCTGAGCCCGTCGAAGCATAACCTTCCGAATCGAATAGTAAATGAACTTCATTGATACCCACTGCCACCTGAATATTGAGCCTCTCCTCGATAGAACGAATGAAATTCTGGATGCTGCCGCAGCACAAGGCATCAACAAGCTGGTCGTAGTTGGCATCGATATCCCAACTTCAGAAATCGCTATTCGCCTTGCTGAAGATCACCCCCAAATATTCGCTGCTGCTGGGATTCACCCCAACGACTGTTCAAAAGCTCCTGAAAATTGGGAAAAAGAAATTGTTGATATGCTTGCACACCCCAAAGTGGTTGCTGTTGGTGAAACGGGTCTGGATTACTATTGGGATGAGTCACCTGCTGATGTACAAAAAAGATTTTTCAGGGATCATCTTGACCTAGCGCTGGCAACCGGTAAGCCAGCAATCATTCATAATCGTGAAGCAGACCAGGACATTGTTCAGCAAATCTTAGAACATGGAAACACCAGGGGTGTTTTTCATTGCTGGCCCTCACCCTGGGCGATTGCAAAACCACTTTTAGACAAGGGCTATCACATCTCATTTACAGGAACCGTGACTTTTAAGAAAAATGAAGCCGTACAGGATGTTGCCACACGTATGCCCCTGGAACGTCTCATGCTTGAAACTGACAGCCCATTCCTCACCCCTGTACCCCACCGGGGCAAACGACCAAATGAGCCTAAATTCATCCCTCATGTCGCTGAGAAAATTGCATCTCTCAGGCAAATAAGCATTCAAGATGTATCAAAAGTAACGACTGGAAATGCTGAAACTTTCTTTCAAATCTAATCCTGGTGTTTTATGGGGCTGAGACCAGATATCCGAGCTCTGAAAAAATGGGGTCAAAATTTTATTACTGACCCTTCTATGTTGGAAAAATTGTTGCGGACTGTTGACCCACGGCCTGGGGAGACCATGGTTGAAATCGGCCCCGGATCTGGCGCTCTCACGCGCCTTTTCGCGCCCCGGGTCAAACACCTTCACGCCATTGATATTGATCCGCGGATGGCGGAGTATTTGGAACCCATTGGGAAAGACATCCCCTCTTTTACATTTGAGTACAGAGATTTCTTAAAATGGACACCACCGCCAGAGCTTGGGAATTTCAGACTCATGGGCAACATTCCCTACTACATTACCTCTCAATTAATACTCCAGGCATTTGAGCATCATGAACGAATTGGGGATGTCCACTTTCTCATGCAAAAAGAAGTGGGCAAACGACTGGTTGCCCCACATGGATCTAAAAAGTATGGGATACTATCTGTCTATGCAGCCCTATTTGCCAAAACAGAATACCTGTTTGATATCAGTCGTAATGTATTTTATCCCATTCCAGACGTTGATTCATGCTTCGTTCGTTTTTCCTTCGATGAGACAAGTCCTGTATCAGCAGAAATGGAGCCCTATTTGAGGCTGGTGGTGAGGACAGCCTTCAATCAGCGCCGAAAAACCCTGCGTAATAGCCTGAAGGCCGTCCTTAAGGAAAAGGACAGTATTGAGGATCAGTTTGATTTAAATTTGAGACCAGAGCAACTCAGTCCACACAGTTTTTTAAGTTTAACAGAGATAATTTTTAACAAAAAATAGAATTTTTCATTGGGAGGGGATCTTTTGAAGAACAAGTGCCTAATCTGCGTTGTTATGGTTCTGCTGTTGAGTTCAATCTGTTATGCAATGAGTAAAGCTGAATCCGGTATTCAAAGCATTGCTGGCGATTTAAAATTATTGGAAACCTGGGTCAAGGCTCAACAGGAATATCGGAACATCCCTGGTATTAGTATTGGACTGGTTTACGACCAGGAATTGATCTACTCCAAAAGTTTCGGATATGCTGACCTGGAAAAGAAAATACGCCTCACAGACCAGGATCCCTTTCGCATGGCCTCAATAACCAAGACCTTCACTGCAACTGCATTGATGCAATTGAGAGATGCCGGGAAGCTTTGTTTGGATGATCCGGTGAAGATGTATCTCCCCTGGTTTGATATCTCACAGCGATTCCCAGGTGAACCCCAGATTACCATTCGACATCTGTTAACCCACACCTCTGGATTGCCTCGTGAAGCAGATTTTCCGTATTGGACAGATCACATCTTTCCCACCATGGAGCAGATCAAAGAAACGCTTTCCACTCAAGAAACGATTTATCCACCTGCCACAAAAATTAAATACTCAAATCTGGGAATGTCTCTGGCAGGAGAGATCGTGGCAGTCGTTTCAGGAGAAACTTATGCAGATTATGTCCAAGCACATATCCTGGAACCCCTGGGCATGGAAGCAAGTTCAGTTATTCCGGACCTTAGCTATCAACAATTACTGGTGACCCCCTACTCTCATCGGCAACCAGGTGGTATCCACGAGGTGGAAGCTTACACTGAAACCAAGGGCATAGCTTCAGCTGCCAGCCTGGCCTCAACAGTGACAGACTTGTCCCACTATGTAGCCCTTCAGTTTCGAGATACCGACAATTCACCTTCAGCCATATTGAAAGGAAGCTCTTTGAGGGAAATGCACCGCGTCCAATTTCTTAGCTCAAACTGGTCGAGTGGTTGGGGTTTGGGCTGGTCCGTTTGGCAACGTAATGGAACAACTATCAATGGACATGGTGGCTGGGTTGGTGGTAATCGTACCCAGATCATGTTCATTCCATCAGAAAAGGTTGGCGTGATCGTACTAACGAACTCTGACGATGGCGAACCCAGCTTCTTTGCCCGATACATCCTTGATTTTATGGCCCCGACAATTGTGGAAGCCTATGCTCCTCCAGCGGCTGTCACAGAATTTGATCCTGCCTGGAAAAAATATGTGGGCACCTATGTAGAACCCGGTCCTTATTACACCGAAATATTGATCAAAGATGGGAGTCTGGTGATGAGCACCTTGAGTTTTCCACCAGAAGACAATCCTGGAAGTGAGGTCGTTGAGCTTACTCCCGAGGGAAAGGACACCTTCCGTATGGTTGGGGACAATGGAAATGGAGAGCTGCTGATTTTCCAGTATGATGAAATGGGCAATATTTACCAGGTGAAAGTGGGGAGCAACTTTATCTACCCCAAGGCACTTTATAAGCCCGGGGAGTAAACATGTATGTATACTGGCTCAGTATTCAGCAGTGACGATCATTAAAGTCGTGTAATACCAACAACCAAAACCAGAGTAGCAATCAGAATAAATAACTGAAGACCATACTGTTTATTGTCATCCATTTCTCCATCCTCCAGGTTTGCCCCGCCTGAGAACAATATGAGAAGATGAGCAACATCATGTTGTGTTGGTGCTCACACATCTAGCCAACATGTGTTCTGAATCAATTTTTTTTGAAGAGCTCTCTGCCTGACCAGATTGAAGTTCCTGAATCGCCACCTGAAATGAGTGCCCGTATTTTTGCAGCAACAATGCTGGCGTGAATGGGCTTGTATTGCCACGGGATGAGGAAGGACAAGGGCTTCATGATGAGTTTACCAATAAATTCACCACCACGACTTTCCTGTCTCTCTCCAAGCAACATGCTGGGTCTCAGAATATGTAATTGCTCAAACCCTACCTTCTCCAGTGCAGTCTCAAGTTGACCCTTAACACGGCTGTAAAAAATTTTGGAGTGGGCATTTGCTCCCATGGATGACACCAGGATAAATGTTTGGCAACCCTCCTCGTGAGCAATTTTAGCAAGGGCCAGGGGAATATTGTGATCAATCTCAAAAAATCGTTCCTGGGAGCCTGCTGTTTTAATTGTTGTACCCAGGGCGCAGACCAGAACGTCCGTTTTCAAATCTGGTCGCATTTTTTCCAGATCCGAGAAATCGCGGATGGCCTGGTGAATGTAGGGCTTGCCAGACAAGCTGGGGATCTCGCGACGTGTGATAGCAGTTACGCCCTCGTATTCCCCCTTGGAGATACTATTTAGAAACTGTAATCCGATAAGACCAGTGGAACCTATGACAGCAATAGTTTGGGTCATTAGTCCTCCCTATGGTTTGCGGACATACATAAAGTCATATTCCACAGTCCAATTTTTTCCATAATCTGAACTGAGTTGTGATAGCTGTCTTACGCTGTCTGGTGAAACATCAAAAAAGGTGAGGCGTCGCAGGGGCTCTTTTGAATCCTTGTCTACCTGCTCAAAGTACACCATGGCATTTTGATCTGGATCAAAATTTCCCTCGAAATAAATCCTTCCGGAGTTTTGGTCCACCCAATACTGTATCCAACGGCCTGTGTCCATGTGGTAATGATTAAAACTTTTACCCACCACCCCACTGGTCCCACTCCAATTCTCCAGGATGACATTGCCCTTAAGAATTTTTTGAATGCTACTCTCCCCGACGATTTCACCTGATGGGCCAAAAACATTCCAATCCCCGACCCAGAAATCGAATTTTTTTGCTTCTGGTTCATTCTCAATGGATTTCACAGACCTGGCAATAGCCTCGAATTCCTTACTGTCTCTTATGCTGGCCAGATCGGGATCTGTTTTCATAAGTCCCAGTTGTTGAAAGCCATTATCTACGGAAGTTTTCAGGGCTTCCAGAGCTTTCTCCTCCTTTCCATGGAGGGCATAGGAACAGGCTAGATTGTACAGTACGTTTGGATTGCCCCTGGGCGCTAGCATCTCATAATATTTTATGGCTTTTCTATAGTTTTTTGCAGTGTGGGCCATGGACCCAAGTTTAAAGGTGATGGCATTGTTTTCTGGATCGCCTTTGTGGATTTTCTCATAGAGTTTGAAAGCCTCCTTGAATTTTTTCTCTGTCTCAAGCTTTTGAGCCTGCTCAATGCGAGTATCATGTGAAGACTGCCCAGCAGCAACACCAATTGATAATATGCTGATTAATAACAGTACGATGATTTGCTTCATGAATCTCTCCTGTTTATGTCCCTCATGGTTACTTCTGAAAACGATACGCTCATGCAAAATATTTGGGTTCATCCGTGGGGGGCTCTTCTTGTTCCCATTCAGCCAGTTTCTTTTTGCCTTTTCGCCGTTTGAGATACCAGGCCAAGACAACAATCAATGGCGAAACAGCCCAGAGAACTCCTGGGATTCTGGAAATTTTAAAGAACCAAAAGCGTCTTTCCAGATCTTCACGCCAGGCTATTTCAAAGTCGATCAAATCTTCTCCTGTCTCGCCCTTGAATCGTTCCCGAAACCCCAGTTCATCTGCCTGCAGGAGAAAAGGCAGGATGGATTCTCCCTGACGCTTGATTAAAAATCGAGTGGCATCCAACGCCTGTCCATATGCCAGACTTGCCCGCTTATGGTTAAAGCTCAAAATGACATCAAGATCGACAAGTGGTATGAGGTTGCCCCGTGCAGTAGCTCCCCCCAATTCCATAAATCCACCCCAGTCCATTTGACCGGCATGCCACTGGGCCAAACCTTCGTTCAACCAAACCGGTATAGTTACTTCATTTTGCCCCAGCAATGCATGAAAGAGTTCGTGCTTCAGAATGGTGAGCCATTGGGTCCGATTCCTGCCAAAGATTGCTATCTCTGAACCAGCGCGGGCCATGCCTGCACTCCAATAGGGTGTAGCATGCAATCGTGTGCCCACCTTGTCCGGGTTGTAATAGAACCTGATTTCCAGTTCATCTTCCAGGCGTAAGCCAAATAATGCTTCGTAGTATTGCTGCTCCTGACGAATCAAAGCTACAGCTCCAAGAAGCAGCGTTGAGTCTCCCTTGTCGCTCATCATTGAAAGATTGCCAGACTTCAAAAATAAAGCCTGCCCTGAGAGTGGTGCTACTGAGAATATCAACACCAGTGCCAGAAAAAACATCCTGAAGCAAAGATTAGAGAATTTGATAGGGATCCACATCTACAGTTACCCGAACATACTTGTCCCTGGTGGTTTGTAATACCTGTCCTGCTGCTTGCCGAAGTGTACCACCAGTGGGATCATCTGTTTTTGATGTTTTCAATACCAGCTTCCAGTGAAACCCCATGTGGCTTTTTTCAATCATGGCAGGTGCCGGCCCCAATAATTGAACGACCTTGTGTTTTTTAAATGCCTCTGCGGCTTGTTCTGCGAGACGAATCACGGCATCCCGGGAACGACCCATGAATCCAAAAGAAATCATTCTGGAAAAGGGTGGATACTGGAGTTGGTCGCGATCGTTTAACTCTCCATTGTAGAAGAGCTTGACATCGCTCCTGGTGGCACACTGGATGGAAATATCATCTGGCATCCAACTTTGTACAACCACACGACCGGGGAACTCACCGCGACCGGAGCGACCGGATACCTGGTACACCAATTGGAAGGTTTTCTCTCTGGATCTGAAATCTGGAAAATGCAAACCAGAATCAGCATTGATCACGCCGACCAGGGTGACATTTTCAAAATCGAGGCCTTTGGCAATCATCTGAGTCCCTAATAAAATTTTGTAGTCCCCGCGGGCGAAATCACCTAACAATTTTGTGTGGGCACCTTTACCCCGAGTTGTATCCATATCCATGCGACAAACCGGCACATCTGGAAATTGTGCTTCCAGGGCTTCTTCCACCATCTGCGTTCCCATACCACCAAATTTCAAGTCCAGCGAGCGACATTCGGGACAACTAACAGGCGTTGGCGCTTCAAAATCGCAAAAATGACAGCGCATCTTATTGCCAATCTTATGATAAGTGAGGGAGATGTTATCATGGGGACAAACCATGGTCCAATTGCAGTCCCGGCATGTAATAACGGGAGCGTATCCCCTTCGATTCTGGAACAAAATGACCTGTTTATCGTTCTCAAGAGTTTCTCTGATGGCAGCAACAAGTCGTCTTGAGAAGGGGTTTGTAAAGTCTCGGCTCTCTTCTCGCTCAGCGCCCATATCGACCAAATCTACCAGGGGCGGCTTGGCTTTTTCCCAGCGCTTTGTTAGATGGAGTCCCTTATAGCGATTGGTTGTCAGGTTGTAATAGGTTTCCAGCGAGGGGGTCGCCGATCCAAGCAACACCACCGCTTTTTCTTCCTGGCCACGAACCAGAGCAACATCACGGGCATGGTAGCGTGGTTCATTATCCTGCTGCTTGTAACTATTTTCCTGTTCCTCATCTACAATAATGAGACCCAGGTCTTTAAGGGGGGTTAATACCGCCGATCGCGCGCCGACCACAATGGTAAACCTGTTTTTTTGAATTTGTTGCCAGGTCCAGAGGCGCTCTGCCCCTTTAAGACCTGAATGCCAGAGCGCAACAATATTTCCAAAGCGAGATTGGAAACGATAGGCAATTTGGGGAGCCAGGGCAATTTCAGGAACCAGAACAATGACAGAGCGACCTTGCTCCAGAGCATGAGCTGTGGCATTCAGATACACTTCTGTCTTACCGCTGCCGGCAACGCCAAAAAGCATGTAGGGGGTAAAGACATGATCATCCAGAGATCTGGTCACCTCATTCAGGGCTATGGCTTGCTCCTGGTTGAGTTCCACCACTTTGGGTGGTGGTCGGTGATAGTCTTTTAGGGGATCAATATCAGGTTCAATTTCCTGCAACCTGACCAGGCCCCGATCTGCCAGTTTATGAATAATCGGGCGATATACCTCATGGTCATCTCTCAACTTGTCAAGGGGGATTCCCTGGGGGAAATCGTTGAGAATATCAAAAGCCTTTTGTTGGGCTCGGGCATTGGTGGGGATTTCTGAATCCCGCCCCAGATCAGGAATTACAAGATAGCTGGAAGCTCTTTTTCCCTTAAACTCGAATTCGTTTTCCAGTTCCAGAAGTCCCTGCCGTTGTAATCGTGCAACCTGGTTTACGGCAAAGTCTGCACCAAATTTTCTTTTCAAAGTGGATAGCCGGACCAGACCCTTTGCTTTTAGAAATTTACTAAACTCATCTGTTCCGTGTAATAGGGCTGTGGCCTGGATGATGATTTCTTTTTTCATGCGGGCATCAGAAGGAATGGCAGATTGAATTACTTTGCCCAGGGGTGTGAAATAGTAGCGACTCATCCATTTTAGCAAACTGATGAGGGGAGTGTTGAACACGGGAACGGGATCCATGAGGTTGTCAAAGCTTTTTAGTTTTCCCGTAAAATCAGCCGGCGGGTTGGATTTCAGCTCAACAATCATTCCCTGTTGTTTACGTTTTCCCAGAGATGCTATGACACGCTGACCCACCTGAACCACATCGTTCAGTTCGTGTGGAACGGCATAAGTGAAGGCCTGATCAAGGCTCAATGGGAATACAATCTCTACATACATGGCTTTATCCATCTTATAAAATGAACCCTCTAGTGATTAAATGAAAAGGTTATTCAGAACTTTGGGTTGGCGGGCAAAAATAATACGGATTGTGCTTTAGGAAAAGGAAAGTTCTGCCCTGGTTTGTAGCAAAAGTAGTCTTTTATTTTATTAAAAAAAACCTTTTTAGATTTCGCCAGGTGGTCCCCATTTACCACGATCAAATATACTCCCGAAGATACACCTTCCCCGCTATTCCTCTCGCCTGACCATTGTAGTTGACTCAATCCCGCTGACTGATTTATATGCTCCTGGCGATAAATGGTACGACCTTTTAAGTCAAAAATCTGGAATTGGAGATCCCTGACTATTGGTATTTCCAATTTTAAGGCGAGTCAATTATTGCAGAAAAGCAAAATGCTGACGCTGTTGAATCGCTGGTTTTCCGAATATGACTAATTTCGGTATCCATTTCCATTTTTCCATATTGTATTTGGTCGGGGAGCCCTGCGGAGTGATTCAGCGTGATCAAGGTATGTTCAATGGGCATGGGGAAGTAATCGGTACCCGATATATCTGAACTTCAATTTGATCTCCCTGGATGCTGCAGACTCTCGGAAGCCCCCAGGAACCAGGACCCAATCCGGTAAGCCCGCCTCCAAGGACTGACTGACCAGGAGGAAAACATTGCAATACACCTTCATTAAATTCACTATCCCGACTTATGTGATACACTGCGTAAAACGCATTGAATGAATCCAGAACAAGCAATTCATCTGCGACAGAAGTACCGGCTATAATCAGGATTAAGAGCAGTCTGGATAAATGCTTTATTGGAGCCCCTCTTGAATACATTGACGGTTAATATATAATTAAACGCGTCCTATGCTCAAAAATTGATTGAGCCAAAATATAACAGCTGAGACCGCAGTCCGTCGTTGGTGATTATCAGACTATGGGGAACTCCTGCCTGGGTTGTAATTCGATGACTCACAAAATCCCGCGGTCCGGGAAAACTTATAATGGTGTCTGTTTTTATAAGTGCCTGATCGCTCAGGCGTACAGTATAACGTACCATTGATTTCCAGTTGGCAGGGCTGGAATTACCCTTTTTACTCAAGATCGGGAATTGGAGAAATACTCGTTCCGAACTTATGGAAAGCTCATAAGCAGAAGTGCCCTGCAGACCTTGATCATCAACTGAAAAAAGTTTATTTCTCAGGGACAGTTTATTGCTCACAAGAGTATACTCTTTGTAAAAGATGTCTGAATTCTGCTTTTCCTGCCAACAGATGAAAAACCCCTTTTCGCCTGCTTTCAGACTCACATTTAGCATGGATGCTGAAAGTGCCGCCTCAGTTTCAAAAAGCACACGCTCATTATCTACACAAACGAAACGCCAGTTGTCATCCTCCCAATGTCTATACAGGGCTGCCATTACATTCGTACCATTCACACGTTCATCATATACAAAAGTGGCTGGCGTTTCAGACTCCCAGAGTGTTTCTGCTTCAAGGAATGGGCCGGAATAATCATCTGGCCACAAGCTATATAGTTTAAAATCCTTCAAAAATTTTACAGAAAGGGGATCTCCAGTTTCAGACCATTCAAGACTGTAAGCGGAAGCAGTGGTATCATTGATTTTCCGGATATGGCTTAGCGAAGTTTTGGAAACCCCGCCAGGGTATTGGATCTGGTTAGAGGACTCCTGTGAATAGCTCAGACTGGTCAATTCATGATATTGCATTTTTCGACCATAATCATTGCTCACAAAAACCTGGGCCTCCAGAGTGGTCCCAGAAATGCGACAAACCACTGGATCATACCAACCTCCCTTGCCATAATAAGCTCCCAGATCCTTGACAGGCAAATTGCGTCCGGGTTTGTAACAATCGATGAGATATTGTGGCCATTCATTGTCCCGAGTGAGAGAATATAACACCCAGAAAGCACCGCCGTCATCTACCTGACACTCAAAGCCCTGGTACATATTTGTGAAGGATTTACCATCCTTGATCTGAAAGGACTCCAGTACTGCCAGCTCATCACCAAATAAAAAGCCAAGCAAATAGAGAAATATCATCGTCAGTTTTGTAAATTTCAAAATTGATCCTATCTATGATTTCAACGCTCATTTTTTCATCCCCAGTGAAAACCAGGCACCCAGCGATATTGAAAGGTCCCGCACAATCATTAGGCTGCCAAAATTGCTTTCGACGCCAGAGAAAACTGTGGCTCCCCGCTTTGACCTAGTGCCCCAGGGAATAAACTAAAATATTCCTGACGCCATTCCCGCTGACACCATCTTCACCCTAAAATTATCGGATTCTTTTTGAAAGCTTTAACCAGATTGATCTTAAACTTGTTCACAGTCATTCATTTCCTATGAAGATGATTAAATGGGAGATTCATACCTGGACCATGGAAAAGCCAACTTGATTCTCTTGAGGGTACGCGCTTTCCATTTAATTCATATGTCCATTCTGAGTGATTTAGCGAGGGTCAGTCCTGCCTCGATGCGTTTCGTGGCGCTTAAGGGGTTGTTTTGGAAGAAAAAGTGCGGGACACACCGAAAGAGTTCAGGTTCAGGCTTTGAATTGACCCCGCGGAAGTTTAGTTTGGTTTGCTAGTTAAAGGACAGTGAATAACCCGACATTCGGAGATTAAAATCATGCAGTTTACCGTTGACTCGTCAACCCTGCTACACGGCTTGCAAAAAGTGGCCCGCGTCAGCCCCACTCGATCAACCATGCCCATCCTGAATCACATTCTCTTTTCCGTGAAGGGGAACACACTCACGATGCGGAGTACTGATATTGAAATAACTTATAGTTTAAACTTGAATGTCCTTGGCGAAGAAGATGGAGCTGTGGCACTTCCAGTTCGATTACTCCAGGAAATCACTGGCGAACTCCCCGATACGGAGCTGACTTTTGCCTGGTCCGATGACAATCGAGTTACACTCTCCACCAGTGGTGGTACCTACAAAATCGTTGGACGGCCAGCCATGGATTTCCCTGAATCTCCAGAAATGGGACCCGCCAATAGTCTTGAAATTAAATCCAAAGTACTGAAACGTACTGTTGAAAAGACAGTTTTTGCTGTTTCCAAAGATGAATTGAAGCCTGCCCTTCTTGGGGTTTTATTTGAATTAAAAAAAGGCGAAATACGTGCAGTAGCCACGGATGGGCATCGTCTTGTAAAATATAGTAATCGTGATTTTGTGTCCGCTGATTTTGAGGCAAATATCATTGTTCCCCCTAAATTTTTATCGCTTATTCAAAGTTTTCTGGATGATGGTGATACAATCAATCTTTCCATTGGTGAAAAATATATCAGCGTGGCAACAGAAACTGCTACCATCTTTAGTCGTCTTATCGACGAACAGTACCCCGATTATGCAAGCGTGATTCCTTCAACCAATGACAAGACTGTGACACTTTCCAGCAGGGATTTGATCACATCGGTTCGGCGCGTCTCGATCTTCTCGAATCGCACAACCCACCAGGTGGCCCTCAAACTCCATCCAGGTTATATTGAGATTTTCACTGAAGATCCTGAGGCCAGTACCAGTGCTAAAGAACAAGTTTTATCGGATTATGATGGTGAAGAGTTGACCTTGGGTTATAACTCCCTTTATCTGAAGGATATGCTCAAGAATGTTGAGACCGACAAAGTCGTCTTCAGGTTAGGTTCAGAAATTGGACCAGGACTAATATTGCCTGAAGTGCAGGCTGAAAAAGAAGAATTGGTTATGCTCTTGATGCCCATTCGGCTTCAGGGATAGGCAGGGTTATTCGCAGGACAGCCCGTCGTCAAACTGACATGACAGTGTGGGTACGAAAAAGACGTCAGTGTGATGGCAAGGCATAAGATATTGAATAGATACGGTATGATAAACAGTATAATCCCATACAACTCTCATGTATGTTGATAAAATCCCTTACCATGATTGACTTTCGTAAATACGAACAAGTCACTATGGAGTTTGGTCAATATACCAACATCCTCCATGGTGAGAATGGGGCTGGAAAGACGACCATTCTAGAAGCCATCCACAGTCTGGCATACACACGCAGCTTTAAAACCAGACTGGATGCTGACCTTTCCCGCCATGGTCGTGTGGGTTACCAGCTTAAAGGGCTGTTTTCAGATCATCAAGGTGATGAACATGAGGTTCGTCTTAAGGTGGAGTCCCCTCGTAAAAAACTGGTCAGCGTAAATAATAAGAGCCTGACGAGTCGAGCCCAGATCATCGGAAAGTTCCCACTGGTTTCATTGACTCCAGAAGATAGTGAACTCACTTTTGGCTCCCCAGAAATTCGACGGCTCTTCTTTAATAAGCTGCTTTCACAGGTTGACCCTGTTTACCTGGAAAATTTACAGATATATGCTCGCATACTAAAACAACGCAATGCCTTACTTCAAGCCTATACCAATAATGGCGTTGCTATTGACCGTGTTCTCATTGCGACTCTGGATGATCAAAGGGCTGAGGTCGCTGCTCTGATCCACGAAGCACGTAGCAAGCATCTCTCTGAATTCAAAAAATTGCTTTATGAGGCTTATGGAGAACTAGAAACAGAAAACTCTCTGAAAATGGCATTTATCTCTAATGTGAGAATAACCGCTGGATCGATTGAATCCATTTATCGGTCTGCTTTCCAGGATTCCCTGGCAGAAGATATGCGCAAGGGCTTGACCAGCCGTGGACCTCATCGGGACATGTTTACCTTTTTCCTCAACACGAAAGACTTACGGAAATTCGGCTCTCAGGGTGAACACAAGTTGGTCCTGGTAGCCATCAAATTTGCGGAAGGTCGTTTTTTGGAAAACTTTCTCGAGGAACCCCCCGTTTTTCTTTTGGACGATCTTTTTGCCGAACTGGATGTGAAACGCAGCAAAATGATCGTAGAGAGCCTCCAGGGTTCTCATCAGATTTTTATCACAGCAACAGACCTGGCTGATTTGCGACACCATGGGCTGAAACTTGAGGGTGATACCCTGCAAATTATTGATGCGGGAAAGATTCAGGCAAATGGCTAAAGCCCAGGTAATTGGAAATGTATTTACTCAACTCTTTCGAGATTTGGGAATTGATAAAGCGATACAGCAAAATATGGCCGTCTCCCGCTGGTCTGAGATTGTGGGTGAACGGATTTCAGAAATCAGTGAAGCTGAACGCATCGAAAACGGTGTTCTTTTTGTTAAAGTAAGCTCGCCGGTTTGGCGGAATGAATTGGTATTTATGAAAAGCAATTTGATAAGTAGTGTTAATGAAGCATTAGCAAAAACAGTAGTAAGGGATATCAAGTTTACATGAGTGATAATCAAATAAATCCTGAAGCAAAAAGTTATAGTGCGGAATCTATTACCGTCCTTAAGGGTCTTGAAGCCGTCCGCAAAAGACCAGCCATGTACATCGGTGATGTTGGTAAACGTGGTTTACATCATCTCGTCTATGAGGTCATTGACAATTCAATTGATGAAGCCATGGGTGGCTATTGTGACACTATCGATGTAATCATTGGCAAGGGAGAGACCATCAGCGTTGAAGACAACGGGCGTGGTATCCCCGTGGGCATGCATAAAGAAGAAGGTCGTCCTGCTCTGGAAGTTGTAATGACCTCTTTGCACGCCGGTGGAAAATTTGACAAAGATTCCTACAAAGTTTCCGGTGGACTCCATGGTGTGGGTGTGTCTGTAGTAAACGCCCTGGCAGAAAGACTCCATGTAGAAGTCTATCTCGATGGGTCTGTCTACGAGGCAGACTTTAAAAAGGGCATTCTAAGTGAGGGCATGCGAACAACGGGTAAAACCAAAAAGCGTGGCACCAAAGTCACTTTCAAGGCTGATGATTCCATTTTTACTGTCCATGTTTTTGATTGGGATGTTCTGGAAGATCGCATTCGTGAACTCGCTTTTCTTAACAAGGGTCTCACCATTCACTTGAGGGATGAGCGTGAAGAGGAAGTTCGGTCCGAAACTTATCTGTACAAAGGTGGTTTGAAGCAGTTCATCGATTATCTAAATGAGAACAAGCACCCGATTCACCCACAGGTTATTGCTTTTGAGGGTGAAAAAGATGATGTGCCCATTGATGTGGCCTTTCAGTACAATGACAGCTACACAGAAAACATACTGAGCTATGTAAACAACATTAATACTATTGAGGGCGGAACTCACCTTTCCGGTTTAAGAACTGCGCTAACACGTACCCTGAACAATTACGCCCTGCGCAATAATCTCTTTAAAAAGGCCACCACCACTCTGAGTGGTGATGATGTGCGTGAGGGACTCACCTGCGTTATTTCCATTAAAGTTGCTGAACCACAGTTCGAAGGTCAAACCAAGACCAAGCTGGGAAATGGCGATATCAAGGGTACGGTTGATTCATTCGTGAGTGATCAACTGAATGAGTTTATGGAACGGAATCCGGCAATTGCAAAAAGGGTTATAGAAAAAAGTCTTCTGGCTGCCCAGGCTCGGGATGCCGCTCGTAAAGCCCGTGAATTGACCCGTCGTAAAAGTGCTCTGGAAAGTGGCGATTTGCCGGGAAAATTGGCTG
>JABMOS010000022.1 GCA_013203185.1 Fidelibacterota bacterium | reverse complement strand
GAGCTGTTTTTTCAGCCACCAGAAAGGAAACCAGGACATAATCCATATTGCTGCGGTGATTCATCACAAACACAACGGAGGCATCTTCAGGAATATTCTTGAGTTCCTCTGCATCGTAAAACCCAACACGGACCCTATAAATGAGGCGGGCTATATTTCGGGCAAGCCAGTATCCTAGTCGGAAATAAATATAGGCATTGAAGGCCGGGACAATCTCGTGGGCATAACGCTTGGCCTTTTCCTGGGCCACGGTTTGGGGCATGTCATGCTCAACAGCATAGGTTTTAACGGCTTCAATTACCTGGTCATCAAAAACGAGTTGATCAATGAGTCCCTGCCTGCGGGTGAGCTGAAAGGGCCGGATGGCGATGTCTAACCTGGAACTGACTTCATCCATGACTTTTTTAACCCGTCGCCGGAGATACCAGCGCAAACTTGGCATAAGCATACGATCCAGGACCATGATGCCTGCGAATAACACAAGAATAATAAATGCCCAGGATGGAAGTGTAATTGTGTTATCCATAATATCTCCTCGCCCCCGAATTGATAATCTTAAACCAGGCGGTGCCCTCAGGCAATCATTTGTTTCCACCAGCTTTGCAGGTGTTGTAGGTGATGGCCCTGGACCATAACCAGATGATTTCCCAGGGGTGCTTCTAATAAAGCACTAATATGACCATCACTAAGTTTTATTTCAACTTGTGTGCGGCATAGATCTTCAGCTTTGCCAGATTCAATTATCTGTCCCTCGGCCAGCCACAGTTGCTCCATCTTCTTTCCGCCAATACGCAGAAGGGTTACTGGTCCATTGGCAATGGTACCCTGTATACCAACTCCAAGATTGGATTCAAAGTGAGACCGTAAGCCATAATCCTGAACCATGCTCCGGGGTACGGTGCAGTGGGCCAGTATGATTTTGTTTCCGACCTCATCTAGCTGGGCTGGATTTGCCATCCAGGGTGTCTGTCCAGTAAGCTTCTTGGCCCAGAGAAGACCCACTGTACTTACTAGATCTCCCTCACAACCGGCAATAATGCCTTCGTCTGTTAATTGGGATAACCCAAAGCAGCCAGTGGTTTCAAGACCCAGGACCAGGTCAAAACAGCGAATGGTAAGTGCATCCAGATCATATTTTTCGATGACCTGCTTCAGAGCCAGATAGACCCGAACGACATTGTCTAGATCTGCTGGACATGGCTCCTGGATGTCCGTAGCGCCCTCAACCAGAGGGTTCAACACAGCTGGAATGTCCTCGGAAGGAACCTCTTTTATCAATCTATTTATCTCATCCAGAGAAACAGGAACAACCTCTGGACCCCAGGACTCTTGTACCACTGAATGTTCAGGACTGCTGGCCACCAACCAATCAGAGGGTGCGCCAAGCAATCCAATTCGAGATCGCTTCAATTCAGCAGCAACCCTGTGAACTGTGAGCACATCCTGAATTTTCTGGAGTCCCTTTGAATCACTTGATTTTTTGAGATACAGAATCTGACCCTGGGCACCATCTTGTTGCAGGCGGGCCAGAACTTCTAGGGACGCTGGAAGGGAGTTGTGGGCAGGATAGGCTACGATAAGCACCGGTTCGTCCCCAATGTCCTTGCTCCGTTGTTGGCGAATATCCAGCAGGACCTGTTCAGTACCACCTGTTGTCATGAAGTAAACCAGTGGTAATGAAACATCCAGGCTATCTATGGTCATTTCTATGCCACCAAGCCCCTGCAGGGCGACTGCATATTGCTTCATACTTGCTGTAAAGGCCTCTCCCTCTGGAACGAAAAGAGAGTTTACAAAGATAAATCCAAACGGCTGTGTCATACTTCTTCCCCACTCATTGTTCAGTCAGTCATGTTTTTTAGATGTCGTCCTTTAATCCAGTCAGCCTTGTCCACATCAGGTGGTTCATACGTTTCAAACAGACCAAGAAGGGCGACTGGATCCTCGTGAACCAACAACATGTCACGGTGTGCTTGTTGCATGAAAGATTCAGCGGCAGCATGATCTAGAAACTTCAGAAGGCTTCCATAGTAGTTTTGAATATTCAATAGCCCAGATGGTTTGGTGTGAATTCCCAATTGTCCCCATGCCAGGGCTTCGAAAAACTCTTCAAAGGTACCCAGCCCGCCTGGCAACGAGATAAAGCCATCTGACAATTCGTTCATAAGGGACTTGCGCTCGTGCATGGTTTGCACCACCCTCAAGTCCTGAAGTTCTCTGTAAGCCACCTCCTTTTTGACCAAACCCTCAGGAATAACACCGATCACCTCTCCACCCCCGGCCAGCACCGTACTGGCAATCTGGCCCATGGTGCCCACGTTTGCGCCGCCATAAACAAGACCAATACCACGGGCCACCATTGCCTCGCCAAGAGCTCTGGCAGCCTGGATGTATTCAGGCCTGGCCCCCTCGCTAGAGCCACAAAACACACATAGTCTATGTAGTTTTTTCATTGACTGTTCAGTCAGAACGCCTGACTAGACCAGCCAGGGCCACATCTATGGCTGAGAACTCAACAGTCAACCGTGAAGCACCTGCTTTAAGCAAACCCTCAACATCATGGCGACCCGCAATGCTGCCTGAGGCAACCAGATGTAGATCATCACCGACAATTGAGCGTAGGAGTGAAACATCTTCCAATATTGCTGCTGAATTGTTGAACCCTGTTGACGTCATGACGGCATCAGCACCTGCCTCACGGCACAACATGGAGGCGATGATGGTCTGGAGTGGTTCCAGGAGGGATGTTTCCAGTATTATTGTCAGCTCTGATTCTGGGCAGGCATGTCGTACAGCGCGGAGCTCCTCAAACACCTCCTGGAAGTTGGATGTCTTCAGCAGGCCGATATTTATGACTGTATTGAGGTTTTTGGCCCCATGCTGAACAGCCAAATTGGCTTCGGCCATCTTGATCTGGGGATGGTTTGCTCCTAAAGGAAAGCCAATAACGGTTCCCACGGGGAGCCCGTCCCCCAGAATCTGGACACATCGCTCCACATGGGTTGGATTGACAACAATACCCGCAACACCATATTCCCGGGCAAACTTACAAAGTTTATTAACTTCAGAAATGGAGGCATCAGCTGAGAGAAGACTTAACTCAATCAGAGAGGGTAATGCTTCATCTGTTGGGATTTCAAAGCCTTCATGGTGAGCCCTGCTGTCCTGCCAGTTTTCCAGGAGAATTCTCGCTCGCTTGTGGTATTCTTTATTTACCAGATTCATTCCTGCAATTTCCTTCCATCAGTAAACTCAGGCTGTCCCCAGGCAAAGAAGGCTTCGGAACCTCCTGAAGGGTGATCGCGGAAATAACTAATCCGCGGTCTGACATAGTGTGAAACCCCACTAATGAGAAAATCTGCTCTAGAGTTATTTGTGGTGAATAAGACTTCACCCTTGTGGCCGATATACTCAATTGTGAATCCTGGCTCCGTGGCTTCAACCAGCCTTCCCTTGAGCTCCGTTGATGTAAGCTCATCCATGGTTTGAGCAACATTAACCCTTACTCTGTATTTCCCATTTTTGATAGAACAATAATCGAGCATGACTCCGTTGCTGGCATAGAAAGATCCATGGTACATGGCCTGGGCGATGGCATCTCCAGTGAGCTCGCTGGCATTCACCATAACCCAGCCCCTTCCCGGATTGGAATGTGCAGAATCGATGGTGGCGAAATAATGTGCGTCATCAGATGAAACGCCAAAAACAGGCATTCCCCTGGTAAGCAAGCTGTCCCAGAGTGCTTCTGTTGAAATATGCTCCCCATCGCCATTATTGGCAACCAAGGGGTGTCCATTATATAGTTCAAACATATTTAAACCATTGACCGGTAGGATATCACCTTGTGAAACGGCGTAGCGATAATTGGGATGGTTAAGAATGCTCCTCCCACCGGCTTCCCTGGTGATATCCACATGATTTTGGATAATGTGGCTCTTGATTTCCAAGCCCTTATCGGGCAAGACAAGTTTTTCAATATTCATGGCCGTGGAGTGGATAATCTTAGGCCCTGATATTTCTTCGCCAGGGATAAGGATGAAATTATCTCTCAGGCTCACTGGCATTTTAACTGAATCGGGATTAATGAAATGGTTGTGTTCACTGAGTATCAAAAAATTGTATCCGTGGTCATGATACCACTGAGTAACTAATTGCGGTGATGAGTCCGCATGTCCACAGATTACCGTATGAGCATGGGTATTTCCGCGATACCAGGTTGACTTCTGGGCACAACCTTGAAGCAACAATAATCCCAGCAAAACACCAGAACATTTTTGAAGTATTTCCATTGAGTAACTCCTGATTGGTCTGAAAAATAATCACCTCCATCCCGCATCAAAGGGATTAGGTGGATCTGTGTTTTTATATAATTCTTATGAGTCTCGTATCAATGATGAGAGCGGCATTTGGTCCAATGCGCTTGCCGCTGCCACGCTTACCCCAAGCCAGGTCCGGCGGGAGATACAGCTTACTGCGACCACCAACGCCCATGAGGAGCAGGCCCTCACGATATCCAGAGATGGCTTGATCCAGGGAAAAACGAACGGTCTCTCCCGTTTTGTAGGTGTCGTCTATGGGGGTCCCATCAATGAGGCTGATACGTTGATGAACCTCAACCTCGTTGTGGGCTTGTGGATGGTCATCTGACCCTGCTTCAATTTCCAATATCTGTAGTCCCGAATCAGTGACCACAACGCCTGGCTTGAATTGATTCTTTGCAAGGAAGTCGTCGGTATTCTTGCGATTAAACCCCGATGAACCTTTGATGGTTTTCTTACCCCGGGTCATGATCAAACATCTTCCACAATCATAAATGTTTTATCTGCAATAACATCACCTTCTAGCTCAACAATAAGTCGCCAGGGTCCGCATTTGTCTTCAACTGGCTCCCCGAGGAAGAATTGCCATTCATTGCTCCTTACATAAACATCGCCGATGAAGGTCGGAGTGGGATTGCCTGAAGCATCTGGGAAGGGGGGGTGTTCTATAGTGAAATGGATCTGCTTGCCTCTGGCTTTTTTAATCTGGAGAATGTATCCAAATTCCACACCAGGGATGGCTGGTATTTTTTCAGTGAAGTCCTGAATCTCAGGCAGCTCTTTAGCCTGACGATCCCAGGCTGTATAAAGTCCCCAACTCTGCATTTTCCATGTAATTTTCGGTTTTGCCATCTCTCAGATTTGCTAGCGCTGATTCGCTCCGACTTCGCCGGCATATTTGACAAAGTGTTGATCTGTTGTGTTTTTATATCCTGCAAAAAATGTTCTGGCGATAAGGTTGATCAAAGGGTCACTCATGCCGTTCAGAAAGGCATAGTTCATATTGTCTTTTTCGTGATGAGGCGCGTGATGTTCTCGGGACAGGAGAATACCAATTCGGGCTAGAAAATGGGCTACTTTTGAGTCAGACGTGTGGCATAGATAATGGGATACTTCTGCTACGGAAGACAGTATACCAATGTAAACCAGAGTGTGGATTAAAAATGGGTTGAAACTATAATTCATCACAAAGAACAGGGTTAACATAAGAAAGGGCACCAACCAGATCTTGGCGCCACTTTCATTGAAGTATACCAGAGGCAGGGAATGCCTGGTGTATTTCGGGGTCTGGTGATGGAGGTGGAAGTTGGCCACCAGTGGACCATAAAACGAATCATAGCTTTCCTTATGATCCATGATCATATGGACAAGACCATTGAGGAAGTCTGTCAAAACAAAGGCTAAAATAAAAGCCACAACCTGCCCTGCTAATCCCAGTTGTATATCCCAGATAAAATATAGGAGCACTACCTGGAGGGAAACGTTCAGAGTGGCTACCAGCTTGCTGAAAGCCACGTAAACCTTTTGGGCGCGATATAGATCCATGGCAGCGTTAAACTGCGACTGTTTGATATTCAGATTGTTGATGCGGGTATCCTTAGTCTAAAACCTCTTGGAGGAATTGGGTGAAACGATGCCATGATTTCTTGTCTGCGTCAGCTCGATAACGCTCTGATTCAAAAACCGTAAAGGCGTGTGGGGCACCGCTATAAGCAATCATTTCATGGGGCACTTTATGGGTTTCCAGCTCCACTGCAAGCTTGGCAAAGTCTTCCATGCTCACAGATGCATCTGCTGATCCATGAAGCACCAGGATTTCACCCCTGGTCTGAGAGTAATCTTCGCCTTCGGGTGTGTCAAGACCGCCATGAAAAGCCACAAAACCCTTCAAATCTGCTCCAGCTCGAGCATATTCAAGAATGGCAGCGCCACCAAAACAATATCCTATGGCGACTGCGTTATCTACATTGGCCTTCTGTTTCTTAGCTGCCTTGAGGGCTCCCCGTAAACGGGTTCGCATTTTTTCTCTGTCTTGATATAGTTCAGTTGCTCTGGCATGTTTGTCTTTGAATTCTGTGGGACGAATTCCAGCCCCATATAGGTCAGCCGCAAAGACTGCATATCCAAGATCGGCCAGCATGCCAGCGCGTTTGATTTCATAGCCAGTGAGACCATCCCAGTCATGGACAATGAGGATAAGTGGGGCTTCAGGAGATGGGCTAATATAGTAGCCTTCGTATTTGTCACCGTCGACTTTATAGATGATCTTTTTGCCTGTCGGGCTACCTGCCAGAACCAGACTAACCATCAACAAGGCACAAAGTATATGTTTCATATCGCATCTCCTTTTAGTCAAAACATGAATCCTTGTATCTTTTTTAATTTAGCCGGGGATGGTGGAGATGAAAGAGGGTAGAAGCTGAACATTGAGCCTGTCTTCTTAAATAGCACCCGACTTAAGTCGGGTGCTATAACAACCAGGCAAAAACACCTGCACACCATTGGCAAATAGATTGCTAAGGTGGACAGGCTTATTTCCTTGGAAACGCTGGCTTGACTATCAAGATTGTTAGCCAGAAAGTGAGAGGTGCCCATATGGCGGATTCAGAATTTTTACATAGTGGTGATGAGAAAAAAACGCAAGTGCAGACCATGTTTGATGGGATTGCCAGTCGCTATGATTTCTTGAATCATTTTCTGAGTTTGGGGATTGATCTCTACTGGCGCAAACAATCTGTTAAAGCCCTCGAACTAAAAGATGGTCATAAGCTCCTGGATGTTGCCTGTGGCACGGGAGACCAGGGGTTTGCTGCCCTTAAGGCTGCTGACATTGAGGTCATGGGACTGGATTTCTCCGCTAATATGCTAGAGCTGGCCAAGAAGAAGATCGACAAGCGTGGTCTCTCCCAGAAGTTTGAAGTGGTTCAAGGGGATGCTGAGAAATTGCCCTTTGAAGACAATACTTTTGATGCCTTGAGTATCAGTTATGGCATCCGTAATGTGGGAACCATCTCTGCCGCTCTCAGCGAATTTTATCGTGTCTTAAAGCCAGGTGGTCGGCTATCTATCCTGGAGTTTTCAGAACCCCAGGGCTGGTTTTTTGGTCGTCTCTATCGATTCTATTTTGATCATATACTGCCCAAGCTGGCAGGCTTGATGTCCAGCAAGTCTGCTTATACCTATTTACCTGAATCAGTGAGGCATTTTCCTGATCGTGGTGATTTTAAAGACCTGCTTTCCAGTGAGGGTTTTGAGGAAGTTCGCCACCGGGATCTTACCTTTGGGATTACAGCGATTTATCGTGGGGTAAAGTAGATTATTTCTGAACACTGAGGTTCTCGAAGTGTTCTTGTTTCAGATATTTTTTACAACGAATTTTACGAAAAGAACGAATTCTTTCTTATTGCTGTGAGTGACGCGAGGCCATGCCTTGATTTGCTTTGCTGGGGCTCTCGAAGCATACGAATCATGCACATAACCACAAGACTCTGTCTTGACTCTTCGAGAGCCTTGAGATCCCTACTGGGGAGCAATAGTTTACTTCGAGAATTCTACTGAGAGTATAGAGGTGTTTCCAAATATTTCCATGGGTTTGACGGCATAGTCAATCCTAATTTTTCCATGGGATTTTAAATTAAGCTGGATACCCGTTCCCATGGTGAAGCCTTCCTGATCATAATTATAACGATACCCACCACGAAAATAGACCATTTCTTTTACGGCATATTCTGCGCCCAGGTTGATGTGCTCAGGACCGTCGTTGGGGTGTTCTGCATCCATGGCCAGTGTCAGGCGACTATTCTGACTGGAAACTATGGCATCTCCCCCGCCCATGACATCCATGCTGAGTCCAATACGGATCATGAGGGGCAAAGGCCAGGGTTCGGTTCTCAAGTCTACATCAGTACTATAGTTGCCGTCGATGTCATCATCAATGTCTGCTTTCAAAATCAAATCACGTCCACTGAATTGAAAGTCACCACCAAAATTGGATAAGGCCATGCCGATTCTGAGCCCGTAAAAGTCGGTTCGCAAAATGGAGCCCACATCGATGGCCATGGTGGAAGCGCTCTCGTTGTAAGCGTTCAGCTGGACAAATTTTCCTGTGATTCCCATGGAAAGACGATCGGTTACCTGGCGTGCATAGGCAGCGCTAATGGCTACATCCATGACATTGTAGACCAGGCCGGTACCGTCTGGGTTTTCAAGTGTGCGCACAGGTTGTTCGCCCATGGTCAATGCTGATATGGCGAAACCGATTCTTTCATTGGTGCGACCAGGCAGGATGAGCCCGACATAATCATGGGTGATATCCAGAAGCCATTCATTGTGGCTGGCAGTCGCAGTAATACTATTTACACCCATCATTCCAGCGGGATTCCAGAAAATGGAACTGCCATCATTGGCCAGAGACACAAAGCCGCCACCCATGGCAGCTGCCCGTCCACCAACACCCATTTTTAAGAAGGGTGCAGCTGTGGTGGCCACCTTGTCAAAATCAGCGTAAACGAGAGAACTCATGGCAATGAGCAGGATTAGGCGTCTCATTTGATCACCAGGAATCTTCCTACGGTCTCATGACCGTCTGGTGTTTCAGCATGGTAGAGATACACCCCTGGTGCTATAAACTGATCATTGCGGGTGCGCATATTCCAGAAGGCATAACCTGAGCTGGTCTGACTGTCTCCACCGTGCTCCACCGTATCCACAAGCTCACCAAGGATGGTATATATCTTAATGGTACAATTTGATGGCAGATTGGTAAACATGAGTTTTTTGCCAAACTCATTGGTTTCCCAGGCATTGGTTACGATATAGGGATCCGGTACCACATAGACATCTTCAAGCGGGTTCTCTGATGCCACTCCAGAAACATCATCTAGTGGATTAAAATGATAGGTGATTCCTGGCCTGAAAGGCTTGAAGGTGATGATTGAGAATTCGTCTCCCTGGGATGGTGCAGCGGCCTCAATAATCTCCGTTTCAAAATCCTTGTTTATAGATGTATCTGGCTTGTTGTTGGTGAGGAGATACAGGTAATTAGGAATGGTATCACCGGTGGCGATATCAACGTCAATCTTTTCCATAATGAGCATATCGACATGTTTTTCATACCAGCCACCTGAGCCAGATAACCAACCCAATCCACCTGGAACCAGATCCCAGCCAATAGGGCTATAAAACATGGGTCTAATCTCTGCTGGCATGCCGTGGTTGAATTCTCCAAGAATCAAATTATCTGTGACATCTATGGGATTAGCAGGATCGGTGATTACTTCAACCCTTAGTGGGAGATGCTGGGTTTCGCTACTATAATCCCCTGAAAAAGCATCCAGCCAGAGCGCCTCAACACCTGTCTCATAATCCACAATGAGACGCCAATCATCAAATGTCTCAACCTCGCTACCCACAGCCTGTCCAGAGGGAACCAGGTTTGGATATTTACTTTCAATGCGCCAGTCAAAGGTACATGTATCACCAGCGACCTTGGTCCAGCCCAATGTTTCAACCCCTGTTGGAGGGCTTTCCAAATAGATAACCAAGCCATCCAGGGAGATGGTGTTCTCGTCGCTGCCATCAATGATAAACTGTTGATTGACCAGGGTGTCGCCTGTGAGTTCATTGAGAACCGATGCTGCCATACCGCTCACTGATTCACCATCAAAGGTGACATCAACTTTATCAAAACCGATTAAATAATTCAGATCTTTGAGCTGTTCTGGATCTTCAACTTCCACTGTGACCACGCCTTGACAATCTCCTCCCCGTGCCTCCAGCCCACCAAAGCTCAGGTTATGAGCAATTTTACCAGGGGTGACGCGAACCGTGTGCTTTTCATGCCAGGATTGACCCTGGGCATTCATATAAGAGGGGATGGGATTGGCGGGATCGTCTTGATTGCCGCGATCATAGGCTGAGACGCTATACCAATATTCCACACCATTCACCAGATTGGAATCAGTAAAGGTGTGGGACAACCCGGAATTATCACCCAGGTTTTGTGGGAAAGCTGGATCTGGACCGGAAACATCTACCCCATATCTCTCAATATCTTCTTCCTCGGTATAATCGAATTGTGCAATAGGATGATATCCAACGGTATTGCCATAAGCATCAGTGATGGGTCTTCCCCAGGTCAGCCCAGCATCAGAGCTACGAAAGACACGGTAGCCTTCAAAATCCTGATCACCTGTCCAGGCATCTCTTGAACTTTCAGCACTGCCATCCCAATACAATGAGATTTGCCCATCTGCTGGAACAGCATGCACCTGTGGTGGGTCAGGAGGTCCTGATCCCTGGAAATAAAGGCGATACATTTCCTGGGCGATCCTGACATTCTCCATGAGATCTGTGGTATCTGGACTATCAGGAACGGTGCCTGCATCTCCCATGATGAGACCAAAGGACAGGGTGGTCATTGAATCTGCCTTCAGGTCAAAGGGTCCACAGGAAATCACATAATTTATGCCATTTCCTATGCGGGCTGTTTCACCGGCATCAGAAAAGGGTGGATAGTAGGCTTCAATGGTGGCCAGATCCTGCCCTGTATCATCAATTCGAGAATTGGTGCCATGAAAATAGTATTGCGGGTCTACCAGATATTCTGAGTTCTGCTTGCTGCTCATGAGGGCCCACATTTCCTGGTCAGTGGAAGGTGAAGCTTCTCTGGAGAAATGGTGAAAATCTGTAATGCCTACTTGTCCCGGTGTATCAAATACCTTTATCCCAACCATACCCAAAGGGTCGTTGGTTTCATTCCAGGCGCCGTTGAGGGTGTTGTTAATATCATAGACATACACCAGATCCTGGATGCCATCATTGTCACTGTCGACAAAGTTTAGATAATCATGGTTGTCAAAATCAGGTCGAAATTTGGCATAGAGTCCGATATAGATGCTGTCCAGGTCTTCGGCGCCATCGTTGAAAATTTTCAAATCCCAAAAGACAATATCCTCAGCGTAGTTACGACCATAAGAATGGGCGGTTTGCTCAACCGTGAGGCCGTGGCTGCCCTGGGGGTTCTGGGCATCGTTATAGGTGGCAAAGAGGTCTCGATCTGAGCTGAACTGATTGGGGGCGTCAGGCAAGCTTAATGCGCTGGGATGGTTATCCAGTTGTTCATCGGTCAAACTATTGACATCCACCCTGAAATATCCGGGCCATCCCTGGCCTGGCCAACTCTGGGTCAGATCGCTGCTGGCCATAAAAGGCGTGTCGTCAGATTCGGCGACTACCTCACCTGAAAATTCTTTTCCCCGGGCATCATCTGGTGGGAGCCAATCCAAGATTTTTGACTGACTCTGAGTTTCCGTTTCAATGACATCATTTTCGTTAATTCCCACCATCAATCCAAGGCCGAAGGAGTACTGACGTTCATAGGCAGCAGAGGCTGGCCAATGGACGGCATTGGTGAAGTAGACATGGAAGCTGGACAAGGTTCCAAAGTTTCCTGTATTGACCTGCACCTGGCCCTTGTCCATTACGCCTACCGCTTTCTGGAAAATGCCGGCAGACTTCTGAAGGGAGGAATATTCGTTTGGGCTATGACAAGAGGCACAATCCTGGGCCACCAAGGGATTGACCATTAGCCAGAGACCCAGCGTTATGAAAATCATTTTTTTCATTACCACCCCACGCTAATTCCGGCCTTAATAGATCGACCGGGACCCAGTTTTGCTGGATTCAAATTACTGTCGTCTCCACCGCCGACCAGGCCTGAACTGCCCTGATCAAAAGGTTTGCCTGTGCGGCTATTCACAGCAAGAACATTTTCATGATTGGTAAGATTCATGAACTCGAAAAAGAGGGCTGGTTTTAAACTGCCCACATTGATCTGTCTTCTTAGTCTCAGGTCCAAACTGTAGATCCAGGGCTTGCGAGCCGAGTTGACCTCAACTTGTATGGTGGGATCCACATAGGGTGTATAGGGTAAGCCGCTGGCCACATTCAAAAGCAGGTTTGCATTGGTATTTGCCAGGGGTCGAAATCCCATAAACACCCCACCACTCTTTGGCCCCCCGCGGTAGGCCAGGTTCAAGGAAAGATCATGGCGTTGATCAAAGTCAAGATAGTACTCTTTATGGGGGATTTCTTCGTTTTCATAAGCCGAAAAGTAGCCGGCAATGGGTGTAGAGTTATTCCCTCTGGCTACTGAAATAGTATAGCTCATGTTGGCACTGAAACTCTCGCTGAAGGCGCGGTCCAGGCTCAGATCGACACCCTTTACGCTGGCGTAATCTGAGTTGGTGTATACCACCACCGGAATGGAGATGATGCGGTAGGATTGCGTGGAGAGGAGGTCCCTGATATCTTTGGACCAAACCGTGGCTGTTAATTTGGTAACAGGCGAAAGGGCCTGCTTTACGCCGACTTCAAAGGCTACTGTTTTTTGTGGTTTGACGCCTGCATTCCCCACCAGTGGCAGAGCTGCTGAAATATCCTTGTCTGCATTATAAGTCATTGCCTTAAAGTCTGGACTCTGGAAAAAGTGCCCATATGAAAAATGAAAAACAGTGTTTTCGGTCACTGGGTATGCCAGACCAATCCGAGGGCTCCACTTGCTCTCTATGGGAGCATCTATGACAGGTGCTGACACCCAGTTTTGGAGGGTGGAATCCCAGAGGGCAAAACGGGTGACATCTTCCCACATACCAATCCGGGGATCGATGCGATCATATCGCAAACCAAGATTAAGGATGAGATATTCAAATTCAATTTTGTCCTGAAGATAAAAGGACAGTTCTGTGGGTGTGTAGGTTGTATCATCTTTAAAATTGGTGCCACCAAGCCAGGGGTCTTCTTCTGTGTATATTTCAAGTTCATGGGCAGCGTAATTGAAGCCACTCTTCAGGAGGTGCTCACCGGTGGCGTAGGTGGTGTTGATATTCAGGCTCTTTGTGTGGCTGAGGTTATCTGTGTAAACACCCTGGTTTCCAGATGCGTAAAAATAGACTGATGCATCCGTAAGGGGACGCTCATACTCTTCTGGACCCAGGCCAGCAACACCGATTTTTGTCCCCACGGTCTGGCTGGACAGGTGCACATTGTAAAACCAGGCTTCTGAGAGGGTGTGGGTCAAATTGAGAGAGATTCTGTCGTTCCCCTTGTAGGTGTGAGCATTACTCTCTGCTAAGTATTTCCAACGATGGGAGTAGTTCTGATACAGTCGGCTTGAGCTATTAAGGTGGGCCCCCAGTTTGATCTGGTCTGTTAGCCTATGGCTCAGGCGAAGCTGAATGTCCTGACTCATTTCACCACCATGTGGCAAGGGACTTTCCTCCGACGTGAACAAGCCAGATAGATAATAGCTGGTTTTTCCAGGCAGGGGTCCACCCAGACTAACACTGAGCTGGCCGCTCATGGGCAGCCCTAATAATGGGATTAATGCCTTGGGATAAAATCCATCAGGGGCATCATTGTAATAGTTATATAGACCATCACGTAAATCGATATAGGTAAAGGCTGTATCTTCATCGGCATAACTGCTATCCAGGTATTCAAATGCACCGGACTCGTGGTATTTATAGGCATTCATTTGATCGGAGGTGTACTCGATGCGTCCGTGAAAATCCTCGCCACCTTCTTTGGTCACGATATTCACCACGGAGGACATGGCCTGGCCATATTCGGCATTAAAAGTTCCGCTGATAACGGTCATTTCCTGTATGGCATTCTGGTTAACTGTCCCGCTGAAATCACCCTCCATGGGGTCGCGAACAATAACACCATCAATCATGTAAAGTATTTCTTTGGTCCGTCCACCGCGGACGTGGATGCCACCGCTTTCATCTGTAGTAAAGCCTGCCTGGGTTGCCAGGACATCATTAATATTATTCACAGGCATGGAGATGATATCATCTGCGCTGATGACGCGAATGGTAGCCGTTGCGTCTCTTTGAATGAGGGGTCTTGTGGCAATAACGTATACTTCTTCCCGGGCATCCAGGGTTGCAAGCTCCAGTGTCGCATTCACTTTGGTCGTGAAATCTGAAACCACCTGGACATCCTGATGGACGGCAATTTTATAGCCGATCATCATGAATTTGATGGTATAGGTGCCAGGGGGTACATTCAAAATAAAGAACTTCCCGCTTTCATCGGTGGCTGTACCCATCTGGGTGCCATCAATGACCACATTCACACCCACCAGGGCACCCTGATCGTCAGAGCTAACCGTACCTGAAATCTTTCCGCCTACACCAGCAAAAACGAAATGCTGTAGAAGCAGAAAGGCCAGGAGGAAGAGTCGTGAGCGAGAGTATGTTTTCATTTTATGAATAGAAGGCCGCCTCGAGATGAGGCGGCCCATTATCTTTTATTTATTTGAGCATGAGCATATTGCGGCTGACCTGCTCACTACCCTTGCTGAGAACAGCAATGTAGTTTCCAGTGGCAACGATTTGACCCTGGTTATCTCTTCCGTCCCAAGTCAGTTGGTAGTTACCGGGCTGAATATGGCCCTGAGCTAATGTGGTAACCAATTCACCTCTGATGTTGAAGATATCCAGAGAGGCTTCTCCGGCTTCATGCATCTCAAAGGAGAGTGTTGTGGATGGATTGAAGGGGTTGGGAAAATTCTGGTGCATGGTCATTGTCACAGGACGGCTCTCGAATTTCTTATCTACAGAGGACGTTCCATTTGCCATGACATTATAATTGTCAAAGTATCCAGCCAGTCCATCAACACCATCCTGCTGGAAGGCGTAGAGACCTGGTTGTCCCATATAGGTATTCATGTCACTGTCATCCACATAGGTGCCCAGATCGATTTCATCATAGAAACATTGGTAGGACACGGTGCTGTCGACGTTGGTATTAACCACAACCTTCATGTGATGCCAGCCTTCAGTTTTGTCAACAATTGAGGCATCAATGCTTTCGTGGAAACTATACTGAAAGGTAGAGAAGTTGAGCTGGTTGTTATAGAGACGGAAACGATTGTCACCATCAAAATCAGCCACGAGTTTTACATAATATCCATATGAATGAGGTCCCTGGTGGGATGAGTCAGCATAGGCCACAATACCTGTATAGGCTGATGTGGTAGCATTCTCATAAACATAAACATCGGCTTCAACAGTGTAATTGGCGTCAGTTACTTCTCCATCAAGGAGAATGGCAGCACCTGAATATGAATAGTCCATATCCTGGATGTAGCCAACCTTGTCACCACCGCCGATGAGAACGGCAGGCGCACTGGTCATATCAATAGCTTGAATCATTTCTTCATCTGCGCGGTACTGAGACCATTCGCTGATGTCACCATCTTCAAAATCTTCTGTATAAGCTTGACCAAAAGCCATACTGAAAGTCAGGGCCATCAGGATAATTGTAAAAAGAGTAGCTTTTCTTTGCATGGATGTATCTCCTCGATTGATTTTTTCTGTAGATTCTAATTTAAAGGTATTGATCAGTGCGTCTGGGTTGCTTTTCCAAGCAGACTACCGAGCATTTCCTCTATTTCATTTTCTGTAATTGTTTCGCGGTCCTTTCCTAAAAAGACCAGGCCATGAAAAAGTCCACCCATGGCTTTCATAATAAGGCGTGGCTCCATCTGGGGAAATTCTCCCTGCTGAATGCCCTGCTCAATGAGTTCCATTAATACCTTATATAGGCGATTTTGATAGGCCTTCCATTCGGAGCGTTCATTTTATTCTCGGGTATATGATGGGGGTGCCTGGCAAAGGAAGTCATAGAGG
>JABMOS010000021.1 GCA_013203185.1 Fidelibacterota bacterium | reverse complement strand
GGGTTATGAGCCCAACGAGCTACCAGACTGCTCCATCCCGCGATGTTTACCGGTCTTCGCTTTTCAGCTACGCCCCGGTGAAAGCGGGCTTAATCTAATCGGCGATACAAGGTCTGTCAAGCCCTTGCGATATTAATTTAAATAAGATTGGAACGGATGGTGATTGACAGCGTATGTGAGATACAATCTGCTTATATGCAATCAGGCTTCATCGTCATCCACACGGACGTTGGGGCCTGATTCTTCTCTTTCCTGCCGATTCATATACTCCGCCTTCGCTTTATCAATTGCTCCAATTAAAGCCAACCGCTCCTGAATGATTTCATACATCAAAGTCTTACGCTTCAAGAACAGAGTGAAAATGCGAATGTGTTGGCGGTACCTCTGCATGGTATCATGATAATAGCGGGCAAACAGTCCAGCAGGTAACAGGGTCAGTATATATAGGGTGGTAAGCAGTCCAGAGCCTGTGAGGTACCAGACACCTATGGATTGAAGTGTGTAGAAAAAGGCAAATACCACAAAACCTGATAGCATTTTTATAGTAGATAAATATTCAATGGAAGTTCCAAGGAACTTTACCAAGTGGGCTGGCACTCTATAGGCCAGAAAGTTGTTCACCACACCCCAGAGATATAATGGGAATCCAGTAATCACTCCCAGGAGACCAAATGCTCTACGGGTAATAGTTCTATGCCCTTGAGCCGTAGAGAGCAACTCGTCTCGTAGCTCAAGACCTTCCACCTTGGCCAAATATCGTGTCATTCGCCTATCCATTTGGTGAAATAATCCAGGGTGCTCTGCGTAATACCAGTTGATGGCATCAGCCATACCCCGGGTCATGGAGAAATCATGCTGCTTAAGATCATCATCAAATCCAAGATCGATGGCAAGCTCCATTTTGTAAATCAGTTTGAGATTCTTCAACATATTAGCTGTTTCGGAATTTTCAACTGAAGTCGTAAGCTTTGCCAGGGCATCCCGAATCTGATTGGTTACCTCATAAACCGCTTCGTATTCATCCTTTTCATATAGATCCTGATACTCTCGGAGATCAATGGGTCGCCCAAATCGGCAATGAACATCACTAAAAAATTCCGTGGGAGATGAGTAATTAATCCCAGCTGGAACAATTTGTATCCCCAGTTCAAAGGCATTCCTGACCTCTGCTCCAAGGCCAATTCGAGCAGTACCAGTCTTTATCTCATGCAATGTGCCATCCATTTGACTGATTCCTTCAGGCATGATGACCAAAACATTGCCAGCTTCCAGGGATTCATAACACCTTTCAAAAACCTGGGCATTTTTGCCCATCTCTTTCTCGGCATCTATTTTTCGATATACAGGTAAAACGTGTACTGATCTAAAAAAGGCTTTTGCTAGCTTCGAGTTAAACAAGGTGCTTTTCCCAAGGAAGTGAGGATTGCGACCACAAAGCAGGGCGACTAATAAGGGATCCATCATGGTGTTGGGATGATTGGCAGCCAAAATAACAGGTCCTTTTTTGGGGACACGTTCTTTGTGCTCGACATGAATGCGACGGTAAAATACAGTTACCATGAAAAAGGAGAGGTATTTGAGGAAATAGTACAGCATATCAGCTTTCTGTGAGCGCCTCGCCACGTTTTACAGGCAACATGAGGAGCAGGGCAATCAACAAGGTTATGGAGCCATAGATGAAACCCACTCCATAGTTGTTATTAAAGAGTTCAATAATTTGACCAGCCATGATGGGTCCAACTATAGCTGAGGATTGGGAAGAGAGATAATACAGGCCAGTATAGGTGCCCAATCGATCCTGGGGAGCCATATCCACCACCATGGGGAGTGAATTGACGAGTATGAGTGACCAGGTAACTCCAGTTAGAGGAAGCATTACCTTTATCATTGATAGAGATTGAATTGAGAAGCCCCAGAAAAGCAAAATGGCAAAGCCAACGATACCCACCATAATGATAACTTTTCTTCCAAACTTCGCACCGAGATATCCACTCAATGGCGAAAACAGGACGATGGGGAGGGAGAAGAAGGCCAGGAGTCCAGTGGCCACACCACTATCAACGCCAAAGCGATTTACAGCAAAAGAAGTAAAGAAAACTTCCAGCGCTCCATACCCTAGAAACCAGAAGAATATTGCCAGGAGTAGAAACAATGCAGATCGGTCTTTGTCCATCAACACCGTCTTAAGGCTATCCAAGAGACCTGGTTGTTCCTCCGTGGCTTCGGGGACATCAGGTTCTTTAATGAAATAGAGTACCACGGCAGCTCCAATGAGCATGATAATACCACCAAAGTAGAAAGGGGCTCCGACTGATACCTTGAATAGAATCCCACCTACCACAAAGGCCAGGACTGCACCTACACCCCCCATGAGGTTAATAATACCATTTGCCTGTGAGCGCTTGGGCGAGGGTGTGATGTCAGGCATGAGTGATATTACAGGTGTCCGAAATACATCCATGAAAAAGAGGGTGACAAAGATGGCGATCATAAAAGGGATCAGAGACACATTTAGCATTATGGGAATTCCAATGAAGCCAATAAAGGCGAGGGGTGCACCCATGGCAATAAATGGTTTCCGTCTACCCATTTTTGTTCTAATTCTATCAGACCAGGCACCAATGAAGGGGAGGATAAAGAGTGCAGCAATGTTATCCAGTGTCATTACAAAACCAGTGGCCGTGGCGCTCATCCCAAAACCGGTCACGCCAGCTGTTGTGGAAAAGCCCTCCCTTCCGGCCTGAAGAAAGATGGGGACATAGGCATTGTAAATTCCCCAAAGAATGGTAGTGCCCATAAATCCGAACCCAAGAAGTAGTAAACGTCCATAGCTGAATTTCATCCGAAGCCCTTCCTTGATTGATCAAATACTAGAGTTTTAAAATAAGGTAAGACACGGACAATTCAATAAATCATCGTCCTCCCAGCATCCACGTGATACCAAATTATTAATATTGTTTAATTCCCATAGAAGGGATTGCGATAAGCAACCACTGTGTTAACTTTCTTCCCAAAATTACCGACTAATGGAGATCATAAATGGATTTTTTTAGACGCTACATAATGTTTATTCAGTTGCTGTTCTTGAATTGGATTGGCAAAATCGGTGTCATTGTAGCCAGTACAGCTTTTATCTCATTTTTTATTTTAGAAGGCCTTACCCTTATCGGTATTTTTAGAAGTACTTACACAGGGATTGTCACCTATTTTTTAATTCCAATGATATTTATTGCAGGATTGATCTTGCTGCCTTTTGCCTGGCGGAAACAAAAAAAAGATACAGGGACAACCCTTCAACATGTGTTTCTAGCAAAATTTGAAGTCGGGGGTGTCGGGGAGCACAATTTTTGGGAGAAAGTCGTCCCTGTTGTGGGGATCCTAACCATTGTGAATGTCTTGTTCATCGTTGCCGCCGGTTCCAGCGCTATGCATTACATGGATGAGTCAGAATTCTGTGGGACTGCCTGTCACACCATTATGGGACCAGAATGGCAGGTATATTCGGTTTCACCTCACTCAAAAGTTCCCTGTGTGGATTGCCACATTGGAGAAGGCGTGCAAGCCCTGGCAAAAGCAAAGATCAATGGCGCCTGGCAAGCGGTTGCAGCTATGTTTGATCTGTATAACAAACCCATTGGAACGCCAATTCATAATCTCCGTCCGGCAAAAGAAACCTGTGGGAAATGTCACTGGCCGGAAAAGCATTATGGCTCAAAGTTGGTAAAAATCGAGCGCTATCGTGATGATGAAAACAACACCAAACAGTATACCACGCTTAATTTAAAGGTGGATGCTGTCAATGGTGTTGGTTCTGGTATTCATTGGCATATCTCAGAGAATAACGAAGTTCGTTATAGTTCTGTGGACGATATGCGCGAAGATATGATATGGGTAGAGGTCATGCAGCCCAATGGAACGTATAAGAGATATACCAATCAACACCTGGCTGATTCCACTTCTGAAGATTCTGAGCCCCGCGTCATGGATTGCGTGGATTGTCACAATCGAGCCACCCATATTTATGAACAACCGGATGCAGCTTTAGATCGTGCCATGGCCAGAGGTGATATTGATACTGATACCCCTTATATCAAGCGCGAAGCAATGGCTGCCATCACCACCTCCTATGATGATAAGGACTCAGCTCTCACTGCTATTGGAGATAGGCTTACATCCTTTTATGAACAGGAATACCCAGATAAGGATTTTCTATCCCTGCCTACCTCAATAGAGGCAGTAAAAGCTATTTATGATCGCAATATTCATCCCGCCATGAAGATTGACTGGGGCACCTACCCCAATCACCTGGGACACCGTGTGGAATTCGGTTGTTTCTCCTGCCATAATTTTATGCAGCATGAACAAAGTGATGGTTGCTTCAGGTGTCACAATCGACACCTGGTGGATGAAGCAGGTGAGGGCATTTCAGATGAATGTACCCTCTGTCATTCCATATTGGCACTTGGTGAAGAAAATCCGCTGCAATATTTACTGGATCAGGAATTCCGATCCTTTGAAGAGCATAAAAATACCTACTTCAGGGAAGAGTATTTAAAGAACTTTTAGTCTTTGGAAGCGTGGGGCAGCGTGATGGAAGCACGAAGGCCGTGGGGGGTGATATTCTTAAGCTTGAGATCCCCATTCAGGAGCTTTATTGCCCACGTAGAGATGGATAATCCCAAACCGCTCCCTGTCATCGCCTGATGGACATTTGATTCGCCTCGAACAAATGGTTCAAGAATCTTGTTAAGCTCAACTTCAGCAATTCCAGGACCTGTATCACAGACATGAATGGACACACCAGAAACGTCAGATGTGGTGGAAATGGATATGGTTGTATTGTCAGGTGAGTAGAGAACGGCATTTCTCACCAGATTATCGAATACAAGCTGTAGAAGATAAATATCGGTATTGACCTTGGCGGATTCAACCTTTGAAAAATCAAAGTGCATGTTCTTATTTCGAAAAATACGTTGAATCCTACCAGATTCATCACTGATGAAATCCTGAAGCCATATGTCTGAAAGCAAAAGTTTATAAGGTCGTTGCGAGTTGCTTATAACGAGCAAATTCTCAATAAGGGTCTGCATCCTGTCCACTTCTTCGCTCAACAAATCCAGTGAGTACTGGCTAGCAGGATCGATATTTTTTTGAAGAAGTGATATCTCTGAATGCATGATAGCCAGGGGTGTTTTCAGCTCATGGGAAACATTGGCGGCGAAAAGTTCCAGGGTCTCCATGGATTGCCCTGCTTTTCTCAGGAGGTGATTGAGAGTCTTAGTGAGGTCACCAATTTCATCATTGCTTTCAATATCCGGTAAGGCGCTAATCTCAGATTGTTCAGCCAGTACTTCAGCACTTTCTGCCAACTGTTTCACTGGTCGCAACGCTAATTTCACAAAAAGAAAACTCAGGAAAATGAAGAGTAGAATACCGATGCTAGCGGTGATGAAAAGTATTTTGTTCTTATAGTCTTTAAAGTCATCGAGATAGTCAAAGGGGATGGTAATGATGAGCCATCCAAGGTGTTCTTGGTGTATATGCACAGGGGTTGTCAGGCGTCTTGAAGGGTCCCCAAAAAAGAAAACGGTCTCCAGGGATTCTGTTGGGGGGAGTTCCCCACCATGGTACAGCCTGCGACCCTCCAAATTCCCTGAAAGCATGATTGTGTGTCCCTGGATGTCAAGGAATTGGACATAGAAGGGTATTTCATCCTCTTTTGATCCGAAGTGCTCATAGTTACTGTTTAAATCGTGGAAAAATATTCGACCATTGGTAACCGTAATTGTGGACTGAAAATTATCAGATTGCATATGTAAAAAGCGATCTAGATTCATGTTCAGAACCTGGTTGAGCAGGATGGAAAGAATAAAAGTAAACAGGAAGAGAATCCCCGCCAGGCTGGCAGCCTGGGCAAAGATTATCTTAAATCGAATTGATGGGTTGGGGAGCCTAAGTTTCATTCTCTATATAATAGCCTTCACCCCGTTTGGTATAGATCAGGCGCATGGAGCTCAGCTGATCTAATTTGCTTCTTAACATTCTTATATATACTTCAAGGGTGTTGGTTTTTGGATCAAAATCGTAGCCCCAGATTTCCTCTAAAAAAGTTTTCCTGGATATTACTTTTCCCGGGTCTTGAAACAATAGATTCAAGATGGCGGATTCTTTTTGTGATAGCTCAGTGGATTGACCGCCAAAATAGACATAGTGTTTGGTGGCATCGAAGGTGAACCCTTTGGAATTAAATATAGAAATAGGGGGTTGGTGGCTTCGGCGGATAAGACTGGCCAGGCGAATCAATAGTTCTTCGGAATGGAAAGGCTTGGTAAGGTAGTCATCTGCACCGGCTTCAAATCCTTTGATACGGTGATGAATAGCTGACTGGGCTGTAAGGAAGAGGATTGGGGTTTTGTCTCCATTGTGCCTGAGTCGTTCGCAAATTTCCACACCACTGATTTCAGGAAGCAGCCAATCCAGAATGATGGCATCAAAGGCATCCTTGGTGATGATATCCCAGGCACTCTTGCCATCGTAGGCTGTGGTAACAGTATAATTATTCTCTTGAAGCAGGCTTCCTAAGTGTTGAGCCAGCCTTTTTTCATCTTCGACAAGTAGAATTTTCATGGTATCAACTTAACTTTCATCTTGGGAGAAAACATTACTATCAACTGAGGGAGAGGGTTGATTGTATGAAGGCCTAACCTAAGGGTAACTCTCATATTACTAATATCAGGCAGATGGATGGTATCACCAAAGCTTTCAAGGATTGTGAATTCGGTGTGCATCACAAATTTTCTCCCCCTAACTATCAGGGGGTAAATTAAATATGTTAGTAGTCGTAGTTGGCATCTATATAGCAATGTGAAATTATATTAATTTATGAAAAAGGTTTCATTTTCGAGGCGTGATTGAACAGGTACTAAAGCAAGGGGAGAAATAAAAAATTCCCTGTTATCTGTAGTTTATTCACTTGCCCACAGAGAGTGAGAATTCTATTTTTGCGCGCTTTTTAGGGCAGGGTGTTTGCTCAACACGAAAGTTGAAAAGGCAGGGTAGCTTCCGTCTACGCTCTTCGAGCTTCGCCGAGACAGGCAGTTGGTTAGAGCATCCCGACGTTTACGGTCGGGAGTGTCGGCGGCTTCCCCTTGAAAAAATTAGTATGGCAGGGTAGCTCAGTTGGTTAGAGCACCGGCTTCATAAGCCGGG